>SIAZ01000090.1 GCA_009695405.1 Pedosphaera sp. | reverse complement strand
GAACCACACCGTTGCCGAACTCCTGCCTTGGAACTGGAAACCGGCGAAAGCCTAATCCGGTCGATCGACCTTTCTCCCCCCGCCTTCGATCGCGGAATATCCTACTTTCGCTAACTAGTGAACCATGGGGTTGGGCGTACGCTTACACACGAACTCTCTATCGATGTCTTTCCTTTGAGTATTCGCTCAGTTAACGAAGGGCTTATACTCAGGAACTAATTCTTCATTAGTTTCAATTTCATCGTGTCACTCGTATTCAACGCGAGTTCGATCCGACGAAAAGAAGACTCTACTTCGCCTAGATCGTACGGTTTACACACAAAACGAAAGATCTTGGGATGCCGTGTTGCGACCAAATTTTCATTCTGGTGGGAAAGTTCCTCAAACATCTTCTCCCCTGGCCGCAAGCCAATAAACTTTATATCGATATCAATATCCACCTGATACCCCGACAAGGCAATTAGCTGTCGCGCTAAGTCAACAATCTTGACTGGCGCCCCCATGTCTAGCACGAAAATTTCTCCTCCTACCCCTAAAGCCGCAGCCTGTAATACCAATCCCACCGCCTCGGGAATCGTCATAAAATAACGAGTCACCTCTGGATAGGTCACGGTAATCGGCCCACCCTCAGCAATCTGCCGCTGAAAAGTTGGAACAACCGATCCAGACGATCCCAATACATTACCAAAGCGCACCGCCATGAAACGTGTCGAGACTGGGTTTGCCGCATGAAAAGCTTGTAGAAAAATCTCTGCCATACGCTTTGAGGCACCCATCACATTGGTCGGATTAATCGCTTTATCGGTTGAAATAAAGACGAACCGTTCCAAGCCAAATTCTAATGCCATGCGAGCGAGGTTAGCGGTTCCAAATGAATTATTAAGAATAGTTTCCTCAGGTTGATTTTCCATCATCGGAACGTGCTTGTGCGCAGCCGCATGAAAAAGCACTGAGGGCCGGTACCTCTCAAAAATCGATCGAATTCGGCCAACATCATTAATATCTGTGACCACAGAAATTAGTGAGCTTCCGGCACCCATTTTGAGCAAATCCTGTTCAATCTGAAAAATTTGAACTTCGGACCTTTCAACCAACACCAGTAGTCTTGGAAATTGACCGAGAATTTGGCGACACAACTCACTCCCAATCGACCCTCCACCTCCGGTCACCATCACTACCTGATTTTTCAGAACCCCCACAATACCCGCTTGATCGAGATCAATTGGAGTTCGTTGGAGCAAGTCTTGAATTTGAATAGAACGTAACTGAGAGACGCGAAGCGAACCAGACAGCATTTGGTCAAGAGCGGGCACCGTATCGGAGACAACCCCAATTTGAACAGCAATTTGAGCAACCTCCCCAACCCGTGAAACTCTGGCGGTGGGCATCGCAATAATCACTTTCCTGACAGAATCTCTCCATGGTAATTTTAGAAGCAATTCTGGGCTTCCAACAATCTTCACCCCATGCAAATTTTGTCCCCACTTAGCCTTATCATCATCAAAGAAAGCCACCGGTCGCAGATGTAGGCTTGGTTTGCTCAACAGTTCACGAACAAGCGATGATCCAGTGGATCCCGCACCGACAATCACAGTGGCTTTACCTACCCCCTAATACCAACTCTAGAAAAGTTCTTCGCCTTTCGCTGCCTTTCACCAAAATATCGGAGAAGCAGGCGTGCCCCTGTCAAAGTCACCCCAAACAACCCATAATCCAAAATCCTCACACCATAGGGAATGTGAACTTCAACGGCTTCTAGCCCAAACAAAAGGACGAAGGTGGAGGGAGTTATCGCGATCAACTGTCGCTTTAAATCTATCACACTGAAATAAGTGGGAAGGACTGTTGCTTGCCCTACCAGTATTAAGGAAAAAATTTGAATGAAAATAATCCACGGCCACACCCTTATCATCTGAGGTTGAAAACCTTTAAAGTCCCCAGCCAATTGCCCATCGAATCTGATGTAGTAAGCAAAAAATGAGGCAGCACTCACCGCGGCATAAAGGAAAACTAACGCGCTTATACGAATTATTTGGGGAAGTTGAGTAAACGCATTGTCGTTAGATAAAAACTATAGGCCTAACATTGAGCAAGGAAGCTCAGACATAATCTATTTTAGCAGTTGAAAGTTTAAGAACAGACTTTTGGGTAGATATTAGAAAATGCCCCGCACCATTGATTCTCGATCGGCTTTCCTTAAATATGGCCCGCACGAGTGGCCAAAGTCAACCATCTCCGATGGCGGTAGTGCCATTGAAAAGTGGCCGTAATTCAAGCGCGAATTGTCAGACTTAAAGTCGTTGCACTCTCGAAGGTTGAACTTGCCCGAAAACGGAGTTCTATCCTCGTCCAATTATCTCTGACTGAGGATCTCACCCATTCAACATAGCCAACGCCTCCTGCTGCCGGCCAAAACAGTCCTTCTGCGAGGCTCGATCTAAGCGATCCATCCCAACAAAAGAAGGCGCGAAAATCGATTACTAACTCCCTTCTTTTTAACGTAAGCCTGCCAGATACTCAATAAGATCTCGTAATTCAAACAAACTGAGTTGCTCTACTAATCCTTCTGGCATTGCACTTCGGCCTTGTTCTCGTTTTACAACTTCCGCAAACGGAATCTGTCGAACCTCCTGCAACCCATCCTCACTCACAGTTTCTACAACCCAGACTCGATTTGATTGAGACCTCACTCCACCGGCTACGATTGTTCCATTCCTCAGTGTCAATGCCACGGTCTCGTAACCAACGGACGTCTTTAAATCAGGCCAAACAAGACTCTCCAAGTGTTGCTCTCGAGTTGACCGAGGCCCCTCTCCGTCGAGGCGAGGCCCGACATTCCCTCCTTCCCCACCGACTCGATGACATCGTAAACATTGCACGGCTTGGTTCTCACGGAAAATGCGCCGTCCTTTCTCTGCGTCGCCGCCACTCAAACAGTCCTCATAACCAGACACTCCAGTGCTGCTCGATTTACTGCGACTTGTGGCTAATAAATTCGAAACTGTGGTCTTCCGTACCGCCTCTCCCAAATCAAGCGCTAATACCTTCGGAAACTGGCCTGCCTTCAATTGCCTCACAAATCTAGAGAGTGCCTGAACTGCCTCTTCCCCTGTCTCTCCTAACACCCCCAATGCCGCCTGAGCTACTCGCACTCCATCCACTGAACCAACTTGCTCCACAAGATTGGACAAAACCAGAACTCGACCGACGCTCTCTAGCCGATCCAAGTGCCTCACCGCTGCAACCCACAAAGTAGGTGTCTCTAAGGCGATGCGAACCGCTTCCGACGCGTGCGCCGCATTCAAAATAACCAAAGCATCTACGATCGCCCTCTTTACCGCGACCGAAGTCGAGGGCGCCTCAAAGTGCGCATACAGCGGAGAGCTGGCTTCCTTGGTGCGTAACTGGACTACTGTCGCGATCACCGCCAATTGAACTTCAACTGGCACCCCTGATCCTCCTAATTCTAACCCCGATAAATCCGAGGTCTGCGGGTTCAAAATCTCGCCCGCTACTTTTAAAAAAGCCCGCTTTGCCGGTTCGGCATTTCGCTTAAAAGCACCCGCAGCTTCAAAAGAAATGGAACGCCCCAGATCCTCGGATAAATAAGGGAACTGCATCACAGTTGTTCGCCCCGATGACATGGCTTTTTGTGCAGCAATCATCAATGAATTCCCTTTAGCCACTAACCCAATCTTCTCCCCAACCTCTCTAATTTTACTATCCTCCTGACTGCTATCATTCGAGGTCTTAAATCCCTCAAATCCTCCGTAGACTGGGCGCCAGAGTCCGACCACTGCGTCCAACGCCGGTGGTTGAGACCAATCACCTAGGGCTTTCAATGCCGCTTTCCTCGCAAAACTCGGCACATCTCGTCGCTTAGCGAATCCCCCAAGCATCTGCGCGTGCTGAGAAGTCCCTAATCTCAAACAAGCATTGATCGAGCGACTCATAAGCGCGGGAGGGCAATCGACTCTCAAAATCAATCGTGCCAGTTCCGGTAGCCCTTCGACCATTGGAACATCGTGAATAGCTCGCGACGCTGCCTCGATGGCTAACGGCAAGCTTGATCCTAATTGATTTTCAATCCGATAGGCCCGTGTCGTCGCCAACGGTGCCGCGACAGCTCCATCTGAGGCTCGTCGTAACACCTCGATTCCCAAGCCCCGCACCCCTTCATCTGGATCTTCTAGCACCCACTCAAGTGCAGACTGTTGCCCCTTTCTTGGTGAGACTTCGTTCGCCAAACATCGAACCGCTGCCAACCGCAGAAAGGGATCCAAACCCGACCCAAGGAAGGCCGTCCTAAACGCGGCACTCGGAAAGGGACTGTCTGCTCTTTCGGTAGGATCTCGCTTTACACTACGAACCTTTGCCAATGCAGAAAATGCAGCGGCACGCCGTCGCAGATCCACCGTGCGCCACTGTGCAATCAACCGAGGTTCAATCCCTCGGACGCCCGCTTCGGTTAGCAATACCATCGCGGCGATTGCCACCTCCGAATCATTCGATTCAATTAAGCCGCGGAGCGACTCTACACCAGCCAGCACTGTGGAATGAGCTTCTCCGCGCGCTAACTGGCCCAATGCCCACAAGGCATGAAGACGTTCCATCCGCCCTTTTCCCAAACGGGCAACGGCAACCAAACCATTGACGCTGCGCGCTCCTCTGCTCGCCAGTTCCCACTGTGCTTCTAATCGGACGCGCCGATCCGCATGCCCCAGCAGTCTTTTCAAAATTGCCTCGGTCCGGAGGGTCATTCCCTCGGCTAACAGACTCCGTACCGCCCTCATTTCTTCCAATCGCTGCGGACTCGATGCCTCCGCATCTGTTGGAGTCATCCGATAGATTCGGCCTCGTTGAGGCATCTCCCACCCTTGGATCCAATCCATCACATAAAGGGCTCCATCAGGACCAAAATCCACATCGGTGGGCCAACAATTCCATAGCAGTTTCTCCTTGGCACTCACTGCGTAACTCGCCCCCGATGCCGTGACTGAAAAGGACCAAACGCCCCCCGGAAAATCGCAGTGCACAAACCGGCCGGCTAGCCGCTTTCCCCAGCCTGTACCCGGATAAAATGCCAACCCACTCGGCCCTTGACTGACCTGTCCCGCCGGCGGCAAAATTCCGTCCTTACCCCCTTTCCAAAGTAATTCGCTCACCCAAGGACCAAACCCATCCATGTGCTGATAGCTTGTACGCCAACCGTACTCCCCACCTTCTACCAAGTGCAAAACCCGACAGTCATCCGGCCCGGCTGTGTCGTTATCACTGGTCCAGAGATCTCCTAAATCATCAAAGGCAAGTTCCTGTGGATTACGAAGCCCAGAACAAAACACCTCCAACTGCTGTCCCTCTGGTCCACACCGCAAAACACCTCCTCGATCGGGCAAGTTAATGACCACTCCTTCGCGATTAGTCAGGCACACTCCCCGATCGCCAAAGCTCATATAAATCCGTCCATCGGGCCCTCGAATCAGCCCATGAAGATCATGCCCTGTCACTCCTATATGCACCCCAAATCCTGAGTGTAACGAAACTGCAGGTCGCAACACCCGCGACTGAGGCACCGGAGAATCCAATTCGCTCAAAGTGGGAAGATCCACGTTCCACAGTGAAGGAATACTGCCAAAATAAAGTTGGTTCCCAGTGGCTAGGATGCCCGCAGCGGTCCCGTCTACCGAAGTACTCGGCGTGTCCAAGACTAACTTCGAGTGGTCCGCTCGTCCGTCGCCATCTCGATCTTCTAACATCCGAACTTGTTCCCTATCCCGAGTTAGTAGGCTTTGATTGGTAACAAATTGGCGGGCCAAAAAACGGGCTCGGTCGTCAACCGATCGAAGTGCCATATCAGCCAATAACCAAGCGGAGTTCTTAGTGATATCAAACACGGAGACCCCATACCGATGCGTCTCAGCAACAAACATTCGACCTCGACCATCAAAACTAAATGCCACCCCGTTGCTCAACTGTGGTTCGGCAGCCCAAACACTCAAACTTAGCTCCTTTGCCAATTGAAAGCGCTTGGTTCCCTCTACCGCCGCCTCGAAGGATGGAGCTTCACCGTGCTGCCCCTCAACCCGAAGCAGCAAGCCAATCCATAACGTCACTATTAGAAACCGCATGCCTTCATTATCTCTCATCCTTCTCGATGGGTCATCAGGATTCAGTGATCAATCGCGGTTCACTCCGCGGTTGATCAAAAAATTCACTCTTTATCTCTCGAAACTCGTCGCCAAAGGAGCCAGGCATCGGATTGGAGTTCACAGACCTTCCTAATCAATTTCCAAAAAATAAGAATTAAGACAGAGTTTTAAAACTAAAGCGAAACGCAGACCGGCTTTGAGGCGCCACAATCTACCCGTTTATCAACTTGGTTTACCCCCATATCAGTCCAAAAAGGAACATACATATTCGCAAATATCAGCTCCGACTTCGATGTTGAATCCTGATTTTGCAGGCACAGCAAACGAAGTTCCCGCCCCATAAGCCAACACTTGACTCTGCCCATCCAAAGTAACCGAACAGCTTCCCGCAATAATTTCCATTCGCTCGGCTTTATCAGTACCAAAGTGGTATCCGCCACTGTAAATTAAGCCCAAGGTCTTCTTTGAACCGTCAGCAAATAACAGCGTGTGGGAGACCACATTGCCGTCGAAATAAATATTGGCCTTGGTTACCGCTGTCACATTTTTGAATTCAGTTGGGTTCAGCATGAGATCAAAATCGTGTCAAAATCTCCCACTCGGCGGCAAACACTTTCTGAAACCTTTCTCTAAGTTAGTCCGTTGCAATGGTACCCAAATCACAAATGTGAGCCTTTGTGTTCTTCATCAAATCACCGAGTGAAGAACGGTCGCCAAACGTTGGGTCGCCAAAGAGGTCTGTCGGCCTAAGGCTATTAAGGCCGGAATAGAGGAGGGTCGCCCTAAAATCCCCAACCCCAGCTTCCAAGGATTCAACCGCATGTCGCCATTCAAAAATTGATTGAAATCAAGCGGCAAATCCCCTGTCGCTGCGTCCGATACCGATCGAATTGTCGCTGAGGGAATTCCCTTTCCCTTGGCAAGTTCTCGTAACACGGCTGATTCCATTTCCACTAAATCAGCCCCGGTCGACGCTCTTAATGCCGCTTTTTCTGCCTCGGTCACCGCAATGCGATCTCGCAAAAGAATCTGCCCCGGTCGACTTCCTGCAGATCGAAGAAGAAATTCCATCTCCATGCCCGGATCCAAATCGTGGAAAACATCTCCAATCTGATGAACCGGATCCAGTGCGCCCGCCACGCCTGCGGTGATGACCCGTTCTGGACGGAATTTCTCAAGGGCAACCCGCCCAACGAGGTCAGCATTAACCGCTCCCATACCGGTCACCCAAACCTCGTTCGTTCCCATCCGGTAGCGACGTGCATTCCCAATCTCTGAGGGCACTGATTCTCGTCGAATCGCCACTGGCCCTGCGGTTTGACATATCAAAAAAGCAGCGGCTTCACGCGGTAGAGCAAAGAATAAAAGAGTTCGCATTTGCCTCAATTAACCGAGGAATTATCAGGTCTCTCAGCCAATAAACGTTCTGTCCAAAGAGGACTTTTCCTTAACAAATACGACCAAAGAGTCTCAGGCGGTTGATGAAAAATGAGATCCGGTGTGCTCTTTCGAATTAACCATGATTCGCGACGAATTTCCTCATCCAATTGGCCGGGCGACCATCCAGCGTATCCAGCAAAAATACGCAAACGCATCTCTGGAAAAGGGTGCAATCCCAAATCGATCAACCCACCTAACTCATGCCCCAGCGAAACCCGTGAAAGCACCGTTCCCTTGGTAAGCCTAGGATGACTATAGAGATAACTTAAGGCTCCAGGCTGAACGGGCCCTCCAGCATAAACGAATTCCTCATCCAAACGCTCTGGCAACATTTCAGATAATGCCCCTCCAATTTTGCTTCCAATCGAACGGGTCAGTACCAGACCAAAGGCGCCTTCTGTTGTGTGAGAGCACACCAGTACGACTGATTTATGAAAAAAAGAACCTGCTAGACCACCGGCATCAAGGAGCAAATGTCCTTTAAGGGTTCGAGGATTCTTGGAGTGCGCGACCGGCATGATATCGAGACAAAGCCTGCCACCAAGTCTCTTTTCAGACAATGGTGTTCCCTTGTTTCCCCACCGACTCTGTGTCTTGGCTACTCACCTCGGAAGACAAATCATTTGACCTAAATCTAACCGACTCACTCGTCCAAAATGAAAACCAACCTATTCCTAACATTGACCCGCTCAAACTCTCCCGTAGCCTGTCCCGCGTGAGCCGAGTGTCTCTTCGACTTCTAGTTGCCCTTGTGGGTATGTTTTTCTTTGCCCGGACTTGTCCGGCACCGCTGATCTATCGACCCGGCGAAGGCTGGTCGTATGAACCGGTCGGCGGTGGCGGTAATTGGCAGCGTAAGCGCGCCAAAGATCAAGTGAGTGTGGCTCAAGAAGCCTTCGATAAAGGAGAATACCGACTCGCACTGAAGGCCGCACGCCGCACTGTCAAAGTCTGGCCCCTTTCGGACTACGCAGGCCGTGCCCAGTATTTAGTGGGTCGCTGTTATGAAGCTCGCCGAATGGATGAACGCGCTTTCAAAGAATATAATCGAGCCTTAACGCTGTATCCCAAACTGGCCAACCATTCAGAAATTCAACAGCGCCAGTTCGAAATCGCTAACCGCTTCCTCGGTGGGCAATGGTTCAAACTTTGGGGGTATATCCCGTTTTTTCCCTCTATGGAAAAAACTTCGAAACTTTTCGATCAGGTCAATCGCAACGGGCCTTATACCGATATAGGACCCAAGGCTTTGATGAACATCGGGGCGGCACGCGAAAAACAAAAGGACTACGCCAATGCTGTCAAAGCCTATCAAAAGGCTGCAGATCGCTATTTTGACCGTCCACAAATCTCCGCCGATGCTCTTTATGCCGCGGGTATCGCTTGGAATCGACAAGCCAAACGCGCTGAGTACGACCAATCCATCGCTGGGAATGCCATCACCTACTTTAATGACTTTAAAGCTCTTTACCCCGACGACAAACGGACAACCGAAACCACTGCCATCGTCACCTCTCTCAAGGTGGAGCAAGCGCGTGGAGCATTCGAAACCGCCCAATTTTACGACAAATATCGCCAATACAAAGCGGCACTGACCTATTATAACGAGGTCTTAGTTCGAAGCCCCGAATCCAAGTACGCCGCCGAAGCGCGGGAACGAATCGAAAATCTCAAACCACGCGCTGAGCGCCAAGTACGCCAATGGAGAGCAAATGAAATCCAGTTTCAAGCGCAAGAAAGAAAAGCCGCTATGCCGCAAGCTGAGCAAAAGGTTCAAGGACTGAAAAAGTGACTTCAATCAATCACTTGTCTTCGATCTCTCTGCCGCATCGACGCCCGCCACTGCGGTCCGGCTGGTTTCTGATCGCAACAGTCTGGTTAGCCGGTTGCATTGGATATTCGCTAGGCCCCACTAATGGTACCTACCCCGGATCTCGCACGATTCAAATTGGCTCCGTTTCTAATGGCACCGATGAACCTCGCCTTGGCGATACCGTCAACCATGCTCTGCGAGCCCAAGTGAATACCGACGGCACCTTTCGCCTCGCCAGTCGAGACGATGCCGACATCGTTATAACTACCGCTCTTCGCAAATTTGTTCGTAATCCTCTCACTTTTCAGCGTAACGACATCATTGCTACTCGGGATTATGACATCGTCCTGACTGCTCACGTCACTGCTATCGAACGAAGCTCAGGCAAGACCCTGCTCGATAGAGAGGTCACGGGTCGTACCACGATTCGCAGCAACCCAGATCTCAGTTCTGCCGAACGCCAATCAACTCCACTGCTCGCCGAGAATCTGGCTCGTAACATTATTTCCCTTCTGTCCGAGGGATCTTGGTAATTCTCAACCCTGCCACCATGAATCTCTCGAACCGCTTGACCCACTGGTGCGGAGTTTCTAGTCACTTTCTCCTCAAGTTTCTCCTCTTTTTAGTCGCCGCTCTCCTTCGTTCGACTGCGGCTGATTGGCCCGGATGGCGCGGTATCCAGCGGGACGGACTCTCTCCCGATCCCCTACCCAACTCCATCCCCTCCGGCCTTCAACCGCGCTGGCGTAAAAATATCGGACACGGCTACTCAGGCCCAGTTCAGTCGGGAAATCGCCTTATTTATCTTGATGATGCCGGCGGACGAGAGACGGTCCATTGCCTCAACTCCGCTACTGGAAATGAACTTTGGAAACAACCGTTTGCGGAACTTTACGCCGACGAATTTGAAGCCGGTCCCCGCTGCACTCCTCTCGTTGATACCGACCGAATCTTTGTTCAAAGCTGCTATGGAGAATTCGCCTGCCTTTCAATGACCGACGGCACCCGACTCTGGGGTTTTCATTTCGGTGACTACGGTATGACTTGGGTGAAAGATAAAAGTGGCGGCCCTAGTGCCGCTAGTCGGCGGGGTAACTCTGGGTCCCCTGTCCTTTATGGTGACCAAATTATCGTGCAGGTTGGTTCCACTCAGGGCGCAGCCTTCGTCGCTTTTAATGCCAAATCCGGTAAATATCTTTGGAAATCTCAGAATGATCTCACCTCCTACGCCTCCGCAATCGTGGGCAAACTGGGGGGGCGCAATCAGGCCGTTGCCGTCACCTGTGAAGGCCTCCTTGGATTGGATGCCCGCGACGGGGCCTTGCTCTGGAGAGTCCCCTTCAAAACCGGGGCCAATCGCAATGTCCTCACCCCAATTCTGGACGACGACACAGTCACTTTTGCTAGCTTTACCACAGGAATGCGACGCCTCAGAATCAATCCAACTCCGGCGGGAATCAATGTCAGTGAGTTGTGGATCAATCGTGATCTGAAAATTAATCTATCCACTCCTGTTCTTCTCGCAGGACACCTCTACGGTCACGGTCCCACTCGGGATTTTGTCTGCATCGAAACTGCTACAGGCAAAGTCACTTGGCGCCAACCCGGCTTTGATCAATACGCCTCGGTGATCGCTTCAGGAACCCGTCTCATCATCCTCACCGACGCCGGTGAAGTCATCCTCTTAAACGCTTCGCCAGAAAAATATCTCGAACTCGGTCGGTTCCAAGCCTGCGGCAAAACCTTCAGCCACCCCGCCTACGCCAATGGAGTCTTAATTACTCGTGATACCCGCGAGCTATCCGCTTGGCCGCTGATTTCACCCGCTCGCTAAAGCGACACCTCTTATGAAGCCCATCCTCTTCGAAATTGGGAGCTTCCAACTCCATTCCTTCGGGTTGCTGGTCGCTCTCGGATTCATCGCCGGCACTTGGATTGCCAACCGCAGAGCCGCCGCTGTCGGTCTCAGCCCTAGATCTATTCATGATCTTGTCTTCCCTTGGATCCTCGTAGGCGGCCTTATCGGAGCTCGCATTCTCTATGTCATTAGCTACTGGGAACGTGATTTCGCGGGGAAACCTCTTCTAGAAGCCATCGCCATTTGGCGCGGTGGACTCGTCTTTTACGGGGGTCTCATCGGTGCCACTCTCGCTGGATTAGTCGGGATAAGCCTCAAAAAATTGCCTCTTTGGAAAACAATTGATTGCCTCGCCCCTGGCGCCGCTCTCGGTCATGTCTTTGGACGTCTCGCCTGCCTGATGAACGGATGCTGCTATGGTCGGACCTGTGACCTCCCTTGGGCTATTCGCTTGCCTTCAGGTCATGCGTCCGCAGGTCTCACTATCCATCCCACTCAACTTTATGAGGCGGCCTTGAACTTCATCCTTTGCGGCGTGCTTGTCCTTTGTCACGCGCGGCGACGCTACTTCGAAGGGCAAATCTTCGCCCTTTACTTGATGATCTATGCAATCGTCCGGGCTGTCAGTGAGTTCTTTCGGGGGGATTATGCAGTCCAAAGCGCTCCCGTATCTGGAGTCTTTACTCCGGGACAGTCCACCAGTGCTTCCATCTTCGTCGCCGGAATCACTCTTTGGTTTGTTCGGGCTCGACTCGCTGCATCACCCGTTGCGGCTATGCCCAAATCTCCATCTCTTTAAAGCCTACCCCCTTGTCTGTGACGCTTCCGGACGCGGAAAGGTTCCCTCATCGCTCTCTCCATTTCGGATTTCCAGACACGAGAAGTCTTTCTCGATCAGAATCCTCACTCCCCATCCTGTCAGGTACTCCAATCCCACTTGATCCGATTCCGCCCACTGCCGAACTTTAAGAACAGGTATCCGAACAATTACGCCTCCCATTGCACCGTCAACAGACCATTCCTCGGTCTCCGACACTCCAATCCCGTACTCGATACGTTGACTCATCAACGCCCCACTTTGGACCGCCTGCACACTCAACCCTGTCGATAACAGTTCCTCTAAATCCGATCGACGAACTCGGATACGAATCGATTCCTTAAAAAGCCTCAACTTCACGCCCCAACCGTCCGCATTCCTGATCATTACTGCCAATCGAATCTTCCAAAATTACTCAAGATTTAACTTCTTGCAGGCCCCCTTTTGCACAGCAAAGGCCGCCTTGATCGGTCGCGGTAGGGACCGAGGTTGCCCCCGGCCCCCGCACAGATCTGAGAAGGCAGGATTACTGCACTCGGCTCCTATCTTGAGTACGAGCGTCGAACCGATCCCAAGGCCAAGGATGACAGATACGTGCGGTCGGCAGCCATCGAGCGACATCTGGATTCATCCGATCCCACCTCAGGCGTCTTTTCTGGCTACGTCGCCGAAGCGATCGGAACCACATGCGTGTCACTTCGATGCGGAATCGGCAGAGCGCGTTGATCTTGGATGGAACCCCGTAGTACCGATAGTAGC
>SIAZ01000089.1 GCA_009695405.1 Pedosphaera sp. | reverse complement strand
AGCGCCTCCATCCCCACCTTCGCTTTGAACGCTGAACTGTGTCTTTTCCGTTTGGTTTTGGTTTTCATTGGTCTGATCATTTTGTCGTTGATCAAACCCGCAAAACCATAACTTAACCGCTGGTCCAGTTTTCGGGGTCCACCTCACTCAATTTTCCCGAGTTTTTTGTTTCCTTAATCAATAGCATTTGCCTAGTTCTATTAGTTTAAGTCCAAAGTCAAAGAGTTATCATTTTTCTTTCAGAAAGAATGCAAAGATCGATCAATCTTCTTCGAGACCTATTTCTTGGCAAATCTTTACCGTCACCCTCAATTCGGTAGCATCCGTCTGTGCCTTTAAACTCTGTCCTTACCTCTTGGGTGCTGATGACACTGTTCGTTCGCTGGGCGACTGCCGCTACCGATCTCCTCACCTTCCCCATCTCTCACTCAGGGATGTCTGGGGCTTCCGCGGTCGTCGATCTCACTCATGGCTTTATCGTGGTCGCTAATGATGAAGACAATCAGTTGCATCTCTACAAAACCATCGAGGATGGCGCCCCCATTTCCTCAGTCGACCTTTCCCAATTTCTTCAAGTCAGCGGACACAATCTTGAAGCCGATATCGAGGGAGCGGCTCGCATCGGAAGTCAAATCTATTGGATCGGGTCCCACGGTCGATCGAAAGACGGGCGACTCCGTCCAAACCGATTTCGATTCTTTGCCACTGAAATTAGTGGGACTGCGGAGAAGCCGCTCTTGAAACCCAGCGGACAGCCCTGTCGAACTCTCCTTCAGCAACTGTGTGCCGAACCTACCCTAGCCGATCTTCACCTCACCGATGCGGCCTCAATGGCTCCGGGTAAATCAGGGGCTCTCAATATTGAAGCCCTCGCTCCCGGCCCGAACGGTTCTGTCTATATCGGCTTCCGTAGCCCTGTCCCCAAAGGGCTCGCGCTCATCATTCCCTTAACCAATCCCCAAGCGGTTATTGCAGGGCAACCCGCACGGTTTGGAGCGCCAATTTTTATTGATCTCGACGGACGTGGATTACGTGATATGACTTGGGATGGACATACTTGGTATCTTATTGGGGGTGGAAATGGATCAGAAAATCGAAGTCCTCGGTTGTATAAATGGAACGGCCCGAATCGATCACCCAAGGTTCTTTCCCTTCGCGGTCTCAAAAATCTGAATCCAGAAGCCATTACCCTACTGGCTTCCAGTTCTCCTCCCTCTCTTCTTCTTTGTAGCGACGATGGTGGCTCGAAGACGAAGCCCGCCTCATCTTTTCGTAGCCTTCGCATTCAGCTCTCGCCCCACTAAACTTCACACTAATACTGCCCTCTGGCCTTAACGGACCCTGCGGTGACGCAGAGCTTCTTCGAGCAAGCTCATTTCGCGAACGGCAACCGCACGATGATCATAGCGTCTCACAAAATTACGCCCATCAATTCCCCGTTGCCGTGCGGCTTCTGGGGCGTTCAGCCAAAACAAAATCCGTTCGGCAACACCCGGGATATCCCCTTGGGTAAGCAGATCCAATTGCCTTGGAAAGACCGCTCTAAAAACCGGTACTTCCATGGCGACTACCGGCAACCCGACCCCCAGAAATTCATTTACTGATAGCCCCCAGCCTTCCTCTCGGGAAAGACTCAGCCCCACTCGGCACCGCGCCAAAAGATCCGATTTCTCCCTCTCACCAACAGCGCCCGTAAAACAGACAGATTTCGACAATGCTGCCTCAGCAAAGCGGGTCTCTAAGCCAACTCGATGAGGCCCTTCCCCAATGATCAAAAGTCGCGCGGTTGGATAAAGTGCGCAGACCTTCCGCCACACTTCAACAGCATCAAAAACGCCTTTATGCTCGTGTATTCGCCCCAGCAGCACCGCATCAAAATCCTTTAGAGTATCGACCGAAAGAGGCAAAGCCTCTAGATCGAGTCCATATCCCGTGGGATGGGTCACCCGGGGTTTGAGTCCCAACTGCTGTTCTAATGCTTTAAAATCGCGCGCAATGAGTTCAGTACCACAAAGAATCGCATCCGCCTCACGGTTTAACCAGCGGGTTGATATTTGTTCTGATAACAAATGCATCCGGTCGAAAAGACCTATCGCCATTCGTTGTGCACTAAGGACATGATGAACTTTGACTACAAGTGCCGCATTAAAACGCGTGGCTAAACAACGTGCGGGACCAATTTCATAAATAAATTGGGCACACGCAAAAATGAGATCGTAGGCTCGCGGAAATTTGGTGAACCGATGGCTGAACATCCGCCAACCGAAAGCCGGCAAATACCGCCATGTTTGCCCTAAATGACGGGTTGGATCGAAGAGATTGTCACTACTGACCAATTCAGATTTTGGGAAAAGTTCTTGAAAAATCGGCCAAGCTGCCCGAGCGACAAATACATCTACTTCCGCTCCAGCTTCGATCCAATGCCGAACCACTCCAGAAAAATAAGTCTGCACCCCAGAGACCGATCGAGCATCTAAGGCAGAGTTATAAACAATCAGAATCCGCACACAGCAACTCTGCCCAAACCCCTTCTGTAGTGCCAGCCTACAAACCCAACCCGAGCCCAAATCATCAAGAAATCAGTACTAAGGCTTCGGATTATTCTACTGTCTCTGGGTCACACCTAAAACACATATCTCAGTTTCTTAACCGATTTCAAATCTCCGTTCTCGCGCCTACTTCACCGTGCAAGAGCGAGGCGAATCATTACCTCATTGCGTCGTAACGGACCCGGAGTCCACGGCGGATCAAAATAGGCAAACAGTGGGGCGCCCGAAGACGCCAATTTGCGCTCCGCCATCCAAGCTCGCAACGCTTGTGAGGCAACGCCGTCGGATTCTTGCTGTTTTCCACGAAAGCGGAGCACCGCAAATTCACCCGCCTCCATTCGGCGCAAGACAACTTGGAGATTTTTTGGTTCCGGCATTTCTTCCATCTTTTCGGGTAGCACAAAGGACATAGTCCGCCCGCCCGCGCCAGCTCCACCCATAAAAACAGGAGTGGTCATAGCGATCTTTGTTTCGCTCTGATTCCCCTTCGAAATATAGCGAAATAGCCGCATGAAATCATCCCCGCCGGAGGGTGTCTCAGCGATACGCAACACCGGATAATGGCGCAGTTCAAACCCACGATCGCAACTCAGAACAGTATACGGGGCACTCTCATAGCCGGCTCGAGACAATTGGCATCCAGCAAATCCAAGAACAACAACCGACAACAACACAGTGACAACAATCCACTTAGGCATGGTTAAAGGTGCTCCACTAAAGATTTAGCGCAAATCAAACCCGTCTATTGCTCAATGATTCAATTAAGAGAGTCCAGATCTCCTACCGAGTTCACACCGTTTTCTGCCTCCGTGCCCCCAGTCGCCGCACCAATTCATCGGCAATCACTCCGGCTAAAATCACTGCACCAATAATGGCAAACTCCACATTATTATGGGTGGTCACCAAGGTAATCATATTCCGCAACACCTGCATCAATGCTGCCCCCACAATCACACCAGTGATCGTTCCTTCGCCCCCTCTCAAACTACAGCCACCTAAAACCGCAGCGGCGATTGCGTACAACTCATAAAAGTTGCCGAAGTCCACCGGTTGCGCGGAGTTCACATCTAAAACGAACAATAACCCGCCCAACCCCGCCAGAAATGAACTAATCACATAGGCGAGCACGGTCATTCGACCGGTGTTAATTCCACTAAAACGTGCCGCTTGCTCATTACACCCCAAAGCCAACAAATGCCGTCCGTAAACGGTTCGGTTCAAAAAGACCGCCGCAACTCCCGCCACGACCACCAAGAACAACCAAGGCACCGGCAGTGAAAATCCAGAAATAAATGGAAGAGAAATTTCGCCGGTAGCCAAAGACCTCAAGCTCTTGAAATCGGAACCAAATCCAACCGTCTGATCTCGGGTAAATCCTCGGGCGACACCTCGGTACAGCAGTAATCCACAGAGGGTCACCACAAAGGGCGGTAAACCTAGTCGGGTGATGAGTAATCCGTGAAACAAACCTACAGCCACCGATACGACGACCGCCATCGCCAAAGCGCTAGGCACAGACCATCCGTGTGTCGTCAGCAACCACGGCACCCCGCAACCCACCAAACAGACCACAGAACCAACCGACAAATCAATCCCTCCGGTGACGATCACAAAGGAAACGCCGATGCTGATAATCCCAAACAGCGCGGTGCGCCGGATCAGGTTTTCGATGTTATAAGCACTAAGGAAACTGCCGCTCAACAGGGCTGTAACCACGCACACCACAAGTAAGAGTGCGCTAATGCCGAGTATTTTTCTCATAAGAAATTAAAGAGTGTCACTTCGTCTACCGGTCTCGGACATCTGTATTCGTGGCGAGACGGAGCACAGACTCCTCACTGAGTTCGCCTCGGTCCAATTCGCCCGCTATCCGACCTTCATGCAAAACCAAAACACGATCGGACAATCCCAAAATCTCCTCCAGTTCACTTGATACAAAAAGGAGGGCCACCCCTTGGGCTGCCAGTTCCTCCATTAATCGGTAAATTTCATGCTTGGCACCGACATCAATGCCGCGCGTCGGTTCATCCAAGAGCAAGAGTCGAGGTTTCAGAGAAAGCCACTTACTCAGCACCACTTTCTGTTGATTGCCACCTGACAAAAATTGAACCACTTGACGCGAAGAGGGTGTTTTGATCTGCAGACGGCCGACCATTTCCCCCACCAAAGCAAACTCCCAAGAAGGGTTTAAAAAACCGGTCGGATTTCCCCGACGCAGTGCTGCAAGAGTCATGTTTTCCTGCACAGCCATCTGTAGAATGACCCCTTGGTGCTTGCGATCCTCTGGCACCAGAGCCACCCCAACACGTATCGCCTCCTCTGGCGACCTTGGGCGCACCTCAACCCCATCAATTTGCACTGTGCCACCAACAGCGGGGGTCACTCCAAATAAGGCTTCCAGCATCTCTGTTCTTCCCGCTCCTACCAATCCAGCCACCCCGACTATCTCACCTGCTCGCACCTGAAAGGAGAGGGATTGCTGGGGATAAACTTGGGTTCGCAACTCGCTCACTTCCAACACCACCGCTCCAGGTTTTTGTGGAACGTGTGTGTAAAACTGCTTCAAATCACGCCCCACCATCAACCGCACCATCGCACCATGTTCGATTTCAGTTCGGCTTAGTTCGCCTGCGTTTTCGCCATCGCGAAGTACAGTCACTCTATCCGCAAGTTCCTTCACTTCGCCGAGTCGATGGGAAATATAAATAATCCCAACCCCTTGTTTACGAAGATCACCAATAACTTGAAACAACGTGGCCGCCTCGGAACTGGACAGACTCGAAGTGGGTTCGTCAAAAATCAGGATTCTTGCTTGAACAGACAAGGCTTTCGCAATTTCCAGCAATTGCCGTTGCCCGAGGCTTAAGGTATGAACTAGGGCCGTCGGAGCGACCTGCAACCCCACGGCCGCGAGATAGATTTGGGACGCTCGATGGTGCTCTCGAGTGTCAATAAGACCGTAACGCAATCGTTCACGGCCGAGAAAAATATTGGCAGCCACATCCAATTTTTCGACCAAATTTAGCTCCTGATGGATGAGTGCAATCCCTAGTTTCTGAGCCGCCAATACCGACGGTAAGCTTACCGCCACACCATTAATCTCAATCTGCCCTGAGTCCGGCATCTGTACGCCGGCGAGAATTTTCATCAAGGTGCTCTTACCTGCACCATTCTCACCAATGACCGCTAAGATTTCCCCTCGCATTAGGTGCAATCCGACCCCTTTTAGGGCGCGGACTCCCGGATAAGTCTGGGTCAATTTCTTGGCTTGAAGTAAGGGAACCGTCATCGGTCGAACCTGTTTACTTACTGCCAGCAGTCTTCACCTTAAGATCGGCCCAGAAAACATCGACGTCCGCTTTACGAATCTGACGTGCTGGAATATCGATGAATTTACTCGGGGGTATGACTTGGGTATTACCCTTGGCAAGTTCCGCCAAAATCTCGACCGACTTATAACCATACATGTAGGGATTCTGCACCACCGTGCCATGGACGGTTCCCTTTTGGATACCTGCCAACGTGGCGTCGTCTTCATCGAAAGCGACCACCTTGACCACGCCCAACTTATTAGCTTGCCCGAGTGCCTCCAACATCAACGGCGGATTGTAGGCAAAGAGCCCGACCATACAGCCGAGATCGGGATATTTTGCCAGAGCATCCTCGGCATTTGCTTTCCCTTTTGCCCGATCAAACTGATCCGTCAAAGTTCCCAAAATCTTGAATCCATTGCCTTCGATCACTCCCGATGGAGCATCATAATTCGATGGATTCGACGGACGCCCCAGCATCGCATCAATCACACCCTGTCGCCGACGCTTGGCATTGTCCTGCTCCAAACGACCGATAAAAAGCATCACTGTCCCACCCTTGGGCATTGCCTCCCGCACGAGATCACCACAAAGACGTCCTGCTTGATAATTATCCATACCGATGTAGACCGCCCTATCGCTCGCGGGCGCATCGGAATCATGGGTCAACAAATGGGTCCGTTTGGCCGCGCGATTTAATAAATCGGTCTGGTTAACCGGATCAATCGGACTCACCGCAATACCGTCGATTCCGCGGGTCAGCAGATCTTCAATAATACGCTTCTGATCACTAATTCCCTCCACCGGCATCAGCGTTTCGGTATCCACACCGACCGCATCACCCGCTGCCTTCACACCCGCTGCCGCAATGGTCCAAAATGAAGCGACTCCATTACTGACAAAAGCCACCTTCTTCTTCCCGGTCGACTTGCCGGAGGTTGCCTCCCCACCCGATGGTTTACATCCTCCCATCAAAAGGGTCAGGGCGAGAAAGAACCCCGCAGAACGGGTTAAGTGTCGTCCAACAAATATCCCAGAGAACCGGGCACCTTGGGTGGCGGAAGCGGAATCAGAAATCAGAGTATCAGGTTTCATAGGCAAACGTATTGGCAAACGTAAACTCTTCGTAACTCAAGCGGCGTAAGGAAATAAGTGTGACAAGGAATCCAGACAATCTCGACAGAAATTCTTTCTGTTTTAACTCAAAAAAAGTCTCCCGATAAAAAGTTGATCAAAGGTCAGTACTTCTGTCACCGACAACCCTTAAGATCTTTGTCCACTTAAGATCTCAGTAGATATCCCTCCTTACAGAGTTTTCAACTCCAACAAGAAGTGTCAAGCAAGAGCCGAATCACCGTGGTCTCAGGGGAGAAATCCACAAAACTAAAGGGCTCAAGAACGAACCTATCGGGCTCAACAAGCCCTCCAATTGAAATGAGAGGGAAGCGATTTGCAGTCAGATCCGCATCAAATTTTCATGTACTTCAAGATATCGTCGTAGATACCGCCTTGATTGGAATAAAGTGCGTAATTTCGAGCGGTGGCAAACCAGTCGCGAGTGCTCGCTCTTTGAGATACGAGAGCGGCTATCAAATCCCGAGTTCTGAGTGGAGTCGGAAGCCCCACCTTCATCACTTCCCGCAACTTATTCTCCACGGCGACATCGACCACACCCTTTAAATCGGCTCCTGAAAAACCTTCACACAGTTCGGCAATCGCCTGAAAATCGATGTTTTCCATCAGTTTACCCCGCATTTGCAGATTCAAAATCTCCACCCTAGTGCTCAGGTCAGGAGGCGGAACCAACAGAATCCGATCAAAGCGTCCGGGCCGACGAAAAGCAAAATCCAGAGACCACGGCGCATTGGTTGCTCCTAGAATTAGAACGCCGTCATTTGCCGATTTGTATCCATCAAGCTCACTGAGGAATTGATTGATCAAGTGCCGGCCAGCATTTGATTTCATATCGCTCCGACTCGCACCCAGAGCATCGACTTCGTCGAAAAATAAAACGCAAGGTGTATTGCGGCGGGCTTCAGCAAACAGTTGATGCAAAGTGCGCTCACTGTTTCCCATCCACATATCCAGGACGTCGTGGATACCTACTGAAATAAAGGCTGCCTTAATCTCTCCGGCTGCCGCACGGGCGAGATGGGTCTTGCCGCATCCCGGCGGTCCATAAAGCAGAATTCCGCCCCCAATCGCCTTGCCGTAAGCCTTATACAACTCCGCATGGGTGATCGGATAAATAATCTTAAGGCGAATCTCTTCCTTAAGAGTTTCCATGCCTCCCACCTCGGCAAAGGTAATCTTGGGCCGCTCGATCTCCGGGGCCGATTCCTCATCTTGGTTTTCCCATGACTCCCGAATCCGCCCATCCATCACATCGTCATCGTCATCGGATCCGTGGAAAACATCCTCTTCACGAGAACGAATAGGTTCCATACGTATGCCATACCGCAAGGCGAATTCGGCGTCGGCAGCACTCGCTTCTTTTTCGACGCCGCGCCGGTAATTTTCCACTGCCTGCTCCAATTCTCCGATTCCAGCCAGCAACTTAGCATAGAGGACAAAAGCACGCCCTGGCGCCTCAGGAATTCGGACTAAATCCTCGAGTAAAACGAGCGCGTGACTTCGCTTACCCTGCTGTTGAAAAGCCCGAGCGAGGCCCAGCTTCAACCCCGTGTCTTCGGGGGCCATTTGCAAAGCAGATTGAAGCTCGATCTCCGCTTCGACAAAGTGGCCTAACCCTAAAAGCGAATCGGCCAAAGCCCTCCTAAGGGAGAGATTCTTGGGGGATAAACGGATCGCCTCTCGCAATTGAGGGAGGGATTCAGAATCGGCCATAAGCGGAGTATTCCAATGTGTCTAGACTGCGACAAGCAACGGTCCCGCAAAAGTTGAAATATTCAAGACAACAACGAACCAACCTCAGCACATCGCTCAAATAGAGCGATTGAGCGCACTTAACACCGCCTTAATCGAAGCGAGTTCAATGTGGGTATCCACTCCAGCACCCCAACGGGTTTTACCCTCCGCCGAGGCGATCTGAATATAGGTAATTGCGCTGGCATCTTCACCCGAGCTCAAGGAATGTTGTTTAAAGTTAACCACTTCAAAACGGGACACCCCAGCCTGAATTAACGCGGAAACAAAGGCGGCAATAGGTCCATTACCCTGACCCACTAAGACCCTAGCTTGACCGGATCTCACCACCGAGGCGCGACACTCAAAAACTCCATCCTTACCGTCGGCGTGGAAATCAATCAGGGACCAAGGCTCAATGCGATCCACATACTCTTGCCATAACATCGCCTTTAATTCCTCACCCCGAACCTCCCGACCAAGGGCATCGACGATATCATTGGCAATAGGGCCAAACTCACGCTGCATATCCTTGGGCAATTCAATCCCAAATTCGCTTTCCAATAAATAAGCCACCCCCCCCTTCCCCGATTGACTATTGACTCGAATCACCTCTCGGTATTCTCGACCAATATCCGCTGGATCAATGGTTAAATAAGGAACATCCCACTGGGTACGTGAACCTGTTTCCCATTCGGTTAGGCCCTTTTTGATAGCATCCTGATGCGAACCGCTAAAGGCAGTAAATACCAACTCGCCTGCATAAGGATGGCGAGGCGGGACGGTCAACCCTGTGCAACGCTCATACACCTCGCGAATGCCACTTAGATCGCTAAAATCCAAGCCAGGATAGATTCCATGCATGTACAAATTCAAAGCAACGGTCACCAAGTCCAAATTACCGGTCCGTTCACCGTTGCCAAAAAGCGTTCCTTCGACTCTATCAGCCCCAGCCAACAGACCCATCTCGGTCGCCGCTACACCGGTACACCGATCATTGTGGGTATGCAGACTAATCAGAAGTGAGTCTCTGTTAGCGATATTTCGGCAGATCCACTCGATCTGGTCCGCATGCACATTGGGCATGGCCACCTCCACTGTGTCGGGGAGATTGAGGATCATCTTTCGCTCTGGCGTGGGTTGCCACACCTCCATCACCGCTTCAGAAATCTCTTTAGAAAACTCTAACTCAGTGGCACTAAAGCTCTCGGGAGAATATTGAAGACGGACATCAGTGCCCTCGAGTCGATGCAAACGTTCCCGAATCCATTTTGCCCCTTGGACAGCAATGGCTTTGACTTCGTCCTTTGATTTCCCAAAGACAACCCGCCGCTGCGCTGGCGAGGTCGAATTGTAGAGGTGAATGATCGCCTTCTTCGCACCCATCAACGATTGAATTGTGCGCTCAATAAGATCCTCACGAGCCTGCACCAATACTTGAAGGGTGACATTCTCAGGAATCCTATTTTCTTCGATAAGCCGCCGATTAAAAGCGAACTCAGTATTGGAGGCAGACGGAAAACCGACTTCGATTTCCCTAAATCCCACCTTCACCAACGTCTGAAATAACTCCAATTTCTGCGCGACATTCATCGGCACGGCCAACGCCTGATTTCCATCCCGAAGGTCCACACTGCACCAAATCGGGGGCTGAGTGAGGACACGGCTAGGCCACCGACGATCAGGCAAATTAACCGGCGGAAACGGACGATACTTAGTCTGGGGATTCTTCAGCATGTCTCTGTGCTCCTAGGTTATAGGCTATCCGCCGGAGAGTCGCAGACTAAAATCACCGATTGAATTATCCCCACTCAAGGACGATTTAGCCATTCAACCCACAAACCGCTTACCAATAATGATCGAATTATGCCCACCAAAACCAAATGAATTATTGAGAAAATGATCAATCTTCATCTCACGAGAGGTGTGAGGAATATAGTCCAGATCACACTGAGGATCTGGGTTCTCGAGGTTAATCGTGGGCGGCGCCACCTGAGCTTCCACTGCCTTGCAACAAATCAGGGATTCAATACCGCCCGCAGCACCTAGCATATGGCCCGTGGCTCCCTTGGTGGAACTAATCGCCAAACGACGTGCATGAGCGCCAAACACACGCTTAATCGCATTGGTCTCGCACACATCTCCGACCGGTGTACTCGTGGCATGGGCATTCACATAATCGATTTGATCAGGCCTCAATCCAGCATGCCCTAAACCCATCTGGATTGCGCGGGCCGCCCCTGCTCCCTCGGGATCAGGTGCAGTCATGTGGTTGGCATCACAGGTGTTGCCGTAGCCGACAATTTCGCAATAAATTCGCGCACCCCGCCGCTTGGCATGCTCTAATTCTTCCAAGACTAAAACCGCTGCTCCTTCACCCATCACAAACCCATCCCGGTCGGTGTCGAAAGGGCGACTCGCCTTCTTCGGATCACTATTGCGGGTCGACATCGCTTTCATCGCAGCAAAGCCGCTCATCCCTAAAGGCACAATGGTGGCCTCAGTCCCTCCGGCAAACATCATTGTGGCATCACCCCGCTTAATAGCCCACCAAGCTTCGCCAATAGCATGATTACTGGTCGCACACGCTGAACACGTCGCAAAATTCGGGCCTCGCAATTGGTTATAGAGCGCAAAAAGACCGGAAGCCATGTTCAGGATCAACATGGGAATCATAAAGGGACTGACCCTGCCAGGCCCCTTTGCTAAAAGTATTTTGTGCTGCTCTTCTGTGGTGTGCAGTCCGCCTATCCCAGACCCAATGTAGACTCCAATCTCATCGCGATTCTCGCTCGCCAAGTCCAGTCCAGAATCCTTCAACGCACTCCATCCAGCATAGACACCAAAATGGGTGAAGCGATCGGTACGACGCACTTCCTTGGGTGATGGGAAAGCGGGCACTGGATCAAAGCCCTTCACCTCTGCGGCGATTTGACAATCATAGGATGAAATGTCGAAAGCACCAACTCGGTCGATGCCACAGACTCCCTCAAGAATGTTTTTCCAAACCGTATTGGCATCCAACCCCAAAGGAGAGGCGCAGCCAAGACCGGTAACCACAACGCGTCGTTCAGACCAAGATAGGGACATAAAACAGTGTCAGTATATTCGTAGACCGCGAGAATCAAACCTCTGTCAATCAGCCTTGGCGGTGCCCTTTACAAGGGAATTAATTTGGGCAAAGAAAAAGGGCAGCGCGGTTGGGCCGTGCTGCCCTTTGAAAACTGGGGGGTGTCGATTATTTCGACTGACAACCATCCACGTACTTAAGGACGTCGACAACACTTTGAAGCTTCTCAGCCTCATTATCCGGGATCGCGAGATCAAATTCCTCCTCCAGCGCCATCACCAACTCGACAGTGTCGAGCGAGTCGGCACCGAGGTCCTCGATGAATTTTGCTTCTGGTGTAACTTGGTCTGCATTGACGCCGAGTTGTTCGACGATAATGTCCTTAATCCGCTGCTCGGTGGTTTTCTCAGCCATGGTATTGTCTCGTTGAGCCATTTGTCTAGGCGGGGTAAGGGCCGACCGTCAAGTGCCTGTTACAGATATTTTTTTCAAGAACCCTGAATCAAGGTTGACCAATGGCAAATCAAGTGAGTCGTCCAACAACGATTCTCGCAGCAAAAGGCTCACTAGAGCCAACCGATCAGTCACCAAGGCTCGCCTCGGACGGCACTCCCGAATGATCCGATGTAGAAAGGCAACATCTCGGTCAGCAGCGTCTAATGGCACCTGCATACGAATCTCCCCAGCCGATAGTTCTTGGATATCCCACACATCCCAACCCGCTAGGCGCAAACGGGGCTCGATTAAATGCCAGTGATCTCGTTCATCGACCAAAAAAAGAAGCGGACGCCGATCCAAACAAAGTGAAGCTCCCCTCTGACGCTCCTCTCGGCTCAATCGTCGTATCCACGAAACATTCACGCCTGTTGCTTCTTTATCTTCTGCCGACCCCACCCTCGCTAATTCACTCACTTTCGAGACGAGCGCAACCGGCGTCTCTAAATCAAAATCCAACTGACCTTGCGCCGTAACTCAAAAGGGGGTGTTACCCAAGACGAGGCCGGAAAATGCTCCGGTTGACTCAAAAGTGGTGTTACCCAAAGTCCCCTGAAATTTGGAAGCGAAGGAAGCCGGGGCCCGGTGGCAGTCCGGCCTCCCTCGTTCCCGTTT
>SIAZ01000088.1 GCA_009695405.1 Pedosphaera sp. | reverse complement strand
GAAATCTTCGACTACATTGAAATCTTCTATAACCGCCAGCGCCGTCACACCTCCCTCCGAGGCCTTTCACCCGCTCAGTTCGAACTCAAAAATAACTAACCAATAACTCCCTTTTCTCTGTCCGTTTTATCGAAGCAGGCCCAAAGGTGCCTTTGCTCGGATCCTGTAGACTAAACGAATTGGCACTGATCTTAGGTTCTAAAGTCGGATTAACCGAGGCGACCACGATACGCGCCTTTTTAAGAGCGGAGAGGGGTTGCACGGTACGAATGAAGATAGATTGATCGCCTGACTTCAGCAGGGAGGGACTCTCCAGAATATCGACGTTCCCGACGGTATATTTGAGAACGACCTGATCGCCGTGCCGATAGAGGCCTTCATAATGAGCCCAGTTTTTTGGGAGTGGCCCCTGTTGACGATCGCGTGTGTCAGAAAAATTTCCAGAGGCATCAGCCCAACCTGGGCCTATGGCGGTGTCGAACGCGATATTGGTGCCCTTGACCGAGGGGGGAGGGGGCCATTCAATCTTGGTGAGGGTATTTCCAAATTCGAGAAAATCACCCATCTAGACCACAGAGAGTCGGAGGGTATCGAGATCATAGACCACATGGCTGCGTTTATCTGGGCCGAGATTAATAGCTAGCCCCTTCATTGCTGCTGCCACGCCGCCCTTGCCTCGCATGACTGTTCCCGACCAAAATGAGCCGCGGATAGGTCCGGTTGCCGCTTCCTGAGCGGGCACTGACTTCAAGAGAGGCAGGAGTGCTGCGACTGCCAATCCGTGGAGTAATTTCGTGTTCATATTGAATGGATCAGAGACTTAACGGTTGGCCATATACGGCGGACTGGCAAGCCCCTATTGCTCCCACCTGAGACGGGAAAAGCTCAGTGTGAAGGAATTTCTCGGAGAATCTTGCCTAAACTTAGTTAGCCACAGGGCCGTTAAATTCTGTTGAACAGCCTTCGACCTAATGCAAATAAGTTGAAGAGAGAGAGCCCATTGAGGAGGGTCTTTTAATGCATCGACGACACTTTATCAAACTTGCTACTGTCATTGCTCCATTGGCTGGGTGTGTTTCAAAAATCGGTTCTGGGGTCCGTATTAGGCGCGAACCCTACCAAGGGTGGTCGGATGCTATCCGCATGGAAAATGACCTGTGTTGGGTAGTGATTGTTCCTTCGATTGGACGGGTGATGCAATTTGGATTGAAGGATCGCCCTGGGGTGTTTTGGGAGAATCCTCAGCTGTTAGGTAAATCAATGCCTCTGGATCCATGGGGAACCGCCGTCGGAAGTTTTGGAGGCGATAAGACCTGGCCAGCTCCGCAGTCCTCTTGGAACTGGCCTCCGCCAGATGTCTTCGATCGAGTCGGATTAGCTGCTCAAATCGAGGGAAGTTCTGTTGTGATGACATCACCGGTAAGCCCTCTGTTTGGTATAGTGACCGAGCGTCGTATTCGATTGGCTCCTCATGCGGCTCTTATGAGTATTGATACGATCTACCGAAAACTCTCCGGTGATCCAATGCAGATGGCGGTCTGGGTTATTACACAATTAAAGGATCCAGATCGGGTGTTTTTTACGGCATCAGAAAACCCTGCTTTTGTTGGCGGTTGGTCTGCTCAGTGGAAGACTCCAGCAGATAAGGTTCGTGTGAAGAACGGTCTGGTTTCGATGCGGCGCGAGCCACAGGGGAGTTACAAAATTGGCAATGATTCGAAGAAGATCGTTTGGGTTGGAGCAAAAGATGTTCTGAAAATTGAGGTGTCGACTGAATTTACAAGCTCCATTTCGCGAAGGATGAAGCGGAGTTTTACCAATCAGGCCGAACCCTGGGCAGCGCCCCCCGATGAAGGCTGCCGAGTGGAACTTTATACCAACGGCGGAGACGCAGACTACGTCGAGTTAGAAACCCTCGGCCCATCGGCCTTGCTAAAATCGGGGGAAACACTAGGGGCAACCAATACCTATAGTCTCGGGCTTCGGACGTCAGCGGATGCACAGGTGGAAGCATTACACTATTTGCCGTAGGGGGCGCCGCCTGAAGAGGTTCGGCTATCTCTATTCTCTAAGTAAAATGGTATTTTTGTCTGACTCGTTGGCAGCCTCTCCTCTCCTCTATTGGTTTGAGGCGTGATTTAATCCCGATGTCTTCGGTACAGAATTCTGCGGAAAAGGATTCAGCCAGAGACTGGACCCCGTAGAGTGTTCAGCGAAGCATGGAGTTGCGCGAATTCGCCGAACGTATTGTCTTCGGCACCAGCCTTGAAGAAAAACTGATCCGACCGGGAGTCATTACTGACGAGCGGCCTGGTCTTTCTTTGGCCGCCCCAGAGTCTCCCAGTCGTCCCGTCGGTTTGAAATTTAAGGAGCTTGATAAGGGTGGATCACCTTTCCCTGGGCTTGCAGGGTTAGGCTCGGAATTGGGTCGCGGCCGGATTCTACACTTCTTTGCCAATCACGAATTATTGGCGACCGAACTAATGGCTTTGGTGCTCCTTCGCTTTCCTGATGCTCCAACCCCATTCCGTCGTGGGATCATGAAAACCCTACAAGATGAACAGGAACACCTCCGTCTTTACCTCGGTCGTATGCAAGAATGCGGTACCCATTTCGGTGATTTGCCGCTGAGTGGTTATTTCTGGCGTAGTATTTCTCCGATGGGTTGTCCGATGGATTTTGTCTCCGGACTCAGTCTTACCTTTGAACAGGCAAATCTCGATTTTTCACGCTACTTTGCTCATGGTTTTGCCCAAGTGGGAGATACCGCCACAGCCGATCTCCTCAATCGTATTTATCGAGATGAAATCGCTCATGTCGCCCATGGGTTAAAATGGTTTCGTCGTTGGAAAAATCCCCAACACAGTGATTGGGATGCGTTTACCCAAGCACTCCGGCCCCCTCTTTCGCCTCGCCGAGCTCGGGGCGATACTCTCAATGCTGAGGGTCGCCGTGCTGCGGGTTTGGACGACGATTTTATTCAACGGCTGCAAACCTTTTCTCGTTCCAAGGGTCGAACGCCCCGTGTCTTCCTCTTCAATCCACTGGCCGAGACGTCTATCGAGCAGGGCAAGTCTCCTACTTTAAGTCGTCAACAAATTCAACTGACCACCGATCTCGCCTCTCTTCCTCAGTTTCTCGGCGGCGACGACGATATCGTCCTAGTACCTGAAGTACCGTCGCCGGCTTTTTTGAGTTCTCTTCGGTTGGCCGGTTTGCCTGTCCCAGAATTTATTCGGATCAATGACACTCAGTCTCTGGCTTCACGGAATGTAGGTGAACTGCGACCTTGGGCTTGGGCACCCGACTCTTTTCAGCATCTTCACTCCCTTAGTTCCAGTGTCACGGGGACTGTCCCTACTCCTTCCGAGGAACAGTTGGTCCGACAATTCCCCCTCTTTGCTAAGGACTGGAGCGCTCAGTTCTTTCGCAGGCTGTATCCCCAACTTAAGGACATCGCACCCCGACTGTTCCTGAATCGTCCGGATCAAATTGGCACCATCGCTGACTCTCTCGACCAAGCACTCGACGCTGTCCAAACCCTCCGCGGTGGAGGTCACCATCGGGTGGTCATTAAACGTGCTTTAGGTCTCGCCGGAGGAAATGCACTGAGACTCTGGGAACCGGAACTTTCCGAAGCTCAAAGACGTTGGATCGATGCCTCTTTTCGGTGGGGCGGTCGTGTGGTGATTGAACCGTGGTTGGAACGAACCGCTGACTTTTCTGTTCATTTCGAGAAAGGCTTGGGCGAACTTCGTTGGATTGGATATGCGGTTCTCCATACCGATCACCGGGGGCAATTCCGAGCCAATGCAGCCGAACCGTGCTTCGATCGACGTCCCCCAACTCCGGTACTGGAGGCTTTCCGAGGACGTGATCCTTTGTGGATTCATCAACTTTTTGACCATATCCGAAAGCATCTTGAAAAGGAACTCGACGCTGTAGGCTATCACGGTCCTATTGGAATTGATGCCTTCCTCTATCGTGAAGCCGGAATGATGCGTATGAAGCCTGTGGTGGAGATTAATCCTCGTTATACCATGGGACGCCTGACGCTGGAGTTGATGCGCTCTGTTGCTCCGGGGCGACACGGTTTGTTACGCCTTATCAATCTAGCCCAACTGAAAGCGGCAGGATATCCGACATTTAGGGACTACGCGGCCTCAGAAACAGCCTTTCATCCGGTGGAAAGATCGGGACAACCGGCCGCCCGGTTGACCTCTGGGATCATTCCACTGAATGATCCTGTCATCGCGCGCGCTTGCCTTGCTCTCTTTCGCGTCTCTAATCAAGCCCTTTCGCTTGACCCACTCCGTATGATCGAGAGCAGGACAGCGCGAATTGCCCCGTGTACACCTTAGACCGTTGCAGGGGTCGGATGGACCCAAGGCCCTCGGTAGGGTCGCATCAATTGGTTATTGGCCTCCGCATCCCCGGACACCGTGTGGGTGGTGGGATCCCATTTTAGGGATCGCCCTAGTTTCATGGAGAGATTAGCGAGAAAACAGGAACTGCTCGAAATATGCGCCTGCTCAATATCTGCCACGGGTCGCATGACTCCTCGCTTTTGGCGTGCTTCGAGGAAATTTCTCCAGTGCCCTCGCATGGCCGAGGCGACATGACGTTCGAGATCTTTTTCGGTTTCGTCTTCTGGATACGTCGCATATTCTAGCAAGGCCTTGCGACTTTTCTCGGGCTTCGATGCTCCGTTAGGAATCCATTCATAACGAAAAACGCCACATTTCAAGATTCCATTCTCACCGTGAATCGTCCCAAACCACTGAAAATCTGGTTCTGGCTCTGGGGATCGGCCCCAAGTCCGATGATTCCATGTCACATCAAATTTGGGAAATTTAAACACCGCCGTTTGAGTGTCGCTGATATTCGCTCGGGCTTGGCGATCATTCAAAATTCCTCCCCAGGAAGTCACTTCCTCCGGCCAACCTAAATCGAGCAACCAACGGACCATATCTAACATATGGACACACATATCACCAACAATCCCGTTGCCGTACTCATTAAAAGAACGCCAACCGCGTGGATGATTGATTTTGGAATACGGTCGCATCGGAGCGGGCCCAGTCCAGAGATCATAGTCAAGCGACGCAGGCGGGGCGATATCGGGGGCAGTAGATAAGGTGTCCCGATTTCTCATATGCCACCAGACACCAGTTTCAACCTTGATGATTTTCCCGAGCTTCCCTGAGGTGATAATCTCATTCTTGGCCTCAATCAAATGAGGGGTGCTGCGCCGCTGCGTATTCACTTGAACCACACAATTGTATTTTCTTGCTGCGGCCAACATCGATTGGCTCTCAATGATGTCGACCCCCGTTGGTTTTTCACAGTAGACATCCATCCCCGCTTTCATCGCCGCAATGGCTGGAATTGCATGCCAATGATCCGGTGTAGACACCATCATCACATCAACATCCTTGGCTGCTATGGCTTGACGGAAATCCGCATAGGTTCGTGGCGTCCGACCAGATTTCTGCCGTTGGGAGACCAACTTTGCCGCCTCGGCAAGCATGACCCGATCCGTGTCGCACAGAGAGATCACTTCGATGGGGGCCACTTGCAGCGCTCGTAACAAACTTCCCTTTCCGTACCAACCTGTGCCGATGAGCCCTACTCGGAGCGGACGGTCTTGGGCAAAGGTGGTTGGAACAAAGGCCAAAGCGGATACAGCGGCACTGGATTCGATAAAACGGCGTCGTGTCATTCCCTCCTGCTAGACCTTCTCAGTGCCCAACTCAAGCCCAAGCATCCTCAATCTCATTCAGAGACTTTTTATTTTTTATATCAACGAATCTTGATTCGTTGATTCGATACTTGCTTCAGGTTAAATTTCGGGCAACATTTTTAGATGATTCGATCCGTCCCAGAGATTCATCGCGACAATGCCAGGCGTGGGCGGCCTTCCTTTTCGATCGAGTTTTTTCCGCCTAAAACTGAGGAAGGCGAATCGGTGCTGTTTTCCAAGACTCTTCCGGCATTAGTCGCCGCCAATCCGGATTATTGTTCAGTCACCTACGGGGCTGGGGGTTCCACTCGCGATAAAACGCTGGGGATTGTGGAACGGATCCAAGGTGATTTTGACTTAACCACGGTGATGCATCTGACCTGTGTGAATGCAACGAGGGATGAGTTATCGGAGGTAATCCAAGAGGCACGAAGACGGGGAGTTAAAAATATCTTAGCGTTGCGGGGTGATCCTCCGGGTGGGGCTGGAGATTGGGTGAAGACTGAAGGAGGATTTCAGTACTCATCTGAGCTGGTTGCCTTTCTAAAAACCTTTGCAGATATCAGTATTGCCACCGCCGGTTTTCCCGAGGGGCATATTGCTCAAGTTGCCGGTCGTGAAGCAGACTGGGAGCATCTCGCTCACAAGATCCAGCAAGGGGCGCAATTTGTGGTGACCCAACTGTTTTTTGATAACAGCGACTACTTCCGTTTTCGGGATTATCTGGTCAATAAAATGGGTGTCACTGTGCCGATCATTCCAGGTTTGCTGCCGGTTATTTCCCGTAATCAGACTAAACGGTTTACAGCCATGTGCGGTGCGCGGTTACCAACTCCCTTCCTAGACCAACTAGAGGCATTGGGTGACGACGATGCGGCAGTCACGGCCTTTGGGATTGAGTATTGCACCCAGCAAATCGAAGAATTAGTCCGAGAAGGGGCGCCTGGGGTACACTTTTACACGCTCAATAAGGCTCACTCGACCCTTCAAATCCTGAAGAATTTAGGTCGAGCTTGAAGGCCGGAATTAAAAGGTTTCGCACATTTTTGAAGATGTTGCTTGTCGGATTCGATCCCAAGAAATAGGCTAATCTCTTCATCGGACCGCGGGGTGGAGCAGCCCGGTAGCTCGTCAGGCTCATAACCTGAAGGTCCTAGGTTCAAATCCTAGCCCCGCAACCACTTTCAGGACCGTTTTTTAAGAAAACGGTCCTTTTTTTGAAGTGTTGCCTTCTGAGTTCCCGCGTCGGTCTCTTGACCTCCAAAAAACGGCCGCCCCGAAATCGAGGCGGCCCTGTTGAGTAACTCGGCAAAATCAGCTTCGCAAAATCACTTAGCTGCAGCGTAAAGTGCCGACACCTTGGGCCAGTTCACTAAATTCCAGACCGCTTTTAGATAGCCAGCACGAAGATTCTGGTATTTCAAGTAATAGGCATGCTCCCAGACATCGACCCCGAGAAGGACCTTTCCTTCGACACCAGCGACCGCTTTGCCCATCAGCGGGTTGTCTTGGTTAGCAGTCGAGACGACTTCGAGCTTGCCACCATTGAGGACGAGCCAGGCCCAACCGGAACCGAATCGCCCCACACCGGCGGCCTCAAACTTAGCTTGGAAGTCGGCAAATGATCCAAACGTGGCCGTGATCGCATCAGCTAATTCACCTCTTGGAATACCGCCCGCATTTGGTGCGAGGATGTTCCAGAAAAAGGTGTGATTCCAATGGCCTCCACCATTGTTTCTAACCGGCCCTCGGATGTTTTCAGGGACGTTGGAAATGTCGGCGATCAGAGCTTCAATCGAAAGCCCCTCTAATGGCGTACCAGCAATTGCTTTGTTTAAGTTGTCCACGTAGGCCTTGTGATGCCGACCGTGGTGAATTTCCATCGTTAGAGCGTCGATATGAGGTTCGAGTGAGTCCTTAAAATAAGGGAGTGGAGCGAGTTCGTGAGCCATAATTGAAGTGTGTATCGTCGGTGGGGACAGGTTAAAAGGTTCCCGGACGGCGGTAGCAGACTAACAGCGCCAATTTCCTGTGCAAGCCACTGAACGAGACAAGCAGCAGAATAGACTTTAAAAGTTCACGGTGAAATCGACCTCTGAACCCTCTTTCTGTTTTGAATGTCGAGGCTGGTCATTTTCGGTGAAATCGTTACGAACCGAAAGGCTAAGAAAAATTTCTAACTCTCCTTTAAATGATCCCAGAAGACTCGCTGGATTCGTTCGCATCAAAGGCTGAAGAGGTGGGATCAATGGGATCCGAGGTGATGGAAGAGTCAGGTCCAATGAGTACGACGAATTCACCCTTTCGTGGTCGCCTCGCCAATTCCGCACTGAGTTCAGTGGGAGTCCCACGTATCCATTCTTCAAACTTCTTGGTGAGTTCTCGAGCTAGAACGACACGGCGACTAGGAACCGTGCGAGTCAGTTCTTCCATCAACCGCTCCACTCGGAATGGAGATTCGTAGAGCACCAAAGTGCCCGGTAGTTTGACGAGGTGTTCGAGTCGTTTGAGCCGTTGGCCGGATTTATGTGGGAGGAATCCCGCAAAATGAAATTCAGCGGAAGGCAGTCCGCTGGCAGTCAGTCCGGCAATCAGAGCGCAGGCTCCTGGAATCGCTTCCACTCGGAGCCCGGCGGCAATGGCGTCCGCCACGACGCGTTCTCCTGGATCACTGATTCCGGGAGTGCCTGCATCTGTGACCAGCGCGACCTTTTCTCCGCGCCGTAATCGATCCAGAATCTCGACAGCGCGTCGCGCCTCATTGAAGCGAAAGTGACTGATTAAGGGCTTGCGCAGCCCAAAATGAGTCAGTAATTGGCCGGTATGACGGGTGTCTTCGGCGACAACCACATCACATTCCTTCAGCACTCGCAGGGCGCGTAGAGTCATATCCTCTAAGTTACCGATGGGAGTGGCCACCAGATAAAGGGTGCCCGGGATCAACGGCGGAAGAGTGGTGGAGGATGTCGGCCCAGTGTCCATCGGCGAAGTCTACCGAAAAATCGTCTTCCGAAGAAGGACGCAACATCGGCTTTTTCTCCCATAGGATTGAGGAGTCCTATGGGACTAAGTGGCCCCTAGGTTTTAGGCGACAGGTTTCACGACCGCCTTGACCTCGATGTGCAGGTCTCGGAGTTGCCGAGGTGTTACCTGACTCGGGCTATCGGTCATGAGGCAAACACCCTTGGCCGTCTTCGGGAAGGCGATGACATCACGAATACTAGTTGTCCCACAAAGGATGGCGCAAAGACGATCGAATCCGAGCGCAATGCCGCCGTGGGGCGGTGCTCCATACTTGAAAGCTTCGAGCATATAACCGAAGCGCAGTTGTGTTTCGGTGGGAGGAATCTGCAAAAGTTCCTCAAAAAGCGTTTTCTGAACATCCGGTTGATGAATCCGGATCGAACCACCACCCAGTTCCACGCCATTGACCACTATGTCATAATGCTGACCACGGACCTTTTTCGGGTCTGATTTGAGTAAGGGGATATCGTCGGCAACCGGTGCAGTAAAGGGATGATGACTAGAATACCAGCGGTTCAGTTCGCGATCAAATCCGAGCAATGGGAATTCGATAACCCACATAAAATTAAATTGAGCTGGGTCGAGAGTAAGTTTGCCTTGTCCCTTGAGAACATCGGCGCAGTAGAGTCGGATTTTACCAAGAATTTCACAGGCGTTTAGCCATTGATCCGCAGCGAAAAGAATGAGGTCGCCTTCTTCGATCGATAATTTTGCAGTTAAAGCGGCCTTTTCCACGTCGGAAAAAAACTTTACAATCGGTGACTTCCATTCCACCGAACCGGTCGCGTTCTTTTCGACTTTAATGAAAGCAAGGCCCTTGGCCCCAAAGCTCTTGGCGTACTCGGTCATGGTTTCAATTTGACCTTGGGTCGCTCCGGCAAGCCCTTTGGCATTGATGGCTTTGACCACGCCTCCACCGGCTACAGTATTGCCGAAAACACCAAACTTGGACCCTTTAAAATCCTCAGTGAAATCAACAAGTTCCATCCCAAACCGGGAGTCTGGTTTATCGATACCCCAGCGATTCAAAGCTTCTTCAAAGCTAATCCGTTCGAAGGGTGTGAGAATCTCCACGTTTAAAGCGGTCTTCCATACCTTCTTCAGCAATCCTTCGATCAGGGCGTAAATGTCTTCTCGATCAATGAAGGACATTTCGATATCCACTTGAGTGAATTCGGGTTGACGATCAGCGCGGAGATCTTCGTCGCGATAACAGCGGGCAATTTGAAAATATCGTTCGATGCCTCCCACCATTAAGATCTGTTTAAATTGCTGTGGAGACTGAGGAAGGGCGTAAAATGTACCGGGATCGCGGCGATTAGGGACCAGAAATTCCCGTGAACCTTCTGGGGTGGATTTAAATAGTGTTGGGGTCTCAACTTCGAGAAACCCCTGTTCATCCATATAACTACGGGTGGCGATCGCCACTTTTGAACGCAGCCTCAGATTGCGGAGCATCTCCGGGCGCCGAAGATCTAGGTACCGATATTGGAGTCGAAGTTCTTCGTTCACCTTATTCGCCACCTCGGGATCGTCCACTTGGAAGGGGAGAACTTCAGCGTGATTAAGAATGAGAATCGACTCGACGTGAACCTCGACATCACCGGTGGCAATTTTGGAATTACGAGTGCCCTCTGGTCGTACACGGACTTTGCCAGCGATCTCAATCACTGACTCAGAGTGCAGGCGCGCCGCCGACTCAAAGACGCCGGTAGAAAGGTCTGAGGGATCAAAGACGGTTTGGGTGCGACCTTCACGGTCTCGAAGGTCGATGAAGAGGACGCCGCCTAGATCTCGACGTGAATGAACCCAACCGGTTAAAATAACAGTGAGACCGGCGTCGGAGGGACGCAATTCGTTGCAATGGTGCGTGCGCTTCATTTGAAAAAGAGGGAGAACACTGTCGGCGAATAGTTCGATTTCATAGAGAGAAGTTGTGTCGCCGGAGGATATCCGGCGACTTTGCACCAAGTTTTTTGGCCTGCAGATTTAGGCGTTGTAGGTGCTAGAACTCACGTTGCCGCCGCGACCGGTCCAGTTGGTGTGAAAGAATTCACCCCGAGGCTTGTCGGTTCTCTCGTAAGTATGAGCACCGAAATAGTCGCGTTGGGCTTGGAGTAGATTGGCCGGTAGAGACGCTGAACGGTACTGATCAAAGAAAGCGAGTGCCGTGCTGAAGGCGGGGACTGGGATGCCTTTTCGTGCGGCGGCGGCGACAACATTGCGCCATCCTTTTTGGGAGTTCTTGATTTCACCACGGAAATAATCGTCGAGTAAGAGGTTGGCTAGCTTCGGATTCGTATCATAGGCCTCTTTAATTTTACCGAGAAAGCGCGAGCGAATAATACAACCGCCGCGCCACATTAGAGCGATCCCTCCATAGTTAAGTTTCCATTTGTACTCAACCGCTGCCGTGCGCAAAAGCATATACCCTTGGGAATAACTCACAATTTTTGAGGCATAAAGAGCACTCTTGATATCAGCTATAAACGCTTTTTTAGCCGTCGGATTCTTGGCGACTGCCATAAGTGGGTTGGGACCTTTGAGCTTGCGTGCCGCCTTGACGCGTTCGTCTTTCATCGAACTGACACAACGACTGAAAACAGCTTCAGCAATTAAGGAAACTGGTTGGGCTAGATTTGCTGAGTCAATCACCGTCCATTTGCCAGTTCCCTTTTGTCCGGCGGTATCCAAAATTCGATCCACCAGTGGAGAGCCGTCGACGTCTTTGAAGCCAAGAATATCCCGAGTGATTTCAACTAAAAAACTGTCGAGCTCGCCTTGGTTCCATTCAGCAAATACTTCGTGCATTTCATCGGCACTCATTCCGAGGCCGCTCTTCATGATGTTGTAGGCTTCGCAAATTAACTGCATGTCGCCGTACTCGATGCCGTTATGGATCATCTTGACATAGTGACCTGCTCCACCATAACCAACCCAATCGCAGCAAGGAACTCCGTTGTCTACTTTTGCTGAGACACCTTGGAAAATATCTTTGACCGCATCCCAAGCCTTGAATGATCCACCTGGCATAATACTGGGACCGCGGCGCGCCCCTTCTTCCCCACCGGAAACACCCGTCCCAATGAACAGAAGCCCCTTGGATTCACAGTATTTCACTCGACGCTCGGTATCTCCATAGAGGGAATTACCACCATCGATGATAATATCTCCTGCCGACAAATGGGGTATTAACTGTTCGATGAAGTCGTCGACTGCTTGGCCTGCCTTGACCAGCATCATAACCCGTCGTGGAGTCTTCAGTTTCGACACCATTTCTTCAATGGAATGAGCCCCTTGAACGCGGGTTCCCTTTGCTTCATTAGCAAGAAATTCGTCTACCTTGGCGGTGGTGCGGTTGTAGGCCACGACATTAAAGCCGTGGTCGTTCATGTTAAGGATCAGGTTTTGACCCATGACTGCGAGGCCAATCAGGGCAATGTCACCGGTAGGAGTACTCATAGTGCTGGTTGCGATCTAAAGTTGAAGACTACTGAAGTTGGGTCAGATCGGGCGAGGCGGAAATTTTCCACGTCACTTCGTTTTTTCGGGTAGGAAGATGATCTCTTTCCACTGCGGAGCACTTTTAGCATCCAGATTAACTAATTTGTCCAAGCAAATTCACCCCAACTAACCGACCAATCGGGGCCTCAAAATCTGGCGGCAATCACTCTCTTGGTCCCAGTTCTGAGAGCTTGTGGCACTACGACAAGACAGTCTGATTGCTAGATGGCATGAGAGCTAGCGGTCGCTGGGAACAAAGTTCGAGGTAGGCCTCTATCCATGAAAAGATATTCGAATTCCTCATCGTCTCTAAGCGTGGCTTAGGACCCACCGTTGCCAGTTCTCATTGCAGTAGATCCTCTCCCCGAGGCTCCACCAACTCAGTCGCCTCCCTACCGGTAAATTCAACTCGCTAATGCCAAATTCAAAGAAAAATTAGCCCTGCAAAGCTCAATAAAATGAAAAAATCCGCTTAGAATCAGAAAACAGTAAAATTATCCTCGCCCTCTTACATAGCAGAAAATTGCTTTTTTGACGCGGAGAGAAAATCAAATTTTAAAAAATAGATTGCGGTCGGAAGAGCTTTATTCTAACAACGCAAACGATTTGCAAAAACACTGTGCATTCACTGATCTCCATTCAAGTTGCCTCGTTTTCTGCTCCCAAGCCAAAAAGAAAATCCATCGCGTCGGATCAAGTCGACCCTGTGCCCGGTGCATTCACAAGTTGTCGGTGAATGAGCTGGACTACCGGTGGCAAAGAGCTCAGAAAGCAGGGCGTGCTTAAAGAACTAGTATTGCAAGGGCGACGGATGGGATCTGAGGAAGTGGAGTGGTTACGGAGATGGATTGAGGAGCATC
>SIAZ01000087.1 GCA_009695405.1 Pedosphaera sp. | reverse complement strand
AACGAACCACACCGTTGCCGAACTCCTGCCTTGGAACTGGAAACCGGCGAAAACCTAATCCGGTCGGCCGGCCTTTCTTCCCCGCCTTCGATCGCGGAATATCCTACTTTCGGTAACTAGGGAACCATGGGGTTGGGCGTACGCTTACGCTTGACCGGCATCTCGCGCATGAGGGTCAGGGCGAAGGCCTCGAACTCCTAGGTGAAATGCTTGCTGCGTCCCTCCCGCGGCGGGGTCACTCGGTACACCCTGCCGTCATCGCCACGTCGGCCCCGCGGTAGCGCGCACACGATCACACACTCCTTGTTGAAGACGTTCAGATGCCTCCACTGCATCGGCTCGACATGATCGTGGCAGACCACCGGCGTGCCGGCCCGTACACTTTCCTCCGGCCACAACGCCAGCGTCTCCTCCACCTTCAACAGGAAGGTCGAGGACTCCGGCTCAAACCGAGCCTCCACCACCCGCCATGCCTTGCCAAGCCCGAGCAACTGTCCAAAGGTCTGTTCCGGGGGCATCGCTCGGCATCATCCTCCAGCCGTCAAGCCCCCCGGTTTCACTGGAAATAGCGAGGAACCTCTTAATCGTCTCTAAGCGTGGCCTCGGACCCACCGTTGCTAGCTCTCATGCCATCTATCCATTGCAGGTAGGTATTACAGAATACACGCCGGACGGACCTTAGACTCGCAAACTTAAGAGTCTTTCGTAACCTACTCGATGAATCCTCGGTCTCCCTGCACCGAAATCGGATTCAATTTTAACCTACTGACATTCTATGAACCCCTTCCGTTCCATCCTCTCCGGACGCCCCGTGACCGGCCTTTGCGCCGCAGTTGTTCTGGCTTCTGCCACACTCAGCATCCTTGCCCAAAATGAAACACCCCCTCCAACTCGCGAACGCGGTCAGGGCGGTCAGGGCGGTCGCGGCAACTGGGATCCAGCCCAGATGCAGCAGCGGATGATGGAAGGAGTGCGTACCCAACTTGGCTTCACCGATGAGACGGAGTGGAAAGCGGTTAAACCGATGGTTCAAAAGGTAATGGATGCTCGTCGTGAATCGATGAGCGGCTCTGGGTTGGGTCGATTAATGGGAGGCGGACGTAACCGCACCGATGGTGATCGCCGCGGCAGCACCTCTAACCCAGAAGCGGACGCCTTACAAAAGGCAGTTGATGACAACGCGCCGGCAGGTCAGATTAAAGAACTTCTCGCCAAATATCGCGCCGCTCAAAAAGCGAAACAGGATAAGGTCGAAAAGTCCCAAGCCGAGTTTCGTAAGATTCTATCTGCGAAACAAGAAGCGACCGCCACGCTGCTCGGGTTGATCAACTAATCCGCCAAACGCCCTTCTTAACCTTCCCGATGTCCGTGACCGTCGAGCCCGATTCAGCCGCGAAAGCATTGCTGGATCGCATGATTTCACTGCGGCAGTTGTCCCCTTCTGACAGCGCCGCCTTTCTCAGTGCTGGAACCCAACCCGCAACGGAAGAAGCGGTGCTTCGATGGATCGCTGCGGAGTATGGTCTCGATTTCTCTACTTTAGAAATAGTGGAACCGAGTCGAGACCTGCTCGCCCTCTTTCCAGCACGCATTCTCTTGCGTGAAGAACTTCTGCCGCTACGGCGCACCCATGGCACGATTGAAGTGGCCACTAGCCGGCTCTTTGCCACTCAAGGTCTTGATGCCCTCAAGACACTTTCAGGCCTTCAACTGACGCCTGTTTTAGCACCCACAGAGGCTGTTCAACGAGAACTGAAAAAACACCTCGGCGTCGGTGCTGACACAATCGGGACTCTCGACGAAGAGAAAACTATTCAGATCGTCGATGAGTCTACTGAAGATAATAATCTCGACGGCGGCGCCCAAGACGAAGCGTCGATTATTCGATTTGTTAATCAGGTGCTTAAGGATGCCATCGAACTTCGCTCGTCTGATGTCCATTTAGAACCTTTTGAGGACGAATTCCGTATCCGCTACCGAATCGATGGTGAACTTCAGGAAATCCCTGTTCCAGCTCAGTTAAAACAATTTCAGCCCGCGATCGTTTCCCGTGTCAAAATTCTCAGTCATCTGAATATTGCAGAGAAACGTCTCCCTCAAGATGGCCGGATCAAAGTCCGTATCGACTCTGCCGACGTCGATATCCGCGTCTCCATCATTCCTATGCTCCATGGCGAAGCAGTCGTCATGCGACTACTCCGGCAGAATTCAACTCTGCGGGGTTTAGACGACATAGGCATGACTCGCCGAGATCTCAATTGCTTCCGTGAAGTGCTCAAGATGCCCCACGGCATTATCCTAGTCACCGGCCCCACCGGTAGTGGAAAGACCTCAACTCTTTACACGGCACTCAACGAGATTAACGACGCGGTCCGTAAAATCATTACCATAGAAGATCCCGTCGAATATCAACTCAAAGGGGTCAACCAGATCCAGGTCTCCGAAAAGGCTGGGCTCACCTTCGCTCGAGGTCTTCGTTCCATCCTACGCCACGATCCGGATGTCGTGCTCATTGGTGAAATCCGCGATCAAGAAACAGCTCAGATCGCCGTTCAAGCTTCACTGACAGGTCATCTCGTTTTTTCAACACTTCACACCAATGACGCCTCTGGTGCCTTGACGCGCTTGGTAGATATGGGCGTCGAACCCTACCTTGTTGCCTCCTCTCTGGAAGCCGTCCTCGCCCAACGCTTGGTCCGCGTGCTCTGTCGCCATTGCAAAACGCCAGACACAAGCTCGACCGCTTCTGCCTTCAAAACTCGACTGGGATTACCCGCCGATGCGACATTATTTAAATCGGTCGGATGCCGTGAATGCCGCAACACTGGGTTCACTGGGCGTCACGCTATCTTTGAATGGATGACCACAGACGAAACAATTCGCTCGATGATTTTAAATCAGACGTCCACAGATCGCATTCGCGAGGCAGCGCGACAGGCTGGCATGCGAACATTAGCCGAAGACGGTTGGCGTTTAGTCGCCAAAGGAATCACTACGGTCGAAGAAGTACTGAGCGTCACGACAGCTAAGGAAAGTGAACGGGCCACACCGAATGGACCTGATTCTGCACCGTCTGCTGTCGAAATCGCCCTTCGCCGAACCTGAACTTCATGCCAACTTTTCAGTACAGGGCACTGCAACCCAACGGAGCCATTATCGAAGGAACCCTCAATGCAGGGGGACGTCCGGAGGCTTTGCGCCAGATTGAAACTCTTGAATTCCGTCCCTTGAAATTATCAGAGGGCCGTTCGAAAACTGGAAAGATAACGGTCCCCGGAACAGGTGAAGGAACGACCCCACTTCCAGCACCCATTTCAGAACGGGTTTCTTCCAAAGAATTAGAAACCTTTACCCGCCTCCTTTCCAGCCTATTAGCCGCCGGGGTTCCCTTGAGTCGAGCTTTGGTTATCCTAGCCAAAGAAGCGTCTTCACCGGCTGCAGCTACTAAATGGCGAGAGGTCCACGACCTAGTGGTCGACGGTGTTTCCTTGGCCGATGCGATGGCGAAGTCACCTGACACTTTTCCCAAGGTCTACACAGCCATGGTGCAAGCAGGCGAAGCCGGTGGTTTTCTCGATGGTGTCCTCGCGCAGATTGCGGATTTCCAGTCTCGGGAAAAGGATCTAAAATCGCGCGTTGCCACCGCCATGATTTATCCCGCTGTGCTTTTTGTACTCGCACTGGTCGTGCTGTCTGTCCTGCTAGTGTTCTTTATTCCCAAATTCCAAACCGTCTTCGCTAACGTCAAAGGTTCCCTGCCCTTAATCACTGAAATCATTATTGCAACCAGCCGGATCCTGCGGGAATACGGTCTCGTGGTTGCAGCTGCTCTGACAGGTGGATTTTTCCTGCTGCGCACGTGGTTTTCCTCAGAAAAAGGTCGTCGCGTCTGGGAGGGGCTCGTTTTAGAATCACCGATCGTGGGTGGATTGCTTTCTCAATTCGCAATGGCCCGATTTTGCCGCATGCTCGGCACGCTAATGGGTGCTGGGGTCCCTCTTATTCAAGGACTCAATGTCGCACGTAAATCGATTGGAAACCAAATCCTCGTCGATGCTGTCGCAAAATCAATCGAGCAAGTCCAACAAGGTGGGCGTCTCGGTCAGAGCTTAGCAGAATGCCGCACTTTATTTCCGGGCTCGGTCATGGAAATGATTTCTGTTGCCGAGGAAAGCGGCCACTTAGATCGTGAATTAGTCCGAATCGCCAATGTGACCGAGGAAGAACTGGATCGTCAGTTGAAAACAGCGGTTGCTCTCGCTGAACCCCTGATGCTTTTTCTCATCGCTGGTTTCATCGGAATTATTTTTATCGGCATGCTCCTGCCGGTGTTTTCCTTGCAAGACAACATTAAATAAACTCTTTTTTTCGCTCTTTTATGAAGATTAAAATCTCTCCTACCAAACCACACTCGCTCGTTACCCAACGCAAACAACGGGGCTTTACCCTCGTCGAAATGCTGCTGGTGATCACCATCATCGGCATTCTTGCTGCTTTAGTGATCCCAAAGATGATGGGCCGTAGCGAACAGGCTCGGCAGGCCGCTGTTCGAGCTGATATCTCAGCTATCAAAACCTCTCTGGATTCCTTCGAGGTCGATAGCGGCTTCTATCCCAAGAGCCTCACCGACTTAATCCAACAACCGCGTGATTCCAAGAACTGGCGGGGTCCTTACCTCGACAAAATTCCGCAAGATCCTTGGGGCTCTCCTTACGTCTACGCTTATCCCGGCAAACAAAACGGTAACTCTTTTGACATCTCCTCACCGGGGTTAGATGGGAAGTCAGGAACGGACGATGACATTGGCAACTGGACAACAAAGTAACCGACGCCGCTCCGGCTTCACTCTCATCGAGCTCGTTCTTGTCCTCGCTCTTCTGGTGATCGCCGTTTCCATCGTCTCTCCACGCGTTTTCGGTTTCATCCGGGGCCGCGCGTTGCATTCGGAAGCACACCGTCTCTTGGCTGTGATCCGTGCCGGTCAATCGCGCGCTATCTCCCAGGGTCGCCCCGCCGCCGTCTGGATTCAAGCGGAAAAGGGACGTTATGGATTAGCTTCAGAAACCCCAAACCCGCGCTCCGATTCGCATGATATTGAGTTCTCTACCGACTCCGAAATTGAACTCTCCGTAACCGGCAACCTACCCACCACGGTCACGTTTCGCGATAGCCCTGCTATCCGTTGGCTGCCCGACGGCTTTGCCGATGAAGGCAGTGCAAATCAGCTCGAATTAAGAGATTCCGCAGGGGCCTCCTTGTGGTTGGTGGGATCTCTCGACCGAAGAACCTATGAGATTCGTAATCAAACCAACTAGACTAAGCCAAGCGGGCTTCACTCTGGCTGAATTGCTCGCCTCTTTGCTCTTCCTCGCTTTAGTCATCCCTGCTGCTGTTCAGGCCCTACGCGTCTCTAGCCTCGCCGGCTCTGTCTCATCTCGCAAAGGTGCCGCTGCACGCATTGCTGACCGCGTCTTAAATGAGTCCCTCATCTTAACCAACTGGACGGGAACTCGGAATGGTACGATCACCGAAGGAACCACCGAATTTCGCTGGACGCTTCAGCAGGCTAACTGGACTGGTCAAAATATTCAGTCCGTCCAAGAACTCACTGCAGAAGTCGTTTTTCCCGCCCAAGGTCGGGACTTTTCAGTAAAGTTGGTGACACTGGTTGATACTGCCGTCCTGAATCCAACGTCGACCCTTCCGCCCCCCCCTGCCACCCCTAGCACAGCGAGTCGATGACGCCCACCTACCCTCGCTATGACAGGTCTTTACTTCAGGGGTTTACTCTCATCGAACTCCTCCTCGCCATTGGCATTTCGGCAGTGGTGCTCGTCTGCATTAATACCGCATTTTTCGGGGCACTCCGGCTCCGCAGTGCGACGGTAGAAGCCGTTGAAGCCGCTGTCCCCGTCGATCACGCAATCACTTTTCTCCGACGTGATCTCCAGTGTGCCGTACCGCCCAAACCCGACGGCTCTATGTCCGGTAGCTTTAAGGCAGGTTCGGTGATCGGCAACGGAATTGCTCAACCTGTCCAATTAGAATTCCACACCGCTACCGCAATCTTCAGCCGGAAGGATCCTTGGGGCGAAATTCAACGGGTCGCCTACGCCCTCAAACAATCCGGCACCCAACAGGATCTCTACCGAACTGTCACCCGCAACCTACTCACTCTCTCCACCCCTCAAATCGAGGAGCAACAAATGCTCGCGGGTGTCGACCAATTTCAAGTCTCTTGCTTCGATGGCACTCAATGGTTGGATCGTTGGGACACGTCCGATACAGCCTCAATCAATACGAATCTTCCTCTCGCTGTTCGTCTTGTTATCCGCCGATCGAACACTTCTCCAGACGCGACCCCTGTCGAAGTCGTCGTCCCTCTTCGCGCGGTGTCGCGTAACATTTCCAACACCACCGTCGGCGGCAGCTAAAATGACGCCCATACCTCTCATCCACTCGAAAGACTCACATCGAGGTCAACAGCGCAAATCCGCTCAGCGGGGCTCTGTCTTAATTTTAGTTCTCTGGATGTCTATCGGATTGGTTTCAATCGCTCTTTACTTTGCAGATGCCATGTCCCTTGAGTTGCGAGCAGCAGACAATCGGACCTCTGGGTTAGCCGCTGAACATGCAATCGAGGGTGCGGCACGTTATGTTTCTTGGGCCTTAACCACCCTTTCCACCAACGGGGTGATGACCACCAATTCTCTTTTCCGTTGTGAGGATATCGCTATTGGTTCCGCACGTGCCTGGATCATCGGACGTCAACCTCTGGCAAATCGATCCAGTCCGCCGAGTCAACCGGTGTTCGGACTGGTCGACGAAGCCAGTAAACTAAATCTCAATTGCTCATATACGAACGTTTTGTTGTGTCTCCCTTCGATGTCTGGTGACTTGGCAGAAGGCATTCTCGATTGGCGCAGCACCAATAGCGCGTTGATGCTTAACTACGAGTCGTTGGGATATTTCTCCAAGCATGGCCCCTTTGAAAGTGTCGATGAATTGCGTCTGATCCGAGGCATGACTTTGCCTGATTTGGATGGCGATGATCTCAATCGCAATGGGGTACAAGATTCCGTGGAGAAGACCTTAGCTGCTGGCAGGACCTACTCCCCCGGCTTACTGGAATATGTGACTGTCTACAGTCGGGAGCCTAACTTCCACGCAGACGGCACCACCTTAACGAACATCAACTCACGCACTGAATTGCAGGGCTTATTGGAGGAAGCATTTGGTTCCTCGCGCGCCACTCAACTCCTCAATCAACTTGGTTTCCGAGGCGGCAGCACTCCCAACCTCCGCAGTCCCTTGCAATTTTATCTAAACAGTGGCCTCAGCAGTGATGATTTCGAAAAAATCGCCAGTGAATTGGGAGTAACGACCAACAGTTTTAGTTACGGCCGGGTGAATATAAATTCAGCCCCAGAACCGGTCTTGACTGCCCTTTTTATGGGAGCTGGAGTCAATGAACAAACGGCCCTGTCCGCGTCAGAAACACTCATCGAATATCGCCAACGCAATCTGACTTCTATCGGTTCAATTGCTTGGTTTGTTACCGCTCTCGGATTGAGTCATCCGGTCGTTACAGCTCTCGCCGGACGCGACTGGCTCACCACTCGCAGTTTTCAATATTCGGCAGATATCGCAGCGGTTGGACCCTTTGGTCGGGGCTATCGCCGTGTTCACTTCGTTTTTGATCTTTCTGATGGCTCCCCAAAAATTATCCATCGCCAAGATCTTAGCCACTTGGGTTGGGCGTTGGGTGATACGGTGCGCGAATCTCTTCTAGTCGGAACTTCTCCATGAACAAAGTCGTCTCAATTCATTTCGGGCGGCGCAAGCGCCCCTCTTCCATTCTTGGTATTTGCCTTGATTCCGGCAAGTTGCGCCTCTCTTTAGCCCAACGCATCGGGGGGCAGGTTCAAGTAATCCGATCCCTTTCTGTTCCGCTCACCTCAGCCCTTCATCCGGCTTCGCCCGTTGACTTGGGTACCGAACTGCGGGCAGTTCTCGATTCAGCGGGCATTCGCGGACGTCATTGCGTGGTGGCAATCCCAGATCGCTGGGTGTTAACCGGTCGCACTGAAATGCCTAACCTTCCCGAGGCCGATGCCACTGGACTCCTTCAATTGGAGGCCGAACGTTGCTTTTCTTCTGATACATCGAGCCTTCGTATTTCAGACTCTCGCTGCGCTTTGCCTAATGGTAGAAATCACGTCACCCTTGGGGCTGTCTCCACTGCTCATGCCGCTTGGTTAGAACAGGCTCTCGCTGTTGCCCGCCTCAAACCTGTCGCTATAACCGTTGGTCTCACTCAGGTCCAACCTCCTAGCGACCCCTCCAATGAGGGCCTCGCCTTGTTGATTGAGGGCGATCATCTCACTCTTCAGATCACTGCAGGTGGAGGCGTGGCTGCCTTGCGGACAATCGAAGGCTCATTCACCGAGGATGGCTCACGACAACTTCCTATCCCTGAAGTCGTCGCTCGCGAAATCCGTGTCACGCTTGGACAACTCCCCGCAAGTTTACTCCCCTCAATCAAGCGGGTACGCATTATCGGATCGGACGATGTTGCGGGACCTTTAGCGGCCCACCTCGCCGACCGAATCCTAGCTCTGGGCTTGGTTTCAGAAGTGCTGATATCTTCCGACACGGCCCCATCGGCCGATGGATCCCTCTCAGGAAAAGCTCTTACGGCTCCAACGGCTCTGGCATTGCGCTTTCTCAACGGGCTTTCTTTCACGTTCGAATTCTTACCGCCGAAACCAACTTGGATCAGTCAACTAGTCGCCAAGTATTCAACTGGACGGCTTCAGTCAGCCGGAGCTCTGGCTGCAGCCTTTGTGGCCCTTCTCAGCGGAGCACTCCTCTATCAACAAATCCAGCTCGCTCTTCTAAACTCACGCTGGTCCCGCATCGCCACTAAGGTCGCGGAATTAGAAACGATGCAGCAACAGATTCGCCAGTACCGCCCTTGGTTCGATGATAATATATCTAACTTAGGGGTCATCCGTGAACTCAGTGTCGTTTTTCCTCAGGATGGTTCGGTTACCGCCACGAGTATCGATATTCGTGATAGCTCTCAGGTAACGTGTTCCGGAGTGGCACGAGATAGCGCCACATTCCTGCGTATGATCGAGACACTCAACGGGGTCCCAGGAGTTCTAGCACTGCACCGTGATCAGATCCGTGGAAATTCCCCCATTCAATTCACTTTCGGATTCCAATGGAAACCGTCAGGAGCCCAATGATGCACCGTAATCGACAACAAATCCTGATGATCCTAGCGATCGCTGCTGCCGGACTTTACGCAACCGACCTCTTAATTATCGGCCCTCTCGGTCAGTGGTGGTCGACTCGTTCTCAACGGATTGTCACCCTTCGCAAGCAAGTTCATGAAGGCGAAACCTTAGTTAAACGTGAAACCGATATCCGGATTCGCTGGGACTTCATGCGCACCAATTCTTTGCCTTCGAATACGTCACTCGCTGAACAAAAAATTCTTAGTTCTTTCAATGCTTGGTCGCGCGCGAGTCGTGCCGAAGTGACCGATACTCTTCCACAGTGGAAGTCCGATTCAGACGCGTACTCCACCTTGAATACGCGGATCGAAGCTGTCGGCACTCTCGCTACTTTAGGCGACTTCCTTTACCGCATCGAAAGCAGCCCACTGGGCCTTCGACTGAACTCCGTTCAACTGGTTAACCGCGACAAAACAGGGCAACGCTTGTCTCTTGGACTGCAGGTTAGCGGTCTCACTCTCACTCCAGCCACTAAACCATGACTTGGCTTCCCTTTAAATCTCTCGCTGTTGGTGTTTTTCTTGGCCTACTAACAGCCCCCATCAATCGCGCTGCAGAGACCAATAACACCGCTCAACCAGCGCCTTCTTCCTTCGCTAGTTTTATTGCTGAACGTAATATTTTTAACCCAGATCGCCGTGCACATATCCTTGGGGAAGTACGACGCCCCGTGGAACGCCCGCGCAGCACCGTGCAACCCACGCTGACTCTCGTCGGTACAATAGACTATCCCAAGGGCCGCTTTGCTTTCTTCGACGGCCCCACTGACACCTACCGCAAAACACTGAAAACTAATGCGCTAATCGCCGGATATACTCTTTTGGCTATCGAACCAAATCGGGTTCGTCTTCAGGCGACTAATGGACCGATTATCTCTCTCGAAATCGGAAACTCGTTGCGATTAGAAAACGCGGAACCCGTCGATGCTTCTGTTTTGTCGGCAACGGTTACTTCGGAAAAAACAGAGGCCACATCATCTACTGGAGGCGACGCCTCCGATATTCTCAAAAAACTCATGCAGAAACGCGAACAGGAGTCGAAATGAACCCAGTATTAACCCGGATTTTTACCACCGCCTATGCCGTAGGCCTCATCGCCTCGGTCTCAGCCCAAAACGACAAAAAAAACGAGACCGAAACGACTCTCACAGCGGAGTCTAAAACGGCCACAACAACCGAGTCATCCAACCTCTCCTCGACACCCACACGAACGCCCCCTGTCGACGTCGTTGAAGCCACCCAAACTCAGCAACCTCTCTCAGGCAACCCAGACGAAATCCGACTCAATTTTAAAAATGCACCTCTGGGCCAAGTTCTCACTCATCTCAGCGAGGCAGCCGGTTTTATCATCGTTCTAGAAACAGAAGTGAAGGGGTTGGTTAGTGTTTTGAGTGCTCAACCGATCAATCGGAATGAGGCGGTTGATCTGATTAACTCGGTTCTTAATAAGAACGGTTATGCAGCCATCCGCGACGGTCGCACTCTCACTATTATCGAACGTACGACCGCCAAGAGTCGAAATATTCCGGTTAAGATTAGCAATGATCCGAATCAGATTCCCTCCAATGAGCAATTGGTGACCCAGATCATTCCCATCCGCTATGTCGAGGCGGAGCAACTCGCTAAAGACCTTTCTATTTTTGTGTCTGCTCAAGCCACTTTCGTGGCGAATGCCGCGGGCAATTCCATCGTGATGACTGACACTCAATCGAATATCAGGCACCTAGTGGAAATCATCTGCGCCATCGATACCAGCGCACAATCCGAGACTGAAATTCGGGTTTTTCGCCTGAAACATGCTAATCCTTCCGATGTCGCTACCTTGCTGGGTAGTCTCTTTTCTAGTTCTTCTTCGGGTGGAAATAACGCGGCGCAATCTCCGGTCCGCTTTGGGGGTGGGGGTAACCCCGGTGGCGGGGGCGGTTTTGCAGCAATGGCAGCAGCCTTCGGTGGAGGTGGAGGTGGAGGTGGAGGTGGAGGTGGAGGTCGTGGCGGCGGAGGGGGCCGTGCCGGCGGGGGCGGCGCCAGTGACAACGACCGGATCCGTAAGGCCTCTCAAGTCATCTCCGTGGCGGATTCTCGCACCTCGTCGGTCATCGTCACCGCTTCCAAAGATCTCATGAGCCAGATCGCTGGGATGGTACAAGAACTGGATGTCACTTCGGCACGCGATCAGAAAGTCTACGTGTACCACATGGAGAACGGAGATCCTCAGCAGGCAGCCCAAGTCTTACAAAATATGTTCCAAGGCAACAATAGCCGAGGCAGTACCAGCAGCTCTTCATCGCAACAAAACAGTGCTCTGATGCAACGCCAACAAAACAATTCCAGCAGCAGTAGCGGCACAGTTAACGGTGGATCGACTTCGACCTTCGGCGGTTCCAGTTCGCGAGGCGGCAGTGGTGGCGGCAACCTTTTCTGATCCAATAGCTTCACTCTAGATTTTTATGAATAGACTCATTTTTACTTTTCGGTGCAGCCCTAGATCTTTGATCTCACTTCTCCTCACCGGCAGCTTGATACTCGCTCTCTCTTCACCCCTTTGCGCTCAACAACGCGGCGGGGGGCAAGGCGGCGGCTTTGGTGGGTTTGGTGGCTTTGGAGGTTTCGGCGGCGGCCAAGGCGGTAATCGTTCAGGATCCTCTGGGGCCTCCTCGTCTCAGTATAATAACAATGGTACCGTTGGTACGGCCACTATCACCGTCGATCCACAAACCCATAATCTCATCATTATCACCGATGCCGATACGAACCTGCAAATCAGTAACGTCATCTCCAACCTAGACACCCCAAAGCCTCAAGTGCTGATCAACGTGGTGTTCGTCGAGGTTCAAAGAAATAATTCCTCTGACATCGGTGTGGAAGGGGGTTGGGCAAAAAATAATGTCGGTAATGGCGTCGCAACTGGAGCTGGATCCGTCTTTGGTCTTTCTGGTCTCAATAGCGTCGCCACCAATGTCAATTCTCTCGGTCAACCTATCTCCACGGCTCTCACCCCAGGCGGTGGTGGCACCGGAAGCGGCGGTCTCTATCAGATCGCAGGAGCCGACTTTCAGGCCACTCTTCGCGCTGTTGCCAAGTCGGGCAAAGCTCAGATTCTCTCCCGACCTTCTATCATCGCTCGAGACGGTCAGTTAGCGAAGATTATCGTCGGACAAAAGGTACCGCTTCCCAGTGGTATCAGCTACAGCGCAGCCGGCAATAACTCTATTCCAATTATTAATGTCACTTACTCCGACATTGGGATTATCCTGAATGTGACTCCTTTCATCGGAGCGAATGGCCAAGTTGAAATGATTGTTCAACCGTCTATTTCCTCGGTTTCTCCCACCGAACGTCAGTCTCTTTCCCAAGACGTGTCGGCTCCCTATATCAACATACGCTCTGCCGATACGGTCGTTGTTACTCCTCATTCCAAGACAGTGGTTATAGGAGGGTTGATCTCTGATACCAAATCAGACGCAGACAACAAAGTGCCTCTGCTCGGTGATATCCCCTATTTAGGGAACCTCTTCAAATCAAAGCAGAAAAGCACTTCCAAGACCGAACTACTTATCTTTCTGACTCCTTATATCGTGGAAGCTCCCACCCAATTGGCCAGTCTCGGCAACGGAATTAGGGAACGTTCTCAAATGCTGACCAATGCTTCTACCGAACAGGAACTCAACCGTTACCTAGAGCAACTCCCAGTTAAGAAGATTAAATAATCAGCGCCCCGCTCTTCTTCGTTCGCTGGGGCAAACTCCAGGGCGTTTGGCTGGTGGCTGGAAAGGGCCGATGGAAAGGGGGTAAAAGAAACGGCTAGACATAAGCCGCTGAAAATGTTGCCCTACGTTGGTGAATACACCTGACAATTTAAACAGCGGGACCCAGTCGCAACAACTGGGTAAGCT
>SIAZ01000086.1 GCA_009695405.1 Pedosphaera sp. | reverse complement strand
TTCCTCAGATCCCATCCGTCGCCCTTGCAATACTAGTTCTTTAAGCACGCCCTGCTTTCTGAGCTCTTTGCCGCTGGTAGTCCAGCTCATTCACCGACAACTTGTGAATGCACCGGATGCCCACCCGCCGAGAAGCCCATAACCCCAATACTTTGTGGATTGATCCCTCATTCTTTGGCGTGAAAACGGGCTAAACTGAGGGCACGTTGGGCGTCTTGATGCGGGGCGATATTCTCCGAAAGACCCTCGCGTTTTGGGACGCGATATTTGACCAATATGCCGGTCACTCCAATAGAGTTCAACCATTCACAGACCTCGCTCCCTTCTAAATCCATCGCCAAGATATGGTACCCGCCCCCAAGTAAAACTAAGACCGATGTTCCATTGTCTTTGTCGATCGGGGGACGAAAGACTTGAAGTGTTGGAAGAGAAACGTTCCCCAGTCGGATCACCGATTTACCGGCAACGAGGCCATCGGAGGGCTTGGTGCTATCGCGTTCCGAGGGCAAATCGGCTTGTTCGCCCGGCGGTTTACTTGGCCAAAGATTGATCACTGGCAAGGGGGTTGCCGAAACTTGAATGAACAGGAAAACGGGCAAGCCAGCTAGCCAAAGCCGCTTAAACAAGGAGGAATTCATAGGCCAAAAATGCCATTCTTTGAGGCAATATCGAAGCCAAATTGAAGGAGAAAACTGTTCGGATGAAAGGATCGCTAGCAGTTACTTATTTCGCAGCGAGATCGACGCAAATTAGTTCCTGATCGTTCCGCACGTAGACACGGCGATTGGCAAAAGCAGGATGTGACCACACGACAGAGCGTCCCGGATCTGTATTTACTGGGTCAAGAAGATGGGCACGGCTGATTTCCTGATAACCCGTCGGTGACAGGTTGGCGATAATCAGATCACCCTTTTCGCTGAAGAGAAAAAAACGAACTCCGTTTTTCACCGTGAAACAATTACCCCAACGCTCGGATTTGCTGCTGGTGGGCGCAAAGGTTTCCCATTGACGTGCTCCTGTGTCGGCGCGAATGCAGCGATATTGACCATAACTGCAGGCCCCATAGATGTGGCCGCCTTCGATGAACGGGGTGTTCATCGTGCAATTGAGATGAGTGGTATCGCGTTCGCTCATTTTCGATGTGCGCCAAGCGACAACGGGCGCTTTATCAGGCGCCTCGAATCGTAGCATGAGTGAACCGTTATAAAAGCAGGAGAGATACAGCTGCTCACCCAGTTTTCGGGGTGTAGCGATGGCCATTCCGTAGTTGAGTTTCCAAGGTTCAGTCCACAGCACACGACCCGTTTCGGGGTCGAGACCATTCACCGATTCGGCGTGCCAGAGGATCAATTGTCGGCGACCGGCGAATTCATAAATCATCGGAGGTGCATATCCCGGTTCCTTTGCTGAGAGAGAGCGCCAGAGTTCTTTGCCGGTGTCTTTGTCGAAGGCTACCACCACGGTGCCCTCGCCACCCACCACACAGATGAGCTTTTGTCCTTCAAGCAGGGGGTTCGATGAAACTCCCCAAGTGGGAATTTTTAGACCGAAGTCCTTTTTAAAGTCTCGTTCCCAAACAAGGTCGCCGCTCTTAGCGTCGAGACAGGCGAGATTACCCATCGTGCCTAGAGTAAACACGCGCTTCCCTGCCACCAAGGGAGTGGTTCGTGGTCCAGCGGCATAACTGACCGTGTAAGGGCAATTATACTGATGTTTCCAGAGGAGCTTGCCGCTCTTTGCATCGAGGCAGAGCACCCGTTCGTCTTCAGGAATCTGAGCAAAGTCAAAAGTGTTCTTGGGCTTGGGTGCATCCGCCGGCACGATACGGTCCATCACGTAGACCTTGCCGTTGGCGATGGCCGGACCGGAATAGCCGGTACCGAGTTCAGTTCGCCAGAGTCGTCTTGGGCCGCCCTCAGGAAATTTTTTTACGATGCCTGTTTCGCGCCATACGCCGTCGCGTTGAGGTCCGAGCCATTGAGGCCAGTCATCGGCGGCGGTGCGGTGGAGAGGGACACAGAGTAAAGTGATGACCCCAGCTATCCATCGAACGAGGGTTGCAGAAGGCCAATGATTCATCATGGATATAACCCAACCGAATCTGAGTGACTTAGCGCAAGGACGAAGAAGAGGACGTGGCAAAAATATATTTTGGGTCGTAGGGGCGGGGCAGCAGAAGAGTCGAATGGAGTTCGATGCCGAGTGAGCCTTGGGCGGTGTGTACAGTTTAAGAGTGGATCACTTCGGCCCAACTCTTGTAGACCTCGTCGGAAGAGTTTTTGACTCGATTCTATCGACCTGTGGTGGTACCAGTGTGGCTTAACATCCCACCTCTCTTTCAATCATTTCAGGTTGTTTGTCTCAGGCGTTATTATTTTTGATTTTGGGATCGAAAGGATGGTTGTGAAGTCTTGAACCGACAAAGAATGGAAGATGATGCGTCTACACCGTTGACGTCTGCGCTTGAATGGCGAATCTCCGCGGTTCACGTATGCTTCGAATCCAGCGCGCCTTACTCTCCGTGTCTGACAAGACCGGTCTTATCAACTTCGCCCGAATTCTTTCTGAAGCCGGGGTGGAACTGTTGTCGACCGGTGGAACGGCACGGGCGATCCGTGAGGCGGGGATGGTGGTGAAGGATATTTCGGAACACACCGGATTTCCTGAGATGCTCGATGGTCGGGTGAAAACCTTGCATCCTAAGGTTCATGGAGGGTTGCTTTTTCTTCGTGGGAACCCAGAGCACGAGGCGACCGCTTTGGCTCATGGCATCGCTGCCATTGACCTAGTGGTAGTGAATCTTTATCCGTTCGAGGCGACTGTGGCGAAACTCGGCGTTTCTCTGCATGATGCGATTGAAAATATTGATATTGGTGGACCCTCGATGCTGCGGAGTGCCGCGAAGAATCACGAAAGTGTGACAGTAGTGGTGGATCCATCTGATTACGGTCAAGTTGCTGAGCAAATCCGTGCGGGTGGAGGAACGGATTTGGCCTTGCGCCGAACCCTAGCGGCTAAGGTTTACGCGCGAACTGCGGCTTATGACGCGGCAATTGCTGCTCATCTTGCTCGAAAATTTTCCGCTATTGATTCCGCCCCAGCGGTCCTGTCAATCAGTGCGCCGCTGGCTCAGGTTTTACGTTATGGAGAGAATCCGCATCAGAAAGCGGCTTTATATGGGTGCTTTTCAGATTATTTCACTCAGCTTCATGGCAAGGAGTTATCCTATAACAATATCCTCGATTTGACGGCAGCCGCGGCCTTGATTGGGGAGTTCGAGAGTGGTCCTCCGACATTGGCTATTTTAAAGCATACCAATCCGTGTGGGGTTGGACAGGGTGGTTCGCTGGAAGAAGCGTGGCAAAGGGCTTTAGCCACGGATCGTCAGGCTCCTTTTGGAGGAATCATTGCTGTGAATCGCTCATTGGATGCGGGCTGTGCTCGATCAATATCCGAGATTTTCAGCGAGGTGATTATTGCTCCAGATTTCACCCCGGAAGCCTTGGAAATTTTAAGTCAGAAGAAAAATTTACGTTTGTTACGGCAATTGAGGAATCCAGTAACGGATTCTCCTTATGACATCCGGAGTGTCGGTGCCGACTCTTTTTTGTGGCAGCAGCGCGATCTGAAAATAACTGGAATCTCGGACCTGAAAGTGGTGACTCAACGTCAACCCACGGCCGCAGAATTGGAGGCGATGCTCTTCGGTTGGAAAGTGGTGAAACACTTAAAGTCGAACGCCATTTTATACTGTGGTGCAGATCGGACATTGGGAGTGGGTGCGGGTCAGATGAGTCGAGTAGATTCAAGTCGTATTGCTGTTTGGAAAGCCGGCGAGGCGGGATTGGCTTTATCGGGTAGCGTGGTTTGTTCAGACGCTTTCTTTCCCTTCGCCGACGGGTTGGTGGCGGCCGGCGAGGCGGGGGCCACAGCGGCAATCCAGCCCGGAGGTTCGATGCGAGATGCCGAGGTTATTCGTGCTGCTGACCAGCGGGGAATGGCAATGGTCTTCACGGGTACTCGTCACTTTCGTCACTAACTGGCAACGGAAGCACTTGTTGAAGGGATGTCAGGGCCCCTAAGCAAGGATTAGATGGGGCACTTAGATCATTTGAGACGAGGAGGTCGAAGGGGGCAAAAGACTATTGTTTGGACGGAGTTCAGTGGAATGGTCTTTATCTTCGATACCAAGTGGTCATAGTTTCAACCAATGGATTCTAAGAAGCTCGCGCTCGCGTGCCGCGATCTGGCAGATAATAAGAAAGCGGAAAACATCGTAATTCTCGATGTAAAGAAGCTTTCGACCGTAACGGATTATTTTGTGATCGCTACGGGAACAAGTGAACCGCATTTGCGGGCGATAGAGGGAGAACTTTTGCGAGGGTTGCAGGAGGAACACGGCTTAAAACCGACCTTAAGTGAGGGGACAGCCCAGTCGAGTTGGGTGGTGGTCGATTTCTTCGATGTCATTGTCCATCTAATGCGAGCGGATGTCAGGGAACGGTATGATTTGGAGGGCCTTTGGGCAGATGCAAATGCTGTCAAGGCGACTATCCCCCGACGAAAAGCCATGGCAATAAGTTGAGGGTTTAGCGGCCCTAAGATGGTCGACCTGCGCTCGTTGAGCGCCGAGCTAGATTCGAGATTTCTGGACTACGGCAGGGGGAAGACTTCGAACAGTGTCGGCCCCAGCATATCCAAAGCCAGGTCCGGACAAGGTGGAAAGGTCGAGGAAACCGTTGTGCCGAGTATAAAGCCCTGGGTGAATTTCGGCTTCTGCTTCGCTGGCAGTTGGGTAGAATTGCATCGCATTCGTCTCAACGCCCATAAGGGTGGGGAGGTGAGCCGCTAATTGGACATGAGGAATCTGGGCGAGCATGGGATTAGTGAGATCTTGGACCATCAAAGACATGCCGTGCGCTTGAGCCCAAGCCGCAGAGAGTAGGGCGCCCGTTTGGGTTTTACAGGTCTTGAGAGCGACTCCAGTCCAGCCCAGTTCACGACCCAATTTTACCAAGCGCCAGTCGTGAGCACTTTCGTCAAGAAATAGGGGCTTTCGCTGGCTAACCGTATGGACTTCAATGGGGTAAGCCTCGAGGTCGTAGGGGAAAGGTTGTTCGACATAAAGAAGGGAGTCGAAGGCATCAGGTTCATCAGACTGCAGTTGGTCGAGAATGCCACAAACATAAACGGGATCCTGCACCGTGCAGTTAAAATCTGCGGTGAGATGTTGCACCCCTAGTGGGCGAGAAAGATGGGCGATCTGGGCGATTCGTTGATAGTCCCAATCGGCATCGTTACCTCTAAGCTTGATTTTCAGGCAACGAAGTCCATCCCGTTGGATCCAATCGGCTAAAAGAACGGGATGACCATCCTTGGGCTCTGAACCCGTAAGATCGGCGGGAGTAAGCGGGTCGAGTCCACCGACCAAATGCCACGCTTCCAGTTGTTTTCGTGGCGAGACAGCGAGAAATTGGGAAAGATATTGGTCTTGAAACCGGACTTCTGAGCCCGAAGCCGGCTGAAGAAATTGATCGAGGGTCGAGGGGAGCAATGAGGGAGAATAAGTCTGGTAGATGGGGAGGTTCAGTTGGCGCGCAAAAGCATCATGTAAGGCGAGATCGAAGGCTGAATTGCAAACCAAAGCCGCAAGGTGAGGCACGGGTTCACCCACCTCAGCGAGGCAGTGCTGCTGATTGAGGGATTGGAGCACTGTGGGAAGGAGGAAGTCATTGACGTCGCGTCCTAAGAAAATGGGGTGAGTGGAAGGATCTAGGGTTAACCAAGCTTCAGCAAGGCGGGTAGTGAGTTGGAGCAATGCTTGATGTCGTTGGGCGTAGGGACGGGTGGAAGGCCAGACCCACTGAACACTCAGAGGGGTTTCTCCCCAACCATGGGAAAGGGAACCATCGCTGGCACGGAGCGTCAGACGTACTCGAGCACAGGTGACAGTCGTCAGTGCTTCGGTTCCAAATTTCAGCGGCACCCGTGTAGTGACAGGTAGAAACCAGAGAGCTGTTTCGACGATTTGAAATAAGGTTCTCAAAGCAGGGAGAGAGTCGATAGATTTTTTTAAAAAGGAAGGTGAAGTGACGACTATTCCAAATGTTTTCGAAGATGTGCGAGGCTCTGGGTGGCAATGACTTCAGGGCCTTCCTCGAAGGTGAAAACTTCCACTGAGACCCATCCTTGATACTGGGTTTCTTTTAAGGCGGCCCCAATAGCGTTATAATCCGTGGAACCAAATCCGGGGCCTTTGAGATTTTCGTCATTGGCATGAAAATAAGCGAATTGACCAGCGTGCATCCGGATCGTCTCGGCGATGGGGCGCGGTTCAGAAGCCATGGCTTTGACATCCAGCATGAATCCAAACGCAGACGAATTCATGCGCGAAGCGAGTTCTGCTGTCTCAGCGGCTGTATTGAGATAATTGGTCTCTGAAGGGGCGAGCGGTTCGAGGCAAAGAGTGACTCCACGTTGTTGAGCAAGGGTGGTGGCAGGTTGGAAGGTTTCGAGAGTCCATGCGTGAGCTTGATCCAGAGAGACACCCGAGAGGAGATCACGTCTTTTTGGGGAACCAAAGATGAGATGAGTTCCACCTAGATCGCCGCAAAAATCCACCAAATGACGCAAGTAATCGGCCGCTCTACTTCGCCAAATCGGCTCAGGATGATTGACATGCATCCCATCGGTGAAGGCGAGAACCCAATGAATCCCGGTGATGGCTATACCGGCATCGGAAGCCATGCGGACGATTTCCCGCCTGCGGTCGTTTGGGATATCAGTGACCAATGGAGCGAGGGTGAACGGGGCGACTTCAAAACCTGTATACCCTGTTTTCTGAGCGAAGCAAAGGGCTCGATCTAGGGGCCAATCCTTAAAAATCTCACTGCAGATCGAATAACGCATACCCGTCAAATACAGAGAGAAGAAGCTATGGTGCAACTGAGGAATCGAAAAAGTAGGTGAGATCTGAATTTAGTCTGAAATGGGCTATTGGAGCCTAGCTCACTTGAGAGTAGTCTCTGACCAGATGATTCGAGCCTTCTTAGTGCTGATTCTGGCATCCCTCCCCTTGGTTGCTGCGACCCGAGATCCTGCACGATTGATACGATCGGTGGCGCGAGGGTTGGTTCAAGTTGAGTTTGATCTTCAGTTTGATAAAGGTGACGCGCCGCACGGAATTTTGGATCAAGATCCCCGTTCTTCAGGGTCTAAAATGAATACGCTCGCTGAGTTAGTGGCTGAAGAGCGTCCACTAGAAACAAGTGGCTTTTTGGTTACATCCAACCGCGTGATCGCCATGGATCCCTGTGTGCATCCTCGTTTCATCAAGGGTATAATAGTGAGGCAGGGAGATCGAAAAACGACGGCGAAAGTAACTGGCTATTTCCGAGAACACTGGGCTCTGGTATTAACCTTAGATCAACCAGTCGAGGGCTCAGTCCCACTTCACTTTGAGACAGGGCGATCGGCGGTGCCCTCAGGGCTGGTTAGTTATTTTCGGCAGGATGGCCAGATGATTCGTGCTTTGTTACCTTTCGGCGGACAATGGATTGAGACCCCAGAGGTCAAGCAGTTTCGAGTAAGTGAGCACGAAGGTGTGGCAGTGGCTGCGGATGGAAAGGTGCTGGGATTGGTGCTCAATCATCGCTTGGACTCAGCCGAAAGTTGGCGAGGCAATCCGTTACTTTGGGCTCAAATCAGTGGAGAAGAGTTTTCCAGTCGCTTAAAAACTTTGGAAGAAATGACCTCCCGCACCTTGGTTCGGGTGCGGTTAAGTTTTCGGAGCCCTAAAGCAACGCCGGGTCAAACGCAGGCACGGTTTCGAGGGCGCAATGAGGAAGAGAGCGAAGATGAGACAGCGACCGAGCGCGATGTCTTGGGGGTGGTATTATCGGGAGGGAAGGTCGCGGTTTTGGTTTCCATGAAGCCCAGCACGACCGCGCGATTGGAGCATATCCTCGTTTTTCCGGGTGGGTCAGAGGGGATTGCTGCCACATTTGAAGCTTCTTTGCGTGATTTTGGAGTGATAGTGGTCCGGACCGAGAAGCCCCTCCCATCAGTGGTATCGGTGGATCCGACGCATCCAGCGGAGCTATTGGGACGCTTGCTGTTGCGAGCTGAGATCGCGCTTCAAGGTGAAACACGCTTGAACTATTTTCATCTTGCTCGGATTGCGGGAGTCCGAGTAGGAGCCCGTTTAGAGCCATATCCTGAAGTGTCAGATCCTGAAGTAAAAGACACCTTTCTTTTTAGCCTTGAGCGTCAGCTTTTTGCTCTACCGATTGTCCGACGCGACTCAGGTGTGAGCGGGCGCGAACCTGCTGCACATCCGCGTCAGTTGACCACAGCACGACTTTTGGAAAGTGCGGTTCGCCGCTTACCCGAGTCGGCGGATCCAGCGAATGTTCCGGTCTCGGAAGCGGAGGAGAATCGTTTGGCCTGGATCGGAGTGGAGATGCAGCCCTTGAGTCGCGAACTAGCGCGAGCCAACGGGGCCTCGGATCAGACCCGAGACGGGCAATCTGGCGGTTTAATTACCTACGTTCACCGGGAATCCCCAGGGGCAAAGGCGGGTATTAAGCCGGGCATGATTTTGTTACGGCTACGATCAGCGAAGCAACCTTTACCTATTGAGGTTCAATTGGAGGAAGATTTTGCGCGGGCTCAAGGGTTTCCATGGGAGCGATTAGATGAAATCCGGGCTCAATTTTTCGAGAGAATTCCCACCCCGTGGCCACCTGCCGAGACGGCATTCACCCGAGCATTAACCGATCTCGGATTTGGGACAAAATTCAACGCGGAATTGTTGGATGAAGGGCGGCTTTTGAAGGTTGATTTTGTGGTTGAAGCGGGCCCGTTGCATTACGAAGCGGCGAAGCGATTTAAATCGGAAAGTCTGGGAGTGACAGTGCGCGATTTGACCTACGATGTCCGGCGCTACATTCAACGAGGAGAGAAGGAACCTGGGGTGGTGGTGTCTCGCATTGAAGCAGGAGGACGAGCAAGTGTTGCTGGGGTAAAGCCCTATGAGTTGGTGACTCATATTGATGATCAAGAGGTCAGTTCTGTGGCTGACTTTGCGCGACTCACAGCAGGGAGTGCGGAGCTCAAGTTGACGCTGAAAAGGATGTCCAAAGGCCGTATTGTAACGATCAAAGCTTTAACGACTGGGAAGTCGGAGTAGGGGGGCTTTGTTCTAAATTCGGTTTGATTTCAAAAAGGAGTTTCGGCGAGGTGGTTCGCAAACTCGACTTCAAAAAAATTCGAAGTAGGATTTCTCGGTTGTTATGCTGACACTAACGCTTGGACATTCGCCGGATCCGGACGACGCCTTTATGTTTTATGGTTTGGCGAAGGAACTTTTACCGACCCCGGGTCTGCGGTTTGAACATATTTTGCAGGATATCCAGACCTTAAATGAACGGGCAGGCCGCGGTGAATTGGATATTTCGGCGATTAGTATCCATGCCTACGCTCATGTTTGCGATCAGTACGCATTGTTGCCGAGTGGCGCTAGTATGGGCGATGGGTATGGGCCTATGCTCGTGGCCCAGCGTCATTTCAGCCGTGAAGAAATGGTAAAGGTACGAATAGCAGTGCCTGGGGTGATGACCAGCGCCTTTTTGGCGTTGCAACTGTGGATGGGTCGGCCTGCGCGGGATATCCAGTTTGTTGTTGTCCCCTTTGATCAGATTTTCGACGCTGTTCGGTCTGGGCAAGCGGAGGTTGGGTTGATTATCCACGAAGGACAATTGACTTATGCCAACGAGGGATTGGTTGTTTGCGAAGATCTTGGGGTGTGGTGGGGGCGCGAAAATCAAGGGTTACCTCTGCCCCTCGGTGGCAACGTGATCCATAAACGACATGCCCCCGAATTGAGGCGCCAAGTCAGCGCGATTTTGACTGGTAGTATTCAGTACAGTCTCGATCACCGAGAGGCGGCGGTGGTTCACTCGATGCAGTGGGCCCGTGATATGGGGCAAGATCTAGCCGATCGGTTTGTAGGAATGTATGTGAATCACTGGACCCTCGATTACGGCGAACGTGGGCGAGAGAGTATTCGTAGATTCCTCGCACGCGGCGAAGCTTTGGGAGCTTTTCCGAAAGCGCCCGCGCTCGAATTTGTGGTTTAGTCACTTAAACACTCAACTGTACCCCGTCATTATCCGGTTTCAGCACATAGACCGCTGAGCCCGGAAGTCTTCGAAGCATCGCCTTGGCGATCGCCTCCGTATCTGCACCTTTTGTGGCTAGGCACATTAGGGTTGATCCGCTGCCACTGAGCCATCCTCCGATCGCGCCCGCTTTAACACCTGCCGAAATGACCGCATCCAATTGAGGGATAAGTTTGGCTCTCCAAGGTTGGTGAATGCGGTCATCAAAACAGCCCTTGAGAGCGGTGTAATTGCCGCTGGTGAAGGCGGCGGTAATCAAGGCTGCTCGGTTGAGTGAATGGACAGTATCTGCTTTGGAAAAGGAGAGAGGAACCAGTCGGCGCGCTTCAGGAGTACTGACTTCAAATGGGGGAATGAGCGTTATAAACCGGACGTTTTTTTGGATAGGAGTGCGGATGCAGCGGACTTCCTTACCGACAAAGCCAGCAGCGGTAAATCCTCCAAAAACAGCGGGAGCGGCATTGTCGGGATGGCCTTCTTCGGCAGAAACCAAATCGAGCAAGGCGTGACGATCGAGTGTGCTGCCAGTCAGGGCGTTCAATCCAGCGATGCAGCCGAGACGAGCGGTGACGCTGGATCCGAGGCCCCGTGCGATGGGAACAGCGCCATCGAGATGAATTTCGAAGCCGAAGGCAGGAATCCGAGTACGTCGGAAGAAAGCTTGGGAGGAAGAACGGAAAAGAGCGGTAGAGCCATCACGGGCGGCGTCGGAGATAGGAGAGGTAATTAGAGGGCCGCGACCGGCTCGACGAGTCAGTTGGGCCTTATTGTGTAGAGCAACAGCGAGACCCAGAGTATCGAAACCCGAGCCAAGGTTGGCTGTGGTGCCAGGAATGCGGACGGTAACTGAGTTCATTGCAGGCCGATGAAACAAAAAATAGAACGGACTCTCAACGATCTTTGTCTGAAGGCTGGCTCGCTAGGGAAAATGTTTGTAGAGTACCAGAAATGTTCGGGCTATTTCAGGAGTTATTTTCACTTTTCAATTACGACACCCATCCACTGATCTGGATTGGTGTCGCTTTTCAGATCTGGATGCTAGTCGATGCAATCCGTCGTGAGGAATGGATTTGGGCGGGATGCATTTTAGTATTCTCGGTTCTGAGCGCAGTTTTTTATTTTTTTATGGTCTATTGGTCGAGTGGTTCAGTTGGCGAAGGGAAAAGGTTGGGGTTACGAAATTTTGAGCTGCCGGGAGGGGCGGAGCGTCGACGTATTAAGGAGCTTCAGGGTCGTATCCATCACTTGGATAAGGCGCGTGATCATGCGGATTTAGCCGACGTTTACCGAGATCTTGGCAAGTTAAGTAAAGCTGAGGCATCCTATCGTCAAGCATTGGAACGGGATCCCGACGACATTGATATTCGGAGCCATTTTGCTGAGTGCTTGTTACTTCAAAAACGAGCAGCGGAGGCTCGGTCGATTCTTGAAGCGGTGATTTTGGAAGAGCCCAGGCATAATTTCAGTTTCAGCTTAATGGCCTTGGCGGAAGCTCAGGCGGCCTTAGGCGATCGGGAGTCAGCTCAGAATTCTTGGAGAAAGGTTCTAGAGACCAATAGTTATCCGAGAGCTAAAGTTCAATATGCGGAATTATTAGCCAAGGCGGGTGATACGGCTGGGGCGCGGAAGGAAGTCGATGAGGTGATTGAGGATGAGAAACACGGTATGGCATTTCAGAAGAAACGAGATCGAGTTTGGATGGGGCGTGCAAAAGCCTTACGGGCTCGATTGACATGAGCCAAGTAACGCTGTGGGTACCGCATTCGGTGAGAATTGGTCTTCGTAGTTCGGGTTTGATTTGGATCGTTAGGTTAACTGATCGAGCAAAGCTTTACCGTCAATAAAGCGAGCTAAATTCGCTGTAAAGTGCCGAACCAAGCTCATCTCTTCTGCAGTGTGACCCCCAGCAATATGAGGTGTTATAAAGCAGTTCGACTCGAGCCAAAGTGGGTGGCCTTCAGGTAAGGGTTCTGGTGTTGTGACGTCTAACCAGGCTGCCCCAATCTGACCCGAGCGAAGGGCCTCAAGAAGTGCCTCCTGATGGACGGTTGCCCCACGACCTATATTGTAGAAGAGGGCCCCCCGCTTGAAGGCCGCAAAGAGTTGAGCAGAAAAGAAACCCCGAGTTTCATCACTCTCTGGTAGAATATTTATAGTGTGGTCTGCACGGAATAACTCGGTTGAAAGGGATGCAGCGGTTATCACTGGAACAGACTCATCTCCCCGAGCTCGACGTCGATAAGCCATAACCTCGAGTCCCAAGGGCTGAAGAAAGGAGGTGAGTCGGCGAGCAATTGCACCATAGCCGACGATCAGCACTCGCTGTCCACGCAACGGGCGACAGGCTCCTCGAAGGGTGGCCCATTCTGGAGTACCGTTGGCAAAACGGGCTCTTAGGGACTCCGGTAAACAGCGAGCACCTGCCAGTATAAAGGCCAAAGCTTGAAGGGCGCAGGCCTCCTCGTAGACAGAGGAACTATTGGATAAGACCACCTTGCGGGCATTGAGTTGAGTACGGAAATTCGCTGTGTCGTAGCGAGTTATTCCAGAAGAACTGATGTGAACCCACCGAAGGCGTGGGGATTCTAGAAGGGCGGTCACCTCTGGTTGACCGAAAGCAATGTCGGCACTGTTGATTTGAGGATCCGGCTCAGCTTGGGCTAATATCGAAGTAATGGGCGAACGAGCAAAGCAAAGTTCGTGGCCCTTGGCAGCCTCTTTCAACAGGATCAAGGCTTCAGTTGAAGGTGTAAAATCAACAAAGATGCGGAGTGCATTCATAGACTAAACTTTGAAAATACTTATTTCACGACGAGGGGTGAACTCTAAAGAAATTCTATCGATTATTAGCTAGATCTCCCTTAGGCCTAGACAGACCAACGAGACTGCAAACGGAACGCTTCTTAGCTCTGGGCCTGCTTCGATAAAACGGACAGAGAAAAGGGAGTTATTGGTTAGTTATTTTTGAGTTCGAACTGAGCGGGTGAAAGGCCTCGGAGGGAGGTGTGACGGCGCTGGCGGTTATAGAAGATTTCAATGTAGTCGAAGATTTCGGA
>SIAZ01000085.1 GCA_009695405.1 Pedosphaera sp. | reverse complement strand
CGGCCAGTGTATCGAAGGACTTGCGAAGATCCGTCTGACCGACCGCGACATAGACCCGAGTGTTGGAGAGAAAGCTCAGCATCTGGAAAGAATATCAAGAATGGACCACAAGGTTGAGGGGTCCAAACCTGGGGGCAGTCGAAGTGCCCAACCGGATGGGGCAACAATTTCCGGCCCGTCGGCAGAACTCGCCGATGCTGACGGCGTGCGGTGCACGGGAACGAAAGCCGGACCGTTTTGGGAGGCGATGAAACGGGCTGACTGCGGCGGTTGTGTTGGCTGTGTTTGCTGAGTGATCCGTAGCCAGCGATCAATCGAAAGAAGATGAACCCCCAGTCTCTCAGCGAACTTAGTCTTTGAGAATCCCGAGCTTTTAAATTCGGTGATTAGCAGTTGGATTTTAGCAAGACCACGCCTCTTCCGAGACGGTTCAATTGAGTTTATCTGCGGAGGCTAAACCCAAGGAAGACGAATTGGTAACCATGGGGTTGGGCGTACGCTTACAATGTTGTGGAAGCACGGCGAGGAACAGATAGCCTATCCCATAGTCTAACCCTCTTTTAGAGTCGGCATTTGCTTTTAGGTGGGGAATAGGCGTCGACACTCCTCCCTCGTATACCTTTTGCCCGTCACTTTCGAAACCCAAAAAAACGGAGGATAAACCCATCTTTCTCTGTACGTTTTTCGAAGCAAGCACACGTCGCGAGACTCGGTAAAAATAGTCCTAGCGCAGAAGCGCTGACCATACCTCCGGTGATCGGATACCAGGACGGATTTCCCCGCTGGGAATCACCCATCGATTTCCCCAAACCACAGCACTAGTGGTGACCTGAGTTTGTGGCACGTTACCGTCTTCTTCCCAAACATCTTTGATTGGATCATAGGCGAGAATAGCTTTCGAAAATCCGGGATGTTCTGAGGGTAATCGAAGTTCTTTTGATCCATCGTCTGATCCCAACAAAAGAAGTTTTTCTCCAATCAAGGGTGCCGGTGCAGGAGCGGCAACTGCCGGTCGCGGTAGATCGATCAGGCGCCCCCAACCTCGCCCAGGAGTATAGCGCCAAGCGTCCCGCAGCCATTGGCGAACTGGCTTTCCGTCGTCGTTCTTTTGGAGCGCAACGCCTCCAAAAATATATAGAGAACCCTCATAGGTCCCCGCTGTGGAGAGAATGCGGCCGGCGGCCGGCAACTGTTCCAACTTTCGCCATTCGGTTTTTTTACCGGCAAGATCGATAGCAAAGAGTGTGGCCTTTGCTGAAGTGGCATTCGGCGTGTCGGTACCACCAAAGATGTAAGCTTTATTCCCAATGAGAACTCCAGCCATTCCCGCCCGCCGTTCTGGTAGCGAAGGTACTATTTCTGTTTCGAGACGGGAACCGGTCCAGTGCAGGATAAACACGTCGCGATGATGTTCTGTTGCCGAACTGCCTCCAATGCAAAGGAGCCCCCTTGGATGCGACAGAGCGACACCGTAGCCCAGAGGTGAGACTAGAGTGCCAACTGACCTCCAGCGTTCTTCGGGATTTGGGAGAATCGACACTGATTTGTGCCATACCTTTGTTCCGCCTTCCCACGGTTTTTTCGCGGGGAAATTAGCGCCGCCGGCGACGATTAAAACCGAGCCATCGATTCCAGCAAAGGAGCCTGCTACGCCGATTGAATTGGGGATGGGTTCGAGTTTTTCCCAGAGCAACTCAGCCGCAAGGAGCCTTGTAATGGATATTAAAAATACACCCAACAGTGCGATCTTGCTATGAAGCTGAAGAGTTTTTTTCGAAGTCTTCATCGAGAGCTTTATTAAACCCGATTGGCTTCGGTCAGATCTCAAAAATAACGGTTTTTCGCGAGGATTTACAGTCGGAGGAAGAGATTGCGTCGGTAGAGAGATCTTGCAAAAAGGAAGAGCACCAGTAACCCACCGACCACCATCAAAATTTCGCCTGAACCCCCCATTCGAGCCTGAAGTTCTTGGGAAAGAAATCGGCTAAAGACCTTTGGGTATCCGACGAAACTAGACATCAGATAAATTGTAATTGCATTTGTACCAATCCAGACAAAGGGGCGGCACCAAAAACGATAGTGCCAGACATCAACTATTTGAAAGAAAACCGCCAGCAAAAGGAAACTCCATCCACCGGCAAATAAGACAAAGGACGAGCTCCATATTTTTTTAATAATGGGAAACTGGAAGGACCAGTGATAGCCCACTGTGAGACACCCGACCCCAGCGGCAATCAGTAAAAGGGTGCGGCGTGCAGCGGGAATGGAAGTGCAGGTGAGGAGGAATCCAGCCAGTACCCCGAGCAAACAGGTGGCGACCGCCGGCAAGTTACTGAGCAACCCCTCTGGATCATAGTAGGTATCGTACTTGCGACCCGGCAGATATTGGAAATCAAGATGGTTGGCGAGATTATAGCCTGGGTCATAACGCCCTGACACTCGAGAGGACGTCGACAGATAGAGTCGGTGTAGATTTGTCTCACCTGTTCGAGCGATTTCTTCGGCGATAGCTCCTTTTTCGAGTTGCAGGGCAGGGAAAGAAACAAACTGCATCAGGCCCCAGTAGCCTAACAAGATGCAGGCGGTGATCGCAGCCAATGTTCGTACAGTGAGGAAGACCACTAAAAGACCGGCGACAGTAGAGGCAATGGCGATGCGGTTTAAAACACCTAACCAGCGGATCCCATCGAGTCCGGCAGACATCCCGCCCGAATAAAAAACGCCGATCAAAAAGAGGAGAAAACCGCGGGTCAGCAAACGCCTGACTGCGCCCAGTTGACCGTGTCGTTCGACAGATTTGCGTGTTGAAAAAACCAAGGAGACCCCTGCGATAAAAACAAACAAAGGAAAGATGAGGTCGTAGAAACGGAAGCCAGCCCATTCGACATGGCTGAGTTGCGCACGGATTCCGCCGAGCACCGATGAGCCTGTGAATTTCTCTAGAACACGAACAATTCCAGCACCACCGACAATCCAAAACATGTCAAAGCCGCGTAAGGCATCAAGAGACATCAAGCGGGAGGAATGATCGCCCGATCGAAGATTTGAGTCGGCACGGGTGGTTGGAGTCCCGGGAAGATGAGAGGTTCCTACTGAGATGGTATGAAAAGGTGTAGGTTAGAAAAATCAGATCCGCAGAAAGATTTTCCGTTGATGGAGGAGTCGTGCGAGTGCGAAGCAAAATCCGATGGCAACAAGGGCAGTAGCGAGGTCAGAAGTTCCAGATCGGAAGAGAGAATCGAGCGTTTTACCGACTTCTCCGCCGGTGATTCTTTTGGCGAGACGTCCTAATTCGAGGATGTTGCACGCCATATAGATGGCGATGGAGTTCATTCCGATCCAAATGAACGGTTGTGCCCAACCCGACCACCCACGAATGTCGATCAACCAATAAAAGAGAGCGAGCAGCAGTAAGCTCCAACCGCCAGCGACGCAGACATAGGAGGAAGTCCAAATTCCCTTAATAATGGGAAAGGAAAATCCCCAGAGATAACCGGTTAGTAAAAGACTGATTCCGATGATCAACAGAAGTTGGACGCGTTTTGTTGGCGTCTTGGATGGATCCACCATAAGGAGTCCAGCGAAGACTCCGAGAATTGCGGAACCTATTGCGGGCAAAGTGCTCAAAAGACCTTCAGGATCATGAGTTCCATTCCACTTTTTGCCGCCGAGGAATTTAGCATCAACCCAGTGGGCTAAATTAGTTCCCTGATTGTAATTAGCCGGACCGACACCCGGAACTGGGACGAGGGCGATGAGGGCCCAGTAGCCAAGGAGAATTCCGACGAGTGTGTAAAGGAGGTGGCGAGGTTTCAGCAGAACAAAGAGAACCCCGGCACCGAAATAAGAGAGAGCGATACGCTGGAGCACGCCCATGTATCGGAGGTCATTCTCCCATCCGATACCGCCCCGATAATAAAAGAGACCGAGTAAATATAGAAGAAGTGCGCGACGACCGATTTTAAGTAGCGAGGCAGTCCGTTTCTCGGACGGAATCGTGCCGCCCAAAGAGAGGACCAAGGAGAGCCCAGACATAAAAACGAACAGCGGAAAAATCAGATCATAAAATCGAAAGCCCTCCCAAGCGACATGTTCGAGTTGATCGGCGAGGGCGTGAGCGACTGGACCACTGGCAACCTGTAGAGCGGCGTGGCCAATAGAGTCTGCCCCAGCGATCCAGAACAAATCGAACCCGCGCAGGGCGTCGAGGCTGACCAACCGTTTTGGACGGAGCGCCTGTTCGGAAGATGTAGAGATAGACGGCATCGTGAAGAGATTGAAGCCTGAAAGAGTGTTAGTACGCAATGGGCGGAATCTGTGAATCCGAAAAAAGATTACCGATTGGTGTCAGTACTTAAGTAAATGACCATCGAACCACGCTCCGAAGGCGCGAATATCCCAAATCATTGTTGGCCAACCGTGGGCTCCTCCTTGATGAACAACGAGTTCTACTTCACCGCCTAAACTGCGTGCGCGCTCTTGGTAACGGATCGACTGATCCAAGGGCACCAGCGTGTCGGCATCGCCGTGGTAGATGAGTGTCGGCGGACAGTTGGAAGAAAGGTTATAGAGAGGAGACAAAGCGCGACCGATCGTGCTCCACTGAAGACCTGAGCCTTGGGGTGCGCGAAAAGCCTCGACGAAACTCTTCGGGGGGCCGCCATCACCTAAATTTTCTGTCGAACTTCCAAGATCAATGAGATCGGTGACTGGATAGAAGATGGCCACTGCTTGAACAGCACTAGATTCCCGGTCGACAGGGTCGGTTGCGTGGGCCGGGCCAGGACCGCCACGGGTTGCTAAGAGAAGGCTCAAGTGACCGCCTGCACTGCCGCCAGTAATTCCGAGTCGACTCGGATCAATTCCGTAGTCTGCCGCGTTATGTCGGATCCAACGAACCGCTCGGCTGACGTCTTCGAAAATTTCAGCTACGGTTGCCTCAGGCTGAGAGAGGTGTGATACGGGAAAAACCGTATAGCCGCGACGTAGCAGTGGCCCGACGATAGCACTGGAAAAGAGGTTAGTGCTCGATTTCCAGCGACCACTCACCATAAGGATAATCCCGAGTCCATTGGTTTTGTCGGGTCGGAGGGCTTCAAAAGTGAGAGAATGTCCCTGACGTTGACCATAGACGATCCCAGAAATTCTAGATTGAGAGGGATGGAGATACAGCCAAGCGGATGCGCCTATCAATAGTCCAAGTAGAACGAGGGATCCGATGGAACGAAGGAAGAGCTTCAGGGCACTGCGCGCGACCGTACTAGGTCGACTCGCGATTAGTTTTGGCATAGGAGTGCGAGAGAGTTGGGTTGTTGGGCGAGGTTACCGATCTCGAGCCATTCGTCCCTTCACTTCGATTTCATTTCGGGCCAGACGAGCGACAATTTCGGGATAGAGTTTGCGTTCAGCGACCTGAATACGCGCGTGTAAGGAATCATGGGTATCGCGGTCGAGGACTGGCACCGCAGATTGGCCCAATATCGGCCCGGTGTCGACGCCTTGATCGACCAAATGGACAGTGCAACCAGTGACCTTGACGCCGTAATTAAGAGCTTGTTTCCAAGCGTTAAGTCCGGGGAAAGAAGGGAGTAGCGACGGGTGAATATTAACGACGCGCCCGTCAAATTCACGAAGGAAAGCCCCTTTTAAAATCCGCATAAAGCCAGCAAGAAGAATACAGTCGACCTGAGCTTCATTAAGGGCGGAGACGTAGGCTGACTCGGCTGTGTCGTCCAGTTTTGTGCGAAAGAGGCCAGGCTCGATAAATCGAGTAGGTATCCCCCTCTGGCGAGCGAGATCAAGAATACCTGCGTCTCGAACATCGCTAATGACCACTGCCACCGTAGCTGGCAGAGATCCTGCGGCGATTGCGTCGGCAATGGCGGCAAAATTGGATCCCTTGCCTGACCCTAAAATACCCAGTCGAAAGATTTTACCGTCGTTCACAGGGCAATGACGTCAGGAGGCGACGTCGATCTCAAGCTTGCGCTTTGATGATTTCGAGGGAGGGCGGTGCACTGTTTTATCTGTGTTGGAGGATTTGGAGGATTGCGAACAACTTCAGTGTGCTCTATTTTATTCTTGGTGCGATGCAGGACAAATGAAGATGCCCTGTGTGAATACCGCATTGTCTTTGTTTTGGGAACTGAATGACCACTGCCAATAAAATAACCCTCTTTCGCACCCTCTTGGTTCCTGTGTTTGTTTACGCTTTTTTGTGTTTCCGCGAGGACGGTATTCTTTGGGTACGCTGGGTTTGTCTCGGTACATTTGCTGTCGTTGCGATTCTGGATGGTGTGGATGGTTTTGTGGCACGTCGTTTTCATCAGAAATCGGAACTGGGCGGGGTATTAGATCCCTTGGCAGACAAACTTCTTTTAGTTTCTGGGATTGTTCTCCTCGCACTTCCTGAGAATCGTCTGGAGCGATTACCAATTTGGCTGCCATTGATTATTCTTACCCGAGATGTTTTGTTGGTGATTGGGTGGGGTGTGATTCAGTCCACCTGTGGGAGTGTAAACGTTCGGCCGCGTATTTCAGGTAAGATATCCACAGTGGTCCAAATGGTTGTGTTGATCTGGGCTTTGCTGGGGTTGTCAGTTTGGATTCAGTTTTGGATCGCTGTTGTGGCCGGTATTATGACCCTTTGGTCGGGCATTGCCTATGCGGGCGACGCGATTCGTCAGTTAAGTGAGAGTCCTCGGTCGGGGCCGACTCCGGGGCAGTAAGGATCAGGTTGTGCTCCTGTTAATGTAGCCGAAAAACCTCTGCACTCTGGCTTCGGTCGATGACAGTCATTGAACAGCAGGAATCGAGAGAGCTTCTGTTTCTGTTGTAGTAGACTTTACCCTCGCTTCTGCTCTAATGTGCCGATCAATTCTAAGGCTTGAGATGTCGTTTAATTTATCAAATCTAGTCGCTCTTACAGGCGTTATTTTGGCGGCTGAATTTATTGTGGGTTGCAAACCGGCGTCGGTTTTCTCAGGCGGCACAGGCGGTGGACCGCCTGTTTTTCGCGTGGTGGCCGTCGAGTCGAGAGTCCAAGCCATCGCTGAGATGGTACCCTTGGTGGGAACCCTTGCTGCCAATGAATCGATCGAAGTTAAATCCGAGGCAGAGGGAGTGATCCAGCGGATTGGCTTTGAGGAAGGGGCAAATGTGGCTGCGGGGACTCTTCTAGTTGCACTCGACACGACAAAGCTTGCCGCTTCATTACGGGAGATGGAGGCGACACTCGAATTGAGTCGGGCTAACCTCGATCGGGCAAAGCAGTTACTCAGCGACAAACTGATTTCGCAGCAAGATTTTGATCAGACATCGGCGTCTTTTAACGTGAATCAGAGCGGGGTTGAGTTGCGACGTCGGATGTTAAAAGACACCGAGATTTTCGCCCCATTTGCAGGCACGATCGGAGCCCGGCAGGTCAGCCCAGGGCAAGTGATATCCAAGGCGACGATTTTAACTACCCTAGTTGATCTCTCGGTGATGAAAGTGGAAGTCACTGTACCTGAGCGTTTTCTTGGTCAGATCGTTTTAGGGCAAGCCATTCAGTTTAGCGTTGATGCGTTCCCCTCGACCCTCTTCACCGGAACGGTTTCTTTTATTTCGCCAGAATTAGATTCCGGCACGCGGACAGCACTAGTGAAAGCACGCGTTGCCAATTCGGAAGGGCTCTTGCGAGCGGGTATGTTTGTGAAGTTGGATTTGTCGATTCGTTTGAAGGAATCAGCTTTAGTCATCCCTGAGCCTGCCCTTTCATCGGATGGCGATAGATATTCTGTTTTTGTTGTTGGCCCGCAGACAAACGCTGTTCTCAGACCAATTATTTTAGGAATCCGATTAGCGGGTAAGGCAGAAGTAGTTTCAGGCCTCACTGCTGGCGATTGGGTAGTTGTTGAGGGCGTTAAGAAAATATTTCTAGGTGCATCTCTCCAATTGCCTCCGGCGTCCGCTGCTGCGGCTTATAATCGCTGACTGTGAATCAACAGGAGTTGCACCGTTTGGTCATCACTTCATTCAGCCCGTTTCTAGCCCTGATTTGATTCCGCACTAACCACTAACTGAGGCAACCAAGATCCAATCAAGTTTACAATCAGAAGGAGTCCCTCTTTGGTTCCTTTTATGGGGAAACTTCCCTTGCCGATGAAACGTGTCTTGAGTTGTCGCCTTTTAGTTGGTTCGCCTTCGTCTGATAATATCTGGTGCGAAAGTGGAAGACCTGTGTGAAACCTGTTGACAAACCAACTGGAATTATTAACCACTTTTCTTCTTAGCCTGATTATTTTTACAGCTCGGAAAGATATTTTCTAGGTAAAATAGGGTTGAGCCCTAGATTAGACAATCACATTGCAAACACATCTCTTCCCCCCCATTGCCACGGACTTTCTTCATTGTGTGCGTGGCCTTCGGCGTTTGTTTTGGCGAACAATTATCTGTTTTTGTTGGGTAGTGGTAGGTGAAGCGGTGGTGGGTGAGGAGTCGAAGCGGGCGAACGAGATGCATTGGGCCTATCGACCGATTCAGAGGCCAATTCTTCCTCAGTGTGGCAACCCGATTGATGTGTTAATAGGCGAACGATTGAGAGCGAAAGGGTTGACTTTGAATCCGCCGGCATCGCCGTCCACTTTGATGCGGCGGCTTAGCTATGATTTGACGGGTTTACCGCCTTCGACCGAGGAGATTGAAGCCTTTTTGAAGGAGTCGCCGAGTCGAGGTTATGAGCGGAGTGTGGATCGATTATTGGCATCACCTCGTTATGGGGAGCGATGGGCGAGGCACTGGTTGGATGTGGTGCGGTATACTGAGAGTCAGGGGTTTGAATATGACCATTTTCGGAGTTCAGCGTGGCCTTATCGAGATTATGTCATTGATAGTTTTAACAAAGATAAGCCCTACGACCTTTTTATGCGTGAGCAGATTGCTGGGGACGTAATGCGGCCAGTGACGAGCGAAAGGATTATTGGAGCCAGTCTGTTAGTTTCAGGTCCGTATGATCTGGCCGGAAATTCTCAAGCGAATGCCACTCAAAAAGCTATTACTCGTGAGGAGGAAATGGAGGATCTGGTGAGTGTGGTTGGGCAGACATTTCTAGGACTGACGGTTAATTGCGCACGGTGTCATGATCACAAATTTGATCCTATTCCGACCGTAGATTATTACCGAGTTAAAGCGGTGTTTGATGGGGTTAAACATGGGGAAAGATCTGTGGAAGGGGATGAGGAATCTGCGTCACGTATCGCGCGTCGAGTGGCTTGGCAGAGGCAAGTCAGTGAGGCCGAAGCGGTGATTCGTCGGATCGAAACAGAAGGGTTGAGGCGGGCCACTTTGAAGCGCCCTGTCTCGACGGTTGTTTCGGTAGCGGGTCCTGTTCCGATGGCTCATTGGACCTTTGACGGAGCGGTGACGACGGTGATGCCCGGAGAGGCGAAAGGGGGGGCTAAAGTCGAGAATAACCGCTTACAGTTGCCGGTGGCGGGTGCCTATTTTGAGACGCGTCCATTGCCGCGCGAGATTCGAGAGAAGACCTTGGAAGTTTGGGTGTCGTTGTTGGATTTGGAGCAAGAGGGTGGGGCGGCTATTTCATTAGAGAGCAATGAGGCTGGTGTTTTTGACGCGCTTGTTTTTGGAGAGCGACAGAGGCGCAAGTGGATGGCGGGGAGTGAAGGTTTTGCGAGGACGCGTGATGTGGATGGGCCGTTGGAAGATGCGGTTGTTGGAGGGTGGGTTCATATGGCTGCGGTCTATTCGGCGGACAACCGCATTGCTCTTTACAGGAATGGCAAACCGTATGGGGCTAGTTATGATCCCGGCGTGCCCTTGAAGGTCTTCCCAGCGGGATCGGCGAGGATCGTTCTTGGCCGGCGGCATGCGACCTCGGGGCGGGTGTGGTTGACGGGAGCAGTGCGACAAGCATCTCTCCATGACCGAGCACTGAGTGTGGCGGAGGTTGAGCAGAGCTTTAAGGCGGGCAGTGGCCTGATCATTTCTCAGTCGGAATTGTTGGCAGAATTGGATGACAGGCAGCGGCGACAACGGTTAACAGCCTTAGAAAAAGTCGCTCGCTCGAGGGAAGGAGTGGCGTTGGAGAGTCAGTCGGTTCCGACCGTCTATGCGGGAACGCGTCAGCAACCGCCAGTGACCCGACTCCTCAAGCGTGGAGACGTCAAATCTCCCGGGGATCCAGTGCGCCCGGCGGGATTGTCTGCGATCCGGACAGCAACGTCTGAATTTGGGCTTGAGGCGGAGGCTCCTGAGGGGATGCGGCGTTTGAAATTTGCTGAATGGCTTGCAGATCCGAGCAATCCACTGCCGGCACGAGTGATGGCGAATCGGGTTTGGCAGTATCATTTTGGTCAAGGATTGGTGGGAACTCCCAGTGACTTCGGGAGGAGTGGAGTTGCGCCGAGCCATCCCGAACTCTTGGATTGGTTGGCATCGGAATTCATTGCCTCTGGATGGAGTGTCAAGGCGCTACACCGGATCATTCTTTTGTCCGACACCTACCGTCAGTCGTCGGCTTTTCGCACGGAGGCGGCGGCCTTGGATGCGGATGCGCAACTATTGTGGCGGTTTCCCCCACGTCGACTGGAGGCAGAGGCGGTTCGCGATGCCATGTTACTAGTTAGCGATCAGATTAATCTACAAGTGGGCGGAGCTAGTTTTCGGTCTTTTACAACCACCCAATATGGGGCGACGTTTTATCATCTTTTTGACAAAGAAGAGCCTGAATATAATCGACGAACCGTTTATCGTATGAACATTAGTTCAGGGAAGGAACCACTTTTGGAGGCGTTTGATTGCCCAGATCCTTCGGTAAAGACTCCACGTCGAGGTGTAACCACTACGCCATTGCAGGCGTTGGGCTTGATGAATGGGACATTTGTGCAGAGGCAGGCGGAGGGGTTAGCTCAACGATCCCTGCGGTTGGCCGGTAATAATGTCAGTCAGGCTGTGGATAAGGCATGGAGGCTCGCCTTGGGGCACCCGGCTTCTCCTCAGGAATTGGTGCGCGCTCAATCTGCGGCAGGGGAACGCGGACTCGTCCATGTTTGCTGGGTTCTGCTCAATTCAACGGAGTTTGTTTATGTCCAGTAACCGATTTAATTTCGCAATAAATTCCTCTTCATCGGCCACCGATCTTTCTCGACGAAACTTCCTGTCGAGTTCGGTTGGCGGGTTAGGGAGTGTAGCATTGGCTTGGTTGATGAGTCGTGAGGCGGGAGTAGCATCGGTCGATTCAGCAAACGGGTCACTTCGAGTACCCTTGTTTGCGGGTAAGGCGAAACGTGTGGTTCAAGTGTTTTGCTGTGGGGGAGTGAGTCATCTCGACACCTTCGATCATAAACCTGAACTGGAGCGAATGCACGGTAAGGCGATGGTGGGGCGTGGGGAGAACCTTGGTTTCTTTGGTCAACCGGGCATGTTGATGAAGAGTCTTTATCCGTTTCGTCAGCGGGGCCAGAGCGGTGCTTGGGTGAGTGATTTGTTGCCCCATTTGGCAGGGTGTGTGGATGACCTCTGTTTCATTCATTCGATGTACGCCAAGAGTAACAATCACACACCGGCCACCTTTCAGATGAATAGTGGGTTCACCCTGAATGGCTTCCCCTGTATGGGCGCTTGGTTAAGTTATGGATTAGGCACCGAAAATGAAAATCTACCGGCTTTCGTGGTGTTGCCAGATCCGCGCGGGTTGCCGGCAGGCGGGTCGATCAATTGGACATCTGGTTTTCTGCCGGCGAATCATCAAGGCGTTCCCTTTCGAACTCAATCGACTGAACCGGTGGCTGATCTGCGTTTGCCAAGCACTATCAGTGTGTCGGATCGTGACGCCGATATGCGATTTTTGAAATCGATGAATCAGGAATTTGCGGCCTCGAGTCCTGGTGATCAAGCGTTTGCTGCTCGGTTGCGTTCCTACGAACTGGCGGCGCGAATGCAGTCGAGTATTCCTGAGGCCACTCGTTTGGAAGCAGAGTCGGAATCGACCCAACGGATGTACGGAATCAATGAGGAGGCAAATAAAGGTTTCGGGAAGAATTGTCTGATGGCGCGACGACTCCTCGAGCGAGGAGTTCGTTTTGTTCAGATTATCAATGGGGGTGCATTTGGGAGCCCGCGGATCAATTGGGATGGTCACGAAAATCTACGAGAAAATCACGATACTCAAGCAGCGACCATGGATAAGCCTGTTGCCGCACTGATTCAGGATTTAAAACAGCGAGGGATGTTTGAAGACACACTCTTTGTTTGGTCAACCGAGTTTGGGCGTGGGCCGGCCACTCAAGGTGTAGGGGCTTCAGGGCGGGATCATCATCCGACCGCTTTTACTTGCTTTATGGGTGGGGCTGGGGTGAAGCCGGGCTATCGTTACGGGGCCTCAGACGAGATTGGTTATGCAGTGGGCGAGAACACCGTAACCGTTCCAGATTTTCACGCGACGATTCTTCATTTACTGGGCATTGATCACGAGAAATTAACTTTTTATCACAATGGAGTGAAACGTCGTTTGACCGATGTACACGGTCAGGTAGTGAGGCCGATTTTGGCCTAATTTACTTTGATGATACCCGCCTAACAGCTGCCCAAGGGGGCAGCTTTGGGTTGGGCTCTGTGGCAGGATGAAGAGACGCTTTTGAATTGGTTGGAGGGGTGTGTTCGAGTCCGCCCAGCATCAACATGGCGTCGAAGGTGCTCGTCTTTAGTGGGAGATCGGCGGGGAAATATCTGGGAATCAATCGAATCTCCTTTTGATTTCGGGTTTCAGATTTGAGCGTGGGATCAATTCCAAGCGAAACCGATAGTAATTTGCTTTGAGGTGGAGAATAAGAGGTGGTTTTCTATGCACGTCGATTCTCAGCAATCGGACGGTTATTCCCGACGCGTGAGCCGGGTCGGTTTCGCGTCTGAGCGTCAACAACATAATTTTTCGTATCCCTGATCTGACACATGAGCGGCACAGCAAAGGAGTCTGACCCAGACCTAGCCACCACTACGCCTCGCCACCGATCGGGGTTGGCCATCCTTTTCGCCCTCTTCAGCGTGACACTGTTCTTGACGCTCTTGGGTTGGGCTTGGCGTGGCCCAAGAGCGGACGTTGCTCAGGGCGTGCAACTGCTCCTGAGCACGACGGAGTTGCAGGCGAACACCACCTTCGAACTGCGCTTCGACGAGGCGGTTGCTGCGTCCGAGGAACTAGACCATCCCGGCGTGCGCGTGCCGCTGGAAGTCGCACCGCCCTTGCGGGGCGAATGGGTTTGGCTGAGTCGGAGCAGTGGTGTTTTTAC
>SIAZ01000084.1 GCA_009695405.1 Pedosphaera sp. | reverse complement strand
GCGGGGCTCCCTCCGGGCTGGACGCGAAGAGGCCCGTCTGCGAGCGTCCGGGTCAGGCAAAAAGCACGACCCTTGAAGAACCATTTCAGACCCCAAACCATAACTTAATTCCGACCAAAAGTGGTCCAACGATCGGGGTCCACCTTAAGTGCCTGAGTTCTTTCGACGAGCTTATTGCGGCCCAAGCCTAGAAACTGGACGGGCTCAAGCCCCATAAGAAAGGGCTGAGACAGCAGCTTTTTCCGGCTCCAATGGAGCGATCGCTTCTCAGTGAAGGGGGCAACATTGGTTCAGGGCGACGCTAGTTTGATTTTGGAGGATTTAGTGACGAGCGAGCGATTTAGGAATGTAACCGATGGAGGTTTGGATTGCGTGAGTGCAGGAGCAACCAGCACTGGTTTCTGGAGCGAGAAGCATCCCACCGGCAGGGATCATACTCAGCCAACAACCCGAGCGAATCCCCTCGAACTGAGTGTGCTTATTCGAGTCGAGATCCCACATACTATGAAAATGATGACGAAAGAAAATCGCCCCTTGCGCGGCTGACATAACCCCGCATCCACGTCGTTCGGGTAGGTCACTGCGAAGAAGTGCCCCAGTGACCATATTGAAGGAGCGTTGATCGGAGTAAAAAGAATCGCCAATGACCACGGGATGCTGGAGATGACCACTATGGTGCCCCTTGCCTTCCTTGTGGGATTCAGACCAGAGCAAGCGGCCTCCAATTGAATTAACAATTTCGTCGCCAGTGGAAGCGGAGCCCCTGACCGATGGGGCATTAAAGGCGAAGGTATGGAAATTCTTTCCAGCATCAGTCCCAGTTACTACCACCGTATTCTTGGCATAGACAAGGTAGGTCATGAACTTGCAGGCACTGAAGTCGTGATCTTTTTGCCAGAGCTTGCGTCCGGTTTTTAGGTCGAGTGCGACCATCCATTGATCGGTGAGAATACTCGGATTTTGACGTGCGACCGGAGCGGTGATTGCTTCTGGGTTTCGGCTTTCTAAGAAAAAAATCATTCCGTCACCCAAAGTGAGGGTGGAATTTAAAATCGCACCACCGCTGTAGTTCCACAGGGCTTTACCCGTCAATGGATCTACGGCGAAGAGGAGATCACTAGTGACCCGACTAATTTGGTCGACGGCATCTTCTTCGTACCATTCTCCATCATCACCGAGGTAAGATGAATTACGTTTCGTACGGGTGCCGAGAAGGAGACCGCTATCCACAGCTAGAAATCCCCAGTCGCGTGGACCATCGATTGCGGGAGGAAGCGAGAAGCGCTGAGAACGATGACCAGTTTGAGCATCGATACCGAGGCAGAAGGGCCCGTGAGCGACGAAGAGAGTGTCTTTGTCGGCAGACATATTGGAGCAATCCCGAGTGACATTGGCTCGTCTGATTTCTGGGCAAGAGAAGGACCAGAGGATAGAGCCATTATAGGCATCAAGACCGAAGAGCAGACGATCACCTTGAATAAAAAGCCGTCCATTGACGCTGAGTGGGGCTGGATTGCGATTACCGCGGTCCGGCATTGGACGCGGCCCAGGATCGCCCCACCACGCAGGTTGGAGTTCGCCCTTAACCCATTCATCACGACTACAGGAGGAGTTGTCTGCATTGCCATATTGATGGGCCCAATCGCCAGAGCCAGGAAGGCGAGGTCGGGTGAAAACCAAGAGCCTTTCGCCGGGTTTGCCTTGGGTAAGACTTTGAAGAGGAGACCCTTTTAACCAATTTGACCAAGCGACTGCATCGGTGTTGGCGGAATCAGCGATCCAAGTGCCACCGGAAGGTCTGAGCAAGCGATGGAGTTCTACCGCAGAGACCCAAGGAGGTTGACCGTTCTCCACGACGATAAGATTGGCGATGAGACTGCCGATTGAAAGACGCGGATGGGGTGTGTGTTGGACTGTGGCGCGGACGCCTTGAACACCTGCGGCATCGAGACTTTGGCGAAGCGCGTGAACTCGTCTAAGGTCGGGTTCAATGAGAATTAGATCCATCTTACTTTGACGGACTAATTCGATGGCAAGGTCTGCGTTGGTAGCTCCGAAGAGGAGGCAATAGCCTTGGTGCACACTCGTCGTTTGTAGGATCTCTTTGGAACGAGTCACACTTGTAGAGGAAGTCAGGGAAGGGAGTGCTGGAACGGCGAGAGGTTGATAATAGAAGGAAGTGTCGAACAGATATTGGCGGCTGCGAACTGGGGTACCTGCTTGATCCGGAGAAACCAAGTTGTAACGGTATTCTCGGTCAGGAAGTAACTGAGTGAGCCGCACTGAATGCTGTCGAGTGAGACGTCGATCACCCCATGTGGAGCTCGATTTAGGACCGGATTTGAGCTCGATTTGGGTGGGTTGCTCCGTGTCGGTTTCCCAGGTCACAGTGGCGGTGGTACGGTCATTCCAATCAACGAAAGGCCCGAAGCTAGGTTTAACGAAGCGAGGCAAGGGGGCGGGTTCAGGGAATTCCTGTTGGCGCGCATCGAAACGAGCCAGCAGTTCGCTGGGAGCGAGAGCACGACGAAAAAGACCAACTTCAGTTAGAGCACCAGAAAGGCGATAGTGTTCGTCCTGATCCTGATAGGCTCCAATGACGATTGGGGTATTCGTTGGATAAAGAATGGCCCCCGATTGTGTAAGACTTGATGCGACGGATTGTCCATTGACATAAAGGCGGAGGAGTGAGCCGTCGTAGGTTCCGACTAAATGATACCAGCGATTTGTTTCGAAAGGGGTTGGAGCGGTGAGATAGGTGAGTTTTTTTGTGGTCTCGGAGCAAAGAGCAAACGAGAAACTTGAATTCACAAAGCCAAGAACCCAACCCCGTTCAAAGTCCCCATCATCTTGTACGGCACTCACGATACCTCCTAATTTCAAGGGGCGATCTACTCGAACCCAAGCTTCGACAGTGATATCGCGAGCGGGGAGTAGTTCCTTTTCGGAAGTGTTACCAATGAGGATACGTTCGTCTTGACCGGAAAGTTCAATCCGCGCCGGCTCAGGATTGCGAGTGACATTGAGTCGACCCGAAAAGGTGGGTTGTTTGCCAGAGGCGGGACGCAGTCCGTTATTTTGCAACCATTCCGGCGCGAAGATCCAGCGGCCCATTCGGCCTGATTCGTCGGCAGCAAGGAGGAGGCTACCGGCGATTAGCCCCAACAGAAAAGTTGAGATTAGAGGTCGTTTTTTCATGGCTTTAAAGCAGCAGAGGAGGAGGCGGTTTGGCGTGAAGGACGGAGGCAATGAATCGTCCCGGAGTCGGTACTGACAAAGACGGCTCCATCGGCAGCGGCGAGACCATAGGCGATCCCTCGGACGGGTTGTCGCCAAGTGACTACACCGTTGGAGGTCGTGATTCCCACTACCTCATTGCGACCACCGGCTATTAGAGTTTCACCCGAGAGAATCACACACTCCTGCCACGTTGATCTTACCTTCCAGATGAGGCATTGATCCATACCCAGAGTGGCAGTATCAATGCCTTTGCCGAGTTCGGTTAGTTGCGACTTGAGTGCATCGCGTTCGGAAGCGCTTTCGGGTTTAGTCCCGAGCGTTTTGAGTTTTTTACCAAGGGCGTTTTGTCGAGAGGAAAGACGTTTTCGCTCCCGCGCAAATTCCAAATAACGTTTACGATCCAGCGCACTGAGTGCCGTATCGGAATGGAGATAAGATCGATCGCCTACAACGATCATCTGATTGCCTTGAAAGGTGGCGAGTTGATCAGAAGAAGAGTCTTCCACAGCGCCTAACTGGCCGGTTTGGCCCGGGCCAAAAACCAACATATCGTCGGTGAGCAAAGCGTAGGTGCCGCCATTACCCTCAACCACACGGGTTCGTCGACCCGTAGCGATGTCGCAGACCGCAGGATTGTTACGTCCAGCAGGAATATAGAGACGCGTTTTGGAAGCCAACAAATAACCTTGGGCAGGAAGATCGGTCTGGATTTGACGCCATTTCTCAGCACCACTGGCTGCATCGAGTGCGATCAAATGGACGCCGTCGGCTGGGAACATACCGGCTGTGGCAAAGACCAATCCCTCTTGAACGATGACCGATGTTCTGACCGGCCAAGCGGAGATAAGGCGCCCGTTGCCGGGGATGCGACGGTCCTCTGGGGCGACGCGAACCTTCCAGACGAGTTCGCCGCTCAAATTATCTAAGCAATAGAGACAGCCATCATCGGAGCCAAAGAAGATGCGATTATTGAGTAGAGTTGGAGCGAGACGGACAGGGCCTTCGGTGAAGAAGGTCCAGAGAACTTTGCCTGTTTGAGTGTCGAGACAGCGCACTTGATCATCTGCAGAGGAACCGAAATAGGCGCGTTTACCTTGGACCACCACGTGAAAAGCTCGGTCAAAAATCTGACGTGGCTTGAGATCGAAGACTTTGTTCCAGCCGTCCCATTTAGCCTCTCCTTGCCAAGCCGGTTGAGGGGGATGAGTCGAGGTCCAAGACCAAGCCTCTACCAAGGTGCCGGGCAGGGGATTGGTGCTGGCACCACTGCGAGTGTAATCCCCTCGATAGGTAGTCCAATCGGCCGCGGTTAGGTGGACTAAACCGACACTTAAAATAAGGGCAGTACAGAAGTTTTGAAGAGTCATCGTGGGGAAGTGGGGTGGGGTGGACGAGAGGTAGCAGAAACCAGAACCCCTGCGTCGAGTCGAAGGATACGGTCAGCATAGCGGTCGGCATCGGAGCCGTGGGTGGCTAGGAGGACTGTGCCACCGCGTTTCCGATAGGCGTCTAGATGATCGAGGACGATGGATGCATTGGATGGATCGAGATTGCCGGTGGGTTCATCGGCCAAAATCACTTTTGGGGACTTCAATAAGGCTCGAGCGAGTGCCACCCGTTGGCGTTCACCGGCACTGAGAGTGGCAGGGTAGTCGTTTTGGCGGTCTAGAAGTCCAAGTTGCTTAATTAAGTCATCGGCACGTGAGGTGGCATTGGGTGAACCAGCGGGTAATCCCGCAAGAATATTGAGCTGGACATCGAGATAGGGAATGAGGTGGAAGAGTTGAAAAACAAAGCCGACTGTTCTCGCTCGAAATTGGGCGGCATCGGGTCGGGTTAAAGTATAGGGATTAAAGCCGTCGAGACTGAGTGTGCCAGAGTCTGGTTGAAGCATTCCGCCGAGGATAAGGAGGAGTGTCGATTTTCCCGAGCCACTCGCCCCGTGGAGGACCACAAATTCACCTCGATCAGCTTGGAAAGAGACTTGGCTAATTCCGAGCACAGAGCCCGCTGATGGGGCAAAGTTCCGGGTTAATTGTGAGCAAGAAATCATAACTAATCGGCCCGAAGAGTTCCGGCAGGATCCTGTGCCACAGCGATCATAGCAGGAAGGAAGGCGGCGAGAACGGCAAAGGCGGAAGTCAGTAAGAGGGCCTTTGGGAAAAGTTGGAAATTAGCTTGGAGACTGGCAGCGGTCACTGGGAAAAGGTGCGGGCCGAATTGGAGTGCAATGGTCGTACCGACAAAGTAGCCCACGGTTCCACCGATTAATCCAAGGAGTGCGGCTTTTCCGAGGAATAAAGTGGCTATAGAACCGGAGCCGCTGCCAAGGGCACGCCAGAGACCGATTTCCGATCGTCGCTGCCGAACATTAAGGATAAACAGGGTCCCGACCCAGAGGGCGGCAGCAAGGAGCGTCATCGGGACAGCAAATGCGGTGACATTTTCGGACGACTGTCGTTGTTTGGCTCGAGCGTCTGCGAGAGTTCTCATTTGGAGAACACGCGCTTCTGGCAGTACTTTTTCGAGGGCAGCACGGATTTGAGTGAGTGGATCTTGATCGGCGGTAAGGCACAGGCAATCGATGGCTTTGATTTCACTAATTCGACCTGAAAGCCCGAGGATCGTTTGGGCATCTGCAAGAGACGTATAGAGCCGCAGATCTTCGTCAGTCCCCGCTTCAAGCAGCACCTTTTCCACGACTAAATCTCGATTTAAAACTCGAAGAGAAGATCCGTTTTTTAAGTTGAAATGGTGGGCGAGAAGAAAGCCGACATGTGCTTTACCCAGAGGGATATGAAAACCCATGGGCTGTTTTTTTTCACCCGGTCCAGTGACGGACTGCCCTAGGCCAGTCAGGAGGCAGTCTCGTTCTTGGAGACGAATACGTCGTTCGAGAGCGGGGGTGAGGTGATTAAATGTGACGAAAGTCCCTGCAGCACTGGCCAGTTGTCGGACAGCATCCTCGGGAAGCGTCTGGTCGGAATAGCCCTCTAAAAAGAAACGATCTGGATCGGTGTTGCGCGGAACAATACGAAGATTGAATCCAAGATCACGGGAGACACGGCGTGCTTCCCTTTCCGCAGCAGCCGTCAACAAATGCACACCCACGAGGAGAGCGACCGTGGCGATGATGGCCACCAAAGAGAGGCAGGTATTGAGCCGTGAATGCCGCATTTCGCGGAGGATTAGTTGGAAAGAGGATATCATCGTCGTATTGCCTTAAAGGCGAACCAACTGCCGGCGCTTAGTGCGACAAGTAGGGTGATGCCAAGTAGTCCCCAAGCCCAATGACTGGGTTTAGTCCCCGTGTCTTGGTTGATCCGAGAGTCGTCTTGAGTGGAGGCGATTTGTTTTTTGGGCAGAAGATCGGTGACCTCCGGTGGATCGTCAACGCTCGGTGAGTCTCCAGAGGTTTCCACTGCATCCTCGGAATACCCGAGCGCTTGGGTTGACGACGGTGGACGTTTGCGCTGCCCAACCTGCGGACCGCGTTCAACAATCCGGCTAATTTCAGCGCGCACCATAGGGTTAGAGGGATCGAAGCCGAGTTGGATCAGTGCGGTTTTCTGAAGATACAAAGTCCAGCGTCCCGGCAAGAGAGGGCCGCGCAACCAAGCGCGGTCGAGGTCGCACTCGCAATCTTGGCCGATGAGGATCAGTCGGTCGCGCAACGCTGTTTGAGTAATTAAAGGCCCTTCTAAAGGAACTCCAAGACGACGGCCCCGTCCGTACACCAAAACAATCCGCGGTCCGTCTGTTAAAGCGGGATCGAGGCCGAGGCCCCAAAGGAGAACAGCTTCCCGAGTTTGTTGATCGGGAGTTAGGCTGATTTGCTGAGGTGGGTCACTGACCGGTTTAGGCATCGAGGCTAAAAGCCGTGTGGTAGCCTCGATTGCTGTTTGGGCATCCGCACGAGCCCGTAGGTTGGCCGAGGTATCGGTTCCCTCAATTAAAAGCACCACAGCGTAAGCCCTTAGAGCTTCTTGATAAAGGCGATCGCGAGTGGGGGAGGAAGCGATGGAATGTAAGGCGACTTCAAATTCGGCTGAAGAACCTTTGCCAACAGGAATAGAAAGACCTTGCCCCGTGTCAGCTTCGAGAAGGAATCCCGGTGGGTGTTGTGAATCAGTGGAATCGGAGAGCTCAACAACCGAAATATTAGAGTCGGAAAGAAGGACTCTAGCTTTTTGCAAGAGAGCGGCTCTTTGGATTTCGGAAAGCCCTTGAGAAAATCGGCTCCGTAAGCGGAAAGAATGGGTACCCAGATCTACGAAGCCGGCATCTCTGACCGAATAGCGGCAGGCATAAGCGGGTGAGATCCAGAGGAGCAGGGCGAGGCCTAGGAAAGCGTGCTGGATTGGAGTTGGGAAACGACGCCTCATATTTGAACTGAAGAGAGGAGAAAACCGCAGTCGGAACATTCGGGAACTCGCTGCGTGTTTAAAAAGGTCATCCGATATGAACTGAGATCACAGCAGAGCAGGCGGGAGGCGAGATTTCCGGGCATACCAGTGATAACCTTAATAGTTTCGAGAGCAGCAAGAGATCCGGCTGTACCCGCGACAGCACCGAGAACAGGGAAGCGGCGAGTCCAAGTCGTACTCGGCTCGGGATAGAGACAGCGGAGGCATCCCGTTCGTCCAGGAAAGAAAGTGGTGAGATGAAATTCTAGATCGTAGACAGCAGCTTCCACCATTGGTTTACCTTGAGCCATCGCGTGGCGATTAAGAAGATAACGTTCCTCGAAAAGTGGCGCGCAATCGACGACGACATCGGCGAGGTCGGTGAGTCGGTTGACATTATCGACACAAATATTAGACGCTTCAGCGATAATCTCTAGACGAGGATTCAGTGCTTTGAGCCGAGCGACCGCACTGTCGATGCGCGGTTTACCCAGATGATCTTGAGTCATCAGTAGCTGCCGATTGAGGTCATTTGCTCTTAAGTTGCCGCCATGAGCGAGGATGAGACGTCCGACACCGGCAGCGGCTAATTGGAAGGCGACACTCCCACCAAGTCCCCCGACGCGAGAGATCAGGACCGAGGCACCTTTGAGTCGGCGCTGGGCCAGTTCGCCAAAACCAGTCACTGGCAGTTGCCAACTGTAGGTCTCCGCTTCCTCGGCAGTCAGCAGAGGTAAATCCTCTTTAGGAGTGCTGTGTGAGATGTTCAATATGTCCATCGCGCAGGAATAGAATTCGATCGGCGAGACGGTCGGCCTCGAATCGGTTGTGGGTAATGTGGAGAAGAGTGATGCCCGTTCGAGCGCGAACTTCCTTTAAAATAGCGCAAACTTCCGAGCGGGTATCGTCATCGAGTGCGGAGAGAGGTTCGTCGAGGCAGAGGACCGTGGGTTGAAAAGATAAAGCCCGACCGAGAGCGACCCGTTGACGTTCTCCGCCGCTGAGCCCTTGTGGATAGCGGTCGAGAAGAGAGGTGAGGCCTAACCAAGCGGCGAGAGTCTGGACACGCATTTTTTGACGTTCGGCAGACCAAGCGCGGAGATCGAGAGCAAAGGAGAGTTGTTGCCGAACAGTTAAAAAGTCAAAGAGAGCGCCGTCTTGCGGGACAAAACCGATACCGCGTTGGCCCGGAGGGAGTAGGGTTACATCGACAGATCCGATTCGGATCGTACCAGATTGAACGGGGCGCAGACCGCAAATTCCTTCGAGGAGAGTTGTTTTGCCGGAGCCGGTACGCCCCATCAGTACGGTGTGGCTACCTGCAGGGATTTCGAGGGAGACATCTCGCAGTACAAAGCTGCCCGCTACCAAAGTGACCTGATGCAAGGTGATCATCTCAGAGAGGGTGAAGGGAGGTGGGGTCAGGTCGCCCGCAGTGCCGAATAAGGAGGAGCACCCCGACTGCTGCACCCACCATCAGCAGAGAAACAGCGACCGCTGCCTCTAAATTCCCCACTGATAATTCGAGAAAAACTGTGGTTGGTAGGACCTCTGTTTTCATACGTGTGGCACCAGAAAACACTAGAATTGGGCCAAATTCTCCGAGAGACCTTGCCCAAGCGAGCGTTGCTGCGGTGAGAATCCCACGGCGAGCTGATGGAAGAACAACCCGCCAGAAAGCCTGACTGCGGTTGCATCCTAAGGTGAGGGCGACCTGCTCTTGGCGAGGATTTAGTTCATCAAAGGTCGTTCGAAGCGTTCGCACAGCGAAAGCACAGGCGACCATAAACTGAGCAAGAATGATGGAAGGAATCGCGTAAGTGACGGGGAAGATGCGTTCTAAAGCTCGGAGAGGAGGGGACTGGAAAAGGATCAATAAACTTAGTCCAATGACCAAGGGTGGAAGAACGATGGGGATGTCGAGTAAGGCATCGAGCAAAGCGCGACCCGGGAAGCGTCGACGACTCATCAGATACCCCATCGGCACAGCGACCCAGAGTGAGAGCAGCGTGGTGAGAGAACAGGAGAGGAGACTGAGTCGAATAGCGTAGCGAATTTCCGGACTGCCAAGGGCTCGCCAGAGGTGGCCGGGCGTGGTATAAAAAAAATCAGCGCCGATCATTGCTAGCAAGAGTACGACGTAGGTCCCACTCAAGAGGCTTAAACCCATAAAAAACCATCTATCTGCCGACAACTTGAAAGGAGGCGGCAGCGGTGTGGGTGGGTCAATCACCGGAAGGTCCCTTCCATCGAAACCCATTCGATTCAAAGCGTGCACGGGCAATGTCTGATTGCAAAGCTGTCATCAATCGTTGCATGAGCAGTGCATTGTTGGAAAGGCGACCCACGGCATAAGGTTGAGTAGCGAGAGTGCCTGGACCTCTGAGAGGAATGACCTCGACCGTCGCCAGTACCTGTGAAGCATTTGCCTCATAGACCACGGCAGCATCCAAAGCACCCGATCGGAGTTGATTCAGTAATAAGTCGGCTGTGGGCGTCTGGACGGCAACTCGTTTCATAACCGCGTCAAAGAGTCCGTATTGGCGGAGTAAGCGGGCTGTTAGAGCCCCTAACGCGCTTTGCTGTTCGTTGCAAAGGCCTGTCTTTAAGCCATCCCGTGCGAGATCTGGTAAACCGGAAATCTTTGATGGATTGCCCTTGCGAGTGATGATGACCAAGGATGTTTCAGCCAGAGCAACCGCCGGTTGGAATTGGCTTTGAACCGAGTCCATAAATGAAACATCGCAGGCGAAGTAGGCATCGGGCTTTTGACCCGAACGAATTTGAGCCGTTAAAATTCCGCAACCGTTATAGACACGAGTGATTTCGACTCCTTCCCGCTCTTCGAATTCGCGTAATGTCGGTTCGATCGCCGAGCGGTTAACAGCACCACTGAAGAGCAGTACTGAGGGTCGAAGAGTCCAAAGATCTCCTAGAGCAACAGAGAATCCAGCGAGAGCGAAGTGACGAAGGCCTTGATCGCGCGCCGCGAGAAAGCGAGCGAAACGGAGAGCGACAGTCGGTTGAGTGGAAGACTTCAGCAGACAAACCGAGACTTCGGCTCGAGGCACAGCCAGTTCTGGGACAGGAACAGCCTGTAATTCAGGATAGAGAGCCGCCGTCGCATCCCAAACAATACCAGCATCAACCGCGCCTAGTTTTACATCATTGGCGATGTCGTTCACCGTCGGTTTAAAAACTGTGGCCTGAGCAGCAAGAGCGGTCCACTGACCTGATTTCACCAGAGCTCTGCGGGTGATAGAGCCAATGGCGACAGAATCGGGGCTCCCCAGACTCACTCGAATATCATCACGAAGAAGATCAGCGACAGAGTGAATAGCTTTCGGATTTCCCTTTGGAACAACGATGACCGCAGACATTTGTGCGAGAGGCAAAACCTCAGCCAAAAGATGGTTTGAGCGTCCGATATCGACGAAACTGTTATCGGCTGGAATGAAAAGATCACCGCGCTGACTGACCCGCAGATTGGAAAGAAGTGTGCCGGATCCAGCGAACTGAATTTGGACTGATTGGCCAGTGATGCGCTCGAAATCGAGTGCGGCGGCTTCTACCGGTCCCTTCAGGCCGGCCGCACAAAGAAGTTCGAGGGGACGATTGATGGAGGAAAGTGAGTTAGAAGACGGTGTCCATCGAAGCAATACAATCAGGACGATAGCGAGCGTGATAGAGCCCCAGAGGATGCGGAAAGGTGCCATTCAGCAAGACGAATTGGATTGGTTAAAATTGGGGACCAGCATGGTGATGTACGAGGCTTCGAGGATCTAGTTTATGAAAGCCCCTTTAACTTTTAAGACCAGACCAGAAATTTGAGGATGAATCACGCAGGAAATAGGAAACAAAAAGGTGACAAAACTGAAGTAAGAAGCCCCGAACCCGACCTCTCCCGCCGAAGGTCACCGTGATCAATTCTGCTTCAGACCGTAAGTCAGGCGTTGTTGAATCCACTTAAGGGGTTATGCAGGGTAAAATCCCGAAAACTGAGAGGACCGTTCCTGCTTCAAAAACGAACCTAATTAATTTAAAAAGATATGAAAGCTAGACTATTTAGTATAATTAATAGTCAAATCCTGAGTTTTTAGACTTTAATTAAACGTATTAAGGCTTAAAACTGAAGTACCTTAACAAGGCCTAACTTTCAGGTGGTAAGTGCATCTAATAATCTAGACTTTATCTAGAAAATAACTCGTCGCGGCACTTAAATCAGTAACTTTTCGAGGTTGTTACTTGCCTGATTAGATGTAGCAAATTAAATGAGACAATTATTCGAATGAAGCAAACCCACTTTATTTTGAAACAGAGTATTTTAGCTACGCACCGATCCATCCTGCAGCAGCAAAAGTTTTAAGGAATAGGCTGTTTTATCAACTTTTTCATTTCCTTGCCAGGCTTGAACTTGACCGCAAAGCGTGCAGGAATGCGCAGATTAGCTGCTGGATTTTTTTGGTTTCGACCCGTACGAGCTTTTTGCAATTTAAGTTCGAAGACACCGAAGTTCCGAAGTTCGACGGTTTTGCCGGCAGCAACCGATTCTGAAATAACATCTAGTGTCTGTTGAATAACTTTAAGTATTTGTGTTTGAGTAAGTTGTGAGTCATCACCTATTTGAGATACGATATTTTTTTGGTCATGGATTTTTTTAAAATACTTAAGTTAGAGCCATGGTAAAATAAAAATATTAAGATAAATATTTACAATTAGTATGAATAAATTTTTCTGTAATCAGATAAATTCCCTAAGAATAAGTGCCTGAATGGTTTACGAATCGAAGTCCGCCGAAAACGTCCGCCGATCGTAAGCGCACGCCCAACCCCATGGTTCCCTAGTTGCCGAAAGTAGGATATTCCGCGATCGAAGGCGGGGAAGAAAAGTCGACCGACCGGATTAGGCTTTCGCAGGTTTCCAGTTCCAAGGCAGGAGTTGGGTAACGGTAGGGTTCGTTGCCTGTGGAATACGCCGCAACACATCCGTCAACCCTGCCACCGGATCTAACCCGTATCGTCGTGCAGTTATTAAAAGACTGTAGACACAAGTCAGAAAACCCAACAAATAGGCCTTTTATTGGCTTTTCTGATAAGTGCCTATGCAGATGAATGCAGGTGAATACCGTCTAAAGTGTCGGGAATCCGTAGGGAAGAATAAGGGGCGGTGAGAACTGGCAACGGTGGGTCCGATGCCACGCTTAGAGACGATGAAAAATTAGGTGACTTCTCATAGGTAAAAGCCTACCTTAGACTCTGATCTAAGCGGCCGCTAGCTCTCATGCCATCTATCAATCGCTCTGGACCACGCCTACCCGTAACAAGCCTTTTTCACTTTTTCGAAAACATCCCTACCAAGGCAATTGTGTGGAAAGCATAAGTGAAATTTATGACAGCCCAAGTTTATAAAAACGTTTCAGATTTTTTAAAAACAGTCGTGCTGGGTCTCCTCGCTTTTCTAGGAGGAACTACCCCCTTGCACGCCCAGCCCCCGTTGCTTGCCTTGGAAGCCTATATCAAAGCCAATAACCTCGGGACTATAGGAAACTCTGGACAATTTCAGGGTGACTGGTTTGGAGTCTCTGTCGCGGTGTCGGGCGACACGGCAGTCGTCGGGGCGCCCCGCGAAAACAGCGACTCCACGGGTGTCAATTCCACCTTCAACGAGGCCGCAGAGAATTCCGGCGCGGCATACGTTTTTGTGCGCAATTTAAATGGGACGTGGACGCAGCAAGCCTATCTCAAAGCCAGCAACACAGGTCAGTCTGACGGATTCGGCACCTCGGTAGCCGTGTCGGGCGACACGGTGGTCGTCGGGGCATCG
>SIAZ01000083.1 GCA_009695405.1 Pedosphaera sp. | reverse complement strand
AGTTTCAGCGCCGTCTCCGGGGCTGTGGTCAGTTCTGGAGCCGCACCGGCCTTACCCATCTCCTTCAACTCTGCGTCTTGGTCAAAAACAAGGACGATCACCTCCTCTGGAACTGATTCTTACCGTCAACTCGTGAATGCACGGCCTTTGGCAAGGCTTCCAAAACGGCTCGCCACCCCGAGGCGTCTACCGTCTTAATCAAAGCAATCACCGCCTGGACCCGGGTCGCATCTAGGGTGTCCGCTCCAGTCGCTGTCCGAATCAAAAGGGGCACCGCCGCTGCCGGCACCTCCTCAGCTTCCGATAACTGCGCCGCTATCGCCGGTAATAAACTCGCCTCAGTGACGGCTCTCCGTATCAGTTGAGCCAATGCATCCCCTGCCGGAATCCTATGACGCGACATCTCACGTCCAATAAATGCAGCTTCGGTCGAGTCTGCACAATTCAACGATCCCCTTAGTGCGGTCATAATTGCAACAGTTCCGCTCCATGTCTCAGGTTGATAATAGGGCCCTCGTGTGTCGGGGCGTGTTCCCCAAGAATCACCCTTCCAAACTCCTTCCTGAAAATGAAGCCGACAAAGGGTGGTGAGAATGCCGGCGCGCCGGGTTACCTCAGACTCCGATTCCAATCGACGAATCAACCCCTCTACCACAGACATTTGATGCAACCGTTGCAGAGCCTTTAAGGCGTTAATGCGGGCTCCCGACGACGATCGACGATCATCCAAAACCGTAAAACAAGGGGAAATTGACTGAGCCTCAACGAGGGCACGAACCGTCGCATGGACCACAAGCGAATCGGAATCGTCAAGCAACCGAACGAGAGCACTCGCCGAAGTCGGGCCAGTCACCCGGACCGCTGCATTAACGGCCTCGAGTCGAATTTTTGGATCTGTTGATGCCAAGTGCCGCTTCAAAAGATCGATTGAGACAGTCCCCATCGTATCTCGGCGACTGGCCAGAGCACGCAGGATGGCAGGAGCAAGTTCGGTCTCCTGACTCATCCGGGCCAAACGTGCAGCAACCCCCGGCAAGTTCATTTGGCCCAAGGTAGCTAAAGCCGCTGCTTTCGTAGCCCCGCTGCTCATTTTGCCAGTCGCAGTATTACGCAATAATCCCATCACTTTTTTACCGTCTAATTCGCCGGAATCGACTCGACGCAGCAAAGTTCGTTGAGCTTCGAGACGCCTTCGATGACTTGTCGACTCCAGTTGTTTAACGAGAGCTCCCGCGTTAAGTGAGCCAAAATCTGGCATAGGCTCCGGTCGATGGCCCTTAGGCGTGACCTTGGCAATAAAACCCACCTCCGGTCCAACCCAAGCAAAGGAAGCCCCTATCCAACTCGCCGCATAAATGGCTCCGTTACCATCGACATCTAAATCGGTCACCCGCGGTAACCGAATGAATTCCTCTTGAGATGCGACAAATGTGGTTCCCTTGCGAGTCAACCCATGATGATAAATCCAATCGCGGCCCCAGTCTGCGGTGAGAGGCGCATTATTCCAGCGGTCAGGAATGCCGGGTTCACCAATCCAAGCGGCACCACAACCAGATCCCCCACCGTAGTCGGCCAAAGGTTGAATAATTTCGTCACCGAAGTTCTTGAACAACCGAGGATATCCGTGATCGGTCAAACCGCTGAAATGATGCAAACGAATATCCCACCCACCGCCGTCATTGGTGTTGTCCCGAGTGAAACCATCCAGCATAGGACTCATCGCAACCTCCAAAATATTACGGGTCCCTTCTGCCCACGTTTCTAATCCACTGCCATCAGGACGAAACCTCACCACGCCGCCGCCTCGCATTTGTAGCTTCCGCCCATCAGTTCCCACCGCTTCCATAAATCCAAAATCTCCAATCGCTGCATAAAGCCAACCGTCGATACCAAGTGTTAATCCGTTCGAGCCGTGATCTGCCGGACGCTCCTTAAATGTCCACCCAATCCCTTTCACCAAGGTGCGTCGCTCTTCAGCTACCCCGTCGCCGTCGGCATCAACAAACACGCTCACATCCGGTGAATGCAGCAAATAAAGCCGATCATGATCCCATACTAATCCACGGGGTGAATCGACGTCCGCCACAAAGGCTTTTACCTCGTCCGCTTGGCCATCGCCATTGGTATCGCGTACCCTCAGGACCCGTCCCAAATGAGGCTTCCGATCAAGAGAACCATTTCCATCACTCGATACATACAAGGTTCCATCTGTCGATGCGGCGACGAAGACTGGATAATTTACCGCGGGCGGTGTCGCGAAAATAGTAACCTCGAATTCAGAGGGAACTCGCACCTCTTTTAAGTCAGCGGCGGCCGTTGCCGGAATCACCGCTGGAAGACGAGACAATTCCTCAGGAGTCGGTTGACGATCTCGCGCTGAAAAACCTGAGCGCTCAGTGCGGGAATCCCAAATGCCAGTGCTGCGAGGGTCAGAACACGCGCGGATGAAAGCGAACGAATCATATGAAAGCCCATGATTGAGACACTCAGCGGCCGAAGGCAATCACGGTAATAAACAGAGCGCGACAGGGCCCCATCCGTCTTTCCCAATTCAGCCTCCCGGGCGGATAACCAACTCCTCAATCACCGCCCGACGAGGTAACTGCACCGCGAGCATCACACAGGCTGCGATATCTTCCGGTTGCATCATCCTCGCTCGAGCCGCGGCATCAGGCACAATGGGCCGTTTGGTCAGGATAGGAGTGTCGATGTCACCCGGGAAAATCCCAATCGCGCGAATACCTCTCGGACGTTCCTCGGCATTAATCGCTTGAGTAAGTCCGGCCATTCCAAACTTAGAGATCACATAACCGGGGCCAGCCTTGGGTGAAGCTTGTTTTCCGGCATCCGAAATAATGTTAACGATCGTTCCGGAACCACGCTCTCGCATCCCTGGAAGAACAGCTTGGACGCAATAATAAGCTCCATCGAGATTAGCACCCATCATGGCTCGGTAATCGTCCAATGACAGAACTTCAAGAGAACGTTGGGGCACATTGGTCCCAGCAGCATTCACCAGCACCTCCACACCTCCGATGAGTTCCCGGATTCGAGCCATCACTTCGGTGACTTGATTTCCATCGGCGACATCGCAAACCCACGGATGAATTCTCGTCTGAACCTCGCCGGCTAGGATTCGTGTTTCTTCTAGGGCCGCGGCGCGGCGCCCCAAAATCGCCACCTGCCAACCCGCCGCTGCTAAAGCCACTGCCGTTGCGCGCCCCACACCCGATCCTCCCCCTGTCACAATTGCGTTTTTGTTCATGGGCGATAGCTTAGCCGAAACTGAGGGGACAGTGCGAGCCAGACCGCCGAGAAGTCCATCTTCTTCTCCGGTGCATAGGCAACCCTGCGTCACTTCCCAGTTTCCCTTAAGGCTAAACCACTCTAATCTCGAACAATGTCTGAAATCGGCTCGAACTTACTGCGTCTACAAGACCGCATCGCCGCCGCCTGCTCAAGGGTCGATCGGGTCACGGCTTCGGTCACTCTTATGGCAGTCAGTAAAAATCAACCTCCAGAACGTATTACTGAAGCCGCTGCGCTTGGCCTGACTGTTTTTGGCGAAAATCGAATTCAAGAAGCGCGCGCTAAAATTCACCTCTGCTCCAGTCACCTTCAGTGGCAATTCATTGGGCATCTTCAATCCAACAAAGCGCGTGATGCCGTCTCCCTATTTCACACCGTCCAAGGCATCGATAGTGCCACTCTGGCCAGCGAAATCCAAAAGCAGGCGGAAAAACAGTCTCGACGAATGAGGGTTCTTCTCGAAGTGAACGTCGCTGGCGAAGCATCCAAGTTCGGCTGGAATCCAGAACGTCTTCTTTCGGAAATCAGCACACTCCAACTCCTAGATCGACTCGAAATACAGGGCCTAATGACCATCGCCCCTTACTGTGCGGATCCAGAACGAGTACGCCCATTTTTTAGACGTCTTCGCGAACTTCGAGATCGGTGTGCCGAACGCTTGGATCGACCTCTGCCCATTCTAAGTATGGGTATGAGCGGCGATATGGAAATTGCTATTGAAGAAGGCTCGACTCTGGTCCGGATTGGAACAGCTCTTTTCGGGGATCGTCCACCCATAGTTCTCAGCGAATGACTCCACTCCCCCCTTCGGTCACTGAGACTGTTTTCTGTTCATCAACCGATCTCTCTAGCCAGAATCAACGTGTGGACAACAAAGTTACCATCGATACGGTGCTCTCTTGGAAAGGGCGCCGCCGCTTCGGAGCACTCACCGCTTATGATTATCCCAGCGCTCGATTGTTGGATGAAGCCGGCGTCCCAGTTCTCCTCGTCGGCGACTCCCTCGGGATGGTTGTCCTTGGTCATCCAGATACCACCCACGTGACACTCGATGATATTTTGCATCATCTGCGTGCGGTTGTGCGAGCTCGCCCTCGGGCCTTGGTGGGGGCCGATATGCCCTATGGCACTTATAAAACGCCCTCAGCGGCTCTCGCCACAGCTCAGTGCCTGGTCAATGCCGGAGCCGAGTACGTTAAAGCCGAAGGTGGGACCGAAATTCTTCCACAAATTCAAGCCATTATCGGCGCGGGAATTCCGTTCATGGGGCATCTCGGTATGCTGCCTCAGCACATCCTTGAGGAAGGGGGCCGTTACCGAATCAAGGGACGCGACGACGCGGGGCATCAACAGCTTTTGATCGACGCGCGCGTGCTCGAGTCCGCTGGGGCTTTTGCTTGTGTGCTTGAGTTGGTGACACCTCCAGTGGCCGCCGAACTGACCGCTCATTGTCGCCAAATGCTCACCCTTGGAATTGGAAGCGGCTCAGCGTGTGACGCTCAAATCTTGGTGACTCACGATTTGACTGGGGCTTTTCCGTGGTTCACACCGAAGTTTGCTATACCTCTAGCGCGCACCGGAGAAAGTGTGCGCTCCGCAGCACTTCAATGGCTCAAGGCTGTCGGCGAGCTGTGAAGAAAGGGATCAAGACTCCACTCAACCGCTCGGGAAGAGGTAAGGTGCCTTTGACTGGGATGCTGTAAAGTTGCAAGGTCTTCCCACCGCGAACCTCGGTCACGATGGTTTGAAATGGCTGCCCATTCAAGGAATCTTTGGCCAGATGAAAGGTCGCCTCCGAATCAGCCACAAAAAACATCGGATCCCGTTTCCAACCGCCTGTTGACAGGCAAACACCCCAAAAAACTTCAGTACGCCCTCCACCGACTGTCCGTATCACTGATCCTCCCTTTTCTGTGGTCAAGCCCATAACCCACACTGTCGCATTAGTATTGAGAATTTTCGTCCCTTCAAAGTCGATGTGCAGTTGGCGAGCAAAGACGCGTTGACGCTCAAAGACCCAAGGTCCTAGGGAGTTGACATTCTCCAAAAACAAATCGCCGCTTCTGGGTTGTGATCCTCCCTGGACCCCAGCACAGTCTCGAATGACCAAGGTCCGCTTGCTGATCATTTCAAATAAGGCGGCTCCTTTTTTGCCACCAATATCCAATCGCTCAAATAGAACAGTCTCTGCTTTCCCGTCGTCTATGCGGAATGCCGGTGTCCCAACGCTTTGGTTCAAAACTAATCGTGCTTCGCATCCAATCACTCTACGGATGTTTCCCCGTAAAGTGATCGTCCGCTCAATCGTCCAAGTCCCATTGGGAAAATAGAGCGTTTGCGCGCCAGAATTAGCCGCGCGCTGCACGGCCTCCGAACAGTCTAACCCCGGCTTACCTCCAAACAAATGGGGGCCTGACCAAGCCACCGGCGGATCCCATGGAACAACGGGTGTCTCTAAGATCGGTAATTTCAAGGAATTGGTCACCGACGGAAACAAAGCGAAGGGGTTATGTGAGACGAATTCGACGATGTCTCGACTCTTAGGCGGCAGCCTATTTCCAGCCCGGTTCTCCACCCCGTTTGTGTACCCTGGAAAAGTGACGGCTCGCACAAAAAGTCCCCCTCTATTCTGTACCGCAGGCTCCTGACGTCGCTTGGTGGGGCGCCCTGTCAAAGTCGAATCGATCAATGTAGTATAGCTGGACTCTTGGTAATTCTCGATTGCTGGCACAGAATTTGTACCCGAGAGATGCCGCAAATGGATGACCTGACCTCCGTTACGAAAGCCAACTAGGCGTTGATTGTTCAGTTGGATATTTTCAAAAGTTTGAGCATAGCGAGTCCCAGAGGATTTGATGCCAAAGTCGAATCCTGATATCCGAATTCCAGAGAAGAAAGCGGGCCCATTGTGCTAGGTAAACGCTAGATCTAAACCAATGGCACCAACCCCATCGTCGTCGGCTATAATATCAACGTCCCTCATCCCTCCCTGAGAATTCGAATGAAAACAAACTCCAATGCTTCTCGGATTTCCAACCCCAGTGTGGACGGTGAGATCTCTGATCGCGTTACGTGATCGAATCCCCTCAGAATCCCCAGTCCAAATCATCCGACGCGGCTTGCTTGATCCTGAATAATTAGGTGAATAATCCGCCAATCTAATCTGGGTACCCTCCCGACTTTGGCCCTGCAAAATAGTGTTCCGCTGGCGGAATTGCTGCTCTGCGCTACTCGGCCAAAGTAGAGGGGCAGAAATTAGGTAGATTCCGTTGGGAAGAAATATAATCGTGTTGGAATTTCCGTGTTCAAGCAACGCCTGCTGAAGGGCTGCTGTGTCATCCGATTTGCCGTTTCCCTTCGCCAAATACGGAGACTTTGTCACGTCAATCACTCCCGAATCTTTGGGGAACACCTCCTCCTCAGCCCTGACCAGCCCATAGACTGAAATCAGCAAGAGCCCAATAATAAATCGAACCAGAAAAGATACGGTCACCGGAAAACACTAGCAGCGATTGAAAAAAGGGAGCTAGGATTTTAGTCACATCTACCGTCGATACCGTCATTCGATTTAAAGTTTCTCGCCCGAAATAGGTGTCGTTTGTTCACTCTTTCTCAGACTTCATCTTGCGGCAAAGAACCTCAAGCCACTAACCTTACACCGACTGCAACGCACTCCGTCTCTCCGTCATGGTTCAAGAACTCCGCTCTCTCTGGAACAGCTTCCCTCACCGGATGCCGTTTATTATCTTGCTGATCGCATGGCTGGCTCTTTTTCACTTCATCGGCAATTCAACGCTGGGCTACATTCCGACTGAATCTATTTTTGGTTGGCTTCAGGCCGTCTACGACGGCGGAGCTAAACTGGGGCGCGATGATGAATTAGGGGTTATGGTTCCTTGGTTAGTGGGCGTGATTCTTATCATTCGACGCGAGGAATTAACCCAAATCCCGAAGTCACCCTGGGCTCCAGCTCTTTTAATTGTCGTCGCTGGCCTTTTACTTCATCTCGCTGGTTACACCATTCAACAAACTCGACTCGGAGTTACTGGCTGCATTATCGGACTTTTCGGTATCACCGGAATGCTCTGGGGTCGCCACTGGATGAAAGCCTTCGCTTTCCCCTACTTCCTTCTCTTTTTCTGTATTCCTATCTCCATTTTCTTGGATAGCCTCACTCTCGGCCTTCGATTGCTTAGCACCTCTCTGTCCACCGGTTTTTGTGAGTGGATTCTTAATATCAACCTCATTCAATCGGGTACCCAAGTCATCCATCGAGCTACTGCTAGCGCGCCTGCTTTCAGCTTCGATGTGGCTCCAGCTTGCAGCGGAATCCGCAGTGCTACCGTTGTTCTTCTGCTCACTGTCACTTTTTCTTTCCTGCAATTTAAGGGATGGGGCCGTCGGATGCTCCTGATTTTCCTGAGTCCTATCTTCGCTGTTCTAGCCAATGTGATCCGCTTAATTATTGTCTTCGCCGTGGCCGAAGCCGCCGGTCAGGCCGCCGGTCAAGCTGTGGAAAACAAATTTGGATTCGTTACCTTCCTCATCGCTCTCTTCTGCGTCTTCTTAACGGCTCGTCTGATCCGTGAACCTGAACCGCTAAAAACGTTGACCACTGCGGGTACCACTCCCAACGAAATAACTCCTGATCTAATTCCATGAACTCGAGTGTCCTCGCTCTCACCCTTGCCACCTTAGCTCTGATTAGCAGTACCGCCGGATCTCTTCAATGGCTCAAAGGCCGGGTCAAAATGGGAAACCCTGGCGTCCGTGTGGGCCCAGTCCCTGTTGTGAGCGATGCAGGTCGATTGGCTACTACTAATTCCGTTCTGCTCCCCTCAGATATTCCTGGCTTCCGTTCCCGTGTAGAGACAATCGGCGAACTCGAACTCACTTTCCTTCCTCCCGACACAACTTTCGGAAAACGAGTCTACGCCAGTAATGATGGCCTCCCGTCTGCAACCGCCACGGTGGTTCTAATGGGATCCGATCGCACCAGTATCCATCGCCCAGAATACTGCATGACCGGTGCCGGTTGGCAGATTTTTAAACAAACAGTCCAGCCGATTTCGGTGCCCTCCGATCCCTCATTTCGTCTCGATGTTCAACGGTTCGATATGACCCAAGAATTCGAGGCTAACGACGGTCAAAAAAGACGGGTCACTGGGATTTACCTCTTTTGGTTTGCAGCCGATGGCATGCGGACTTCGAGTCATTCAGACCGCCAATGGTGGGGAATCCGTGATGTCATATTTAAGGGGCGCAACCCTCGTTGGGCTTATATTTCTTTTTTTTCGATCTGCGAACCTGGAGCCGAAGAGGCTACCTTTCAGCGACTCGCTCGGCTCGTGGGTGTTGCTGCGCCTCAAATTGAACGTGATCCCACCACCGCCGCCGCCGTTCAATAACCTTCTAACTATTGCACACCGTGGCCCCTCTTCCCTCCACGTTTAACCGAGCTGAAGTCCGCAAGCTCGGTCTTCGCTTCGCTCCATCTCTCATCGAAACAATCGAGACGGTTACTCATCTCGCGGCCTTTACTCTCATTACTCTGGCCACAGGTTGGACTCGTTTCGGACAAAATTCACGGGTGATTCGGCCTCGCACTCTGCACGAAATCCATCGTTCCGGAGTCCAACTTCTTCCGATTGTCGGCTTCCTCGGCATCGCTCTCGGTGTGGTTTTCGTCGGCCAAACTCTCGCTCTGATGCAACAGGTCGGAGCTTCAGGTTTCAGTGGCACACTCATTGTCACGGTCTTCATCCGTGAACTCGCTCCTTTGACAGCCGGTCTCGTCGTTCTTGCTCGGGTTGGCACTGCCACAGTCATCGAACTAGGTACCGCTCGGGCTCTCGGTGAGGTCGAAGCTCTCGAAGCTCTCGGTGTCGATCCAATTCATTATCTCGTCCTTCCACGGGTTGTCGGTTTTACAACTTCGGTCCTCTGCCTGTCGCTTTATCTCATCCTGCTCACTCTCACGAGCGGTTATGCCTTTGCCTTCACTCGGGGCCTCAAAACATCTCCAGCTGAATTTTTCGGCTCCATTGCGCTCGCCCTGAACTGGCTCGACTTTCCTATGCTCTTGGCCAAAACAACGAGCTTCGGAGCCGCTATCGGTCTCATTATCTGCTATCATGGACTTGCGCGCCCTCTCGCCCTTGATGAAGTCAGCCAAGCCACCACCCGTACCGTTGGGCATTGCGTTATCGCCTGCCTCCTCCTCGATGCTCTGTTCATCGCTCTCTACCTTTTTTTGTGAGCGCTCTCCCTATTATTACTCTGGATGGAGTTCGGATCTTGCATCCGCACAATCCTAAAAGCTCTCTGCTCAATGATGTCTCTTGGCAGGTCGAGGCCGGCTCGTTTTGGGTGGTGGCCGGCCTTCAGGGCTCTGGCAAATCCGCTCTGCTGGAAACCATTGCCGGTATTCGCCCGCAAGCCTCTGGTTCAGTACAACTCTTTGGCGAAACAATCCCTATTCGATCCGACGATGCCCTGGCTCTCACCGAAATACGTCGTCGCACGGGCCTTCTCTTTAAAGGGAATGGGCGTCTGTTTCCGGCTCTCAGTGTTCTGGAAAATTTGGCTCTCCCTCGATGCTATCACCGCAATGAAACTCTCTCCGAAGCCGCCTCCGACCTCGCTCCGCTCATTAACTATCTCGAACTCGACGGACTCCTCGAACAAATCCCCAGTCATCTCGGATCCTCGTGGTCCCGCCGGGTCGCTCTCGGTCGCGCACTCGCTCAACAGCCCGAACTAATTCTTCTCGATAACCCTCTCTCGGGACTCGACACAACTCAGATGCGCTGGTGGCGTCAATTCCTCCGTGACGCCAGTCAAGGGCACCCCGCCTTGGGCGGAAGCCCTCTCACTCTGGTAATTACTACCGATGAACTGACCCCACTACTCCCTTTGGGACATCAATTTGCCCTGACCCACGGCGGTCGCTGGACGGTTCTTGGAAATAGAGCCGCTGTGCATACCGCACGCGGCCAAGAAGGTGTTCGGGAAATCCTCGGAGAAATTCACTGATTATGGCCCTTCAAGATCTGACTCCTCAACTTCGCACGCGTCTCCGTCGAGTCGAATGGTTGGTCGTGCTATTCCTCTCAGGCACGGTGCTCCTCGCTCTGACTGGTTTCGCATGGTTTATTAAATCTACCGGCGAGGCACGTGGTTGGTGGGTGACCCAAGTCCCTTACTACACCTACCTCAGCGATGGAGGAACGGTGAAGGTAGGTACCCCAGTTAAGATGATGGGCTTCACTATCGGTGAGGTTGTGGAACTGAATACCACAGATGATACCGAGTGGAATCGAGCTCAAAACTACAATGTCTTTGTTCGCTTCCTAGTCCGTCATCCCTACCAAGGCTATATCTTCACCGATAGTTATGTGAAGCTTGGGGGACTTCCCATCGACTTCGCTGGAGGCAGTTTTCTCGAAGTCGTTCGAACCAGTGGCAAAGGATTTCCCACCACTACTAATCTTGCCCAAGGTCAACTCGCTCTCCTTTGGGACAAATATTCTTACAATAAAGACAAAACCAATGTGACCGACTTTATTCGTTATTCCGCCTTTACCAAAAAGGATAATGGCTACTTTCTCGCAACAACACCCTCCAGTGATATCATTGGGGAACTGACCGCTTTATTACCAAAAATTCGTGAAGTTTTCAGTCATCCGGGTGCCATAGGTAATTTGCTCATTCCCACAAATCTCGCCGCGCGACTTGATCGCCCAGGCGGCCTCGGCGACCTCCTTATACCAACCCAACTTAATTCCTCTCTCACAGCCACTCTCACTAACCTCAATTACCAACTCTCAGGGGTCGGATCCTTGGTCTCGCATCTCGATAAAACGGTCCCTCCTATGGTCGCTCATCTGGACACCACTCTACCCACACTGATCACCCAACTAAACGGAACATTGCCCCAACTTCTCACCAATCTAAATACCCAGATTAGCGGGGTCGGTCCTCTTGTCTCAAATCTCAATAATACCCTCCCTGCTGCCCTTACTGAAGTCGATCGCACTCTCGGAACGGTCCGCTCTAATACCTTACCGGCCACCGAAGGCGTCTTAAACCATACCGCCGACTTTATGAGCGGCCTCAAGCGGCATTGGCTTTTCCGGAGTGCTTTCAAAACCAACATAGTCAGGTCTAAGGTGAAAGGTTCATCTCCTTAATCTTCCAGGATCTTGCGCCTCTGGGAAATCACCACGGGTGCACTGAAGAGAAACCGTTCGACTTTCGGCCAATCTAAGGGGTAGGGCCGGATTCTGTTTCCCAGTATCCGGCTTCATTGTTTGATCAAACTTGGATCAGAAGATGTTCTTCCGATAGGCACCCATTGCTGGAGCATTCGGATTCACTTCTGGTCCAAAATACCGCAGGCATACCAAGGGTTCGGTTTCACTGGTGTTCTCAAATGTCACTCCGGCACGAGCGCCGTCTTCGGTACAAAAATACTCATCCTCAGTTAATTCATGGAAACGAATAAGCTTAGGGCTTACCAACGGTTGCCCATTGATCCGACCCGATCCTTGGACGCAAATCAGACCGTAGGCTCCGGTATCTTTTACCACGGCTTTTGTACCGGGCTCCACGGTTAGTTCCTTGGCTGTAAACAACTGTTCTCCATCCACCTTGCCGTAAACAATCCAACGATCCACAAAGCCTTCCTTGCGGGTATTCTCAACGGGCACCGGTTCCATATAATGGTTATCCTTAAAATTGGGGTCGACATTTTTTTTCCAATCTAACTGATCCACAATGAAATTAAGGTCCTTGTGTTTATTCTTGGGCATATCTTTCACCAAGAGCCTCCAAGGCACTTCACGCCCTTCAACCAGATTCTGGTACATCCCAAACACATCGCTGCCCCACTGGGGTTCGTAGGTACAAAGACTCCCTGGAGCATGCAAGATACATGGATCGATCAACCAACCCGATCCAACCTTGAGCCGATAGGCCTTGGATAGATCGAGAATACCGTTGTCACCCTTGTTCCAATCTTCTAAGCACTTCCGAACCTGCGCCTTGGTGGTACCGGGTTCGAATCCCATGAATGTGTAGGGGAAATTGTTCCCGACATTGTTATGTTGCGGCGGGAAATAATAACTCTCTGGCTTCCCTTCCTGACCAACCAAGGCCGCCTGTTTTTTCGATTGATGCATATGATGAGGAATCGGGCCCATATTATCGAAGAACTTCGAGTAGACCGGCCATTTGCTATACTTTTTCCAAATGGATTTGCCCACCACCGTGGCACCGCAGTCCTCCACGGCTTGCGCTAGGGTAAAACGTTCCTTGCCAACCACGCAGTAACTGAGTCCTTCGTCTGCAGCACGACCTTCATTGGCCGTTACTGTCGTCGAGGCAAACCAGCGTTCATCGATGCCCCCACGATTCAATCCATAGGCATAGGTGTCGTCAGGATGCAGTTTAATCCGCAATCCTGGTTGAAGGAATGAACGAGGAACCCAAGCAGGGGCCAAACGAAGCAGTCCGCCGGTGCGGGAAAGCTCCGCCTCAACCTTGGATTGAGTGTTCTTCTTAATAGTTTTGAGCTGCGTCACTGTGTTCATGGAAACATATTCAATCCGCTCACATTCAAGACCTAGGTTAGAACGGTACTAAGACCGACTAGATCAAACTGCTATGCTGCGGACATCGCCAGCGTAAACGCAACCCACCAAATTCAGCCAATCGAAATCCAAAAAAATCCAAAAAACGAGTCGTTACCTTTGTGACTCATTTTTCTGCCTAGAATGGCGTCCAATCAAATCAGTTCGATCCCGCAAAAAAACCTTAGCTGATGCCTCGTTGGGAGGGTGCTAAGGGATCGAACCGCTCGGTGAAGGCAAAATCTAGCATCCGATAAATCGCAAAAATAAGCCAAACCAAGGAATGCAGATCAGTTCAAGAGCTTCAATACGCCCTGCGATAGCTGATTAGCTTGTGCCAACATCGCAGTAGCCGATTGCACTAAAATATTGTGCTTGGCGAAAGTGACACTCTCCGTCGCCACATTCACGTCCTTGATCATCGAACTTGCGTAAGCGTACGCCCAACCTCATGGTTCCCTAGTTGCCGAAAGTAGGATATTCCGCGATCGAAGGCGGGGAAGAAAGGTCGACCGACCGGATTAGGCTTTCGCCGGTTTCCAGTTCCAAGGCAGGAGTTCGGCAACGGTATGGTTCG
>SIAZ01000082.1 GCA_009695405.1 Pedosphaera sp. | reverse complement strand
CTTCGTCAGACCTCTCGAAACCCTTCCCACTCTTTCTCGGAACCACTCGGTTCATTCCATCGAGCCGCAGACTGCCGTCGGTTTTTTTCCAAATTTTAATTTCAAACGTCACGTTTCAAAAAGCTCGGTTTTTGGAAGTCCCCTTAAGAACCTCGGCAGTGCTCACGGTTAAACCTGTCGGGCCGCTCGCCAGTCCAAAAGCCAAAGTTTGAGCCGGTAAATCTGGGTCGGTCGCCTTCAACGTCTTTGAAAAGGCGACAAGTTCTAGGGCGGTCGTATTTGAAATTGCCGCTACGATTGGAGGTCGGTTTGTCGGAAGATCTTGGATTTCAGCTGAAACAATTAAAATACTTAGGAAAGATAAGAATCCCACTTTTACTTTCTTCCGAAAGTTTGAGCAGAAATTCTGGGTCTTCTTCGAGAAAGTCTGACTAGGTTTCTGAGGAGAAAGAAAACTTGAATTTACAAATTCAACTAAGTGTAAAGATAGGCACTCTCTGTAATTACTGAATTTTTCCGCTGCTGAAAATAAACCTCTGACAGAAGCCATGGCTCTTTGCCGCGCCGCCTTTGACCTCACGTAAGTCAGTTAACTCTCTGAGTGACTTCTGAGCTGAGACTCCGAATTTGATGCCCTTGGGTTCGCTCAAATCGGTCGAACCCAACCTTATCGCCCCGAGTTGTCCTCCCAATCCTTTCCTCCTTTACAGCATCGCTGCTCGACCCAATCACCGAAACAATCTATTGTTTTCTCTCAAAATGGCATTTAGAGAACTCTCACTCGACACTCGGGTGTATCAAGCGGTCCAAGACGCTGGATATACGGAACCTACCCCTATTCAGTTGGCGGCAATTCCCCTTATTTTAGCGGGTAACGATCTCATCGGGATCGCCCAGACGGGAACAGGAAAGACGGCGGCATTCACCCTGCCGATCCTTTCCAAACTCGCATTCGGTAGGACAGGCCCCGGTCAAGTTCGCACTCTTATTCTCGCTCCGACTCGGGAATTGGTGGTTCAGATTGATGAGAACGTCCGAGCATACGCTAAACATCTGCAAATTTCGGTCGCAACCGTCTTTGGGGGTGTCGGAGAGCGTCCGCAAATTGATGCTCTCCGTCGCGGGGTTGACATTCTGATCGCCACTCCAGGCCGATTGATTGACCTTATGGGGCGTCGCTACGGCAACTTTTCTGGTCTACAATATCTGATTCTTGACGAAGCTGATCGCATGCTGGATATGGGCTTTCTTCCGGCAATTCGACAAGTGGTCCATGAACTTCCTCGTCGTCGGCAGACCCTTCTTTTCTCGGCGACTCTATCCAAGGATATCGAGGCAGTTACTCGCGAATTTCAACAATCCCCGAAAATAGTTCAGATCGGTCGTCGCGCTAATCCTGCGGAGACAGTCACCCAGTTTGTCTATGAGGTTCCAAAACTTCTGAAGCCAGCTCTCTTGATCCACATGCTTCAGAATCCAGGGTTGGAAATGGTCTTGGTTTTTTCGCGAATGAAACACAGTGCTGATCGATTAGCACGGCGTTTGGAGCAATCTGGAATTAAAACGGCAACACTGCATTCAAACCGCTCGCAGAATCAACGGTTGCGGGCTTTAGCTGACTTTAAGAACGGGACAGTTCGTGTTTTGGTGGCCACTGACATTGCAGCACGAGGCATTGATGTTGATGGGATATCGCACGTGGTGAACTTTGATTTTCCACCTCAGCCGGAGGATTATGTGCACCGGATCGGACGCACGGGACGCGCCAACGCGGTTGGCGATGCGATTAGTTTTGTCAGTTCAGACGAACAGGATGACCTCCGGTTGCTTGAGCGTTTCATCGGCCGAGGTATTGTCCGAAAACGGGCTGAAGGTTTTGACTATACAGCCGCCGCCGCCCCTCTCTCTGAGACCCGTCGGGAAAGTGGCGGTGGCGGTCAGGGACGAGGTCGGAGCGGAAACTCCGGGCGTCCAACCCGACCGCAGCAGCGTGGCGGTGGCGGTGGCGGTGGCGGTGCAAGCCGAGGAGAAACATTTCGTCCACGCAGACATCAATAACTAGTCCGCTTTTGTGTTTAGTTTGAGGTTAGGAACAGGGCTTAGCCGTGTTCCGAGCTTGTGTGTGGAAAGTTCTACTTCGTAAAATCGTCTGGATGGTTTAATCCAGTGCCTCTCCTATTTAATCGATGACACTATGAAGTTCATTTTTCTCGCCACTCTCTTTTTCGCCCTCACTCTACCCGCCATGGCTGCCACTTCTAAGAAATCCAAAGGACATCTTCGGCACGTCGTTTCATTTAAGTTCAAGGAGACCGCTTCCAAGGAAGATATCCACAAAATAGAGGAGGCTTTCCGCGCCCTCAAGACCAAGATTCCCCAGATTTTGACTTTAGAGGCGGGATTAAACAACAGCCCTGAGGGCCTCAATAAAGGATGCACTCACGGTTGGATACTTACCTTCGATTCTGAAAAGGGTCGCGATGCTTATTTGATCCACCCCGATCACCAAGAATTCGGTAAGCTAGTAAGACCTTTGGTCGCCGACGTTTTCGTCATCGATTTCTGGGCCAAATAACCCCGTGACTGGGGGGGCCCAGCTTTTGATCTATGCTTTGCTTCGTCACCGGTGCATCAGGATTCATCGGAGCCAACCTTGTTCACTCCCTAAATGCCCGTGGACATCAGGTCCGAGCTTTGCTTAGGCCCAATGCTGATCGACGGGGATTAGTAGGTGCTAACTACGAGTCAGTAACGGGTGATCTAACTGATCCGCTCGACTCGCTCGCTCGTTCCATTCACGGGTGCGACTGGTGTTTTCATGTTGCCGCCAGTTACTCTCTCTGGCTGCCCAATTATCAACCCATGTTTCGAGCTAATGTTGAGGGGACTCGATCTATCCTCCTTGCCGCTCAACGGGCGGGGTGTTCGCGTATCGTTTACACTAGCACCGTGGGATGCATCGGGTTGCCACAAATGACTGCGGATGGTTCGTTCGATCCGACAGATGAAATGACACCCGTTTCTGAAGCACAGATGTCGAATCCGTATAAAGTTTCGAAATGGCGAGCCGAAGTGATTGCTCGTGACCTCGCCGCTGATGGTCTTCCTGTTATCATTGTCAATCCCAGCGCGCCTATCGGTCCACGTGATGTAAAACCAACGCCCACCGGGCAGATTATTGTCGACTTTCTTAATCAGGCTTTGCCGGCCTACCTAGATACGGGGCTCAATTGGGTGCATGTGAAAGATGTTGCGGAGGGGCATATTTTAGCTGCCGAACGGGGGCGGATCGGGGAGCGATATATTTTAGGGAATCGGGAGGGTAATTGGACCATGAAGCAGGCTTTGAATGAACTAACCACCATCACTGGAATTCCCGCACCTCGTTTCCGGGTTCCTCATTCCCTCGCACTGGTCGCCGCCCACGTAGACGAATGGTTGTCGCAAATAACTAAAAAGCCACCTAAGGCGCCGCTCGCAGGAGTCCGAATGGCCGCTTACAAAATGTGGTTTGATCCATCCAAGGCAATCCTCGAACTCGGGTTGCCTCAAACTCCACCTAGCCAAGCTCTAGCTGATGCAGTCGCATGGTTCCGAACGTACAACTCTGCCGGATTGAAATAATCCTTTGATCCGGTGCATTAATCTTCTGGTCGTCAGTTGCACTTGGACAAATTCTCTTCCCACGGATTGTTCCGCGCTTTGAATTCAGAAAGGCCATCGCCTCACCGATTAGTTTGATAGCGGGCTCTTCTTTCTTGCAACGGTCAGCCATAGCCTTGCGGCCGACTGGTTGCAATTTCGCGGTCCGCAAGGTTCCGGGACTTCACCCGATGCCACTCCACCCACGGAATGGAGCGCCTCACGGAATCTACTGTGGACAACCCCTCTACCGGGCGCCGGTAGCTCCAGTCCTATTATTTCAGGCGATCGAATATTCCTCACCACTTGGACCGAAACCCGAGGAGGTTCCTCTATTGAACGTTAGCTTATTTGCATTGATCGTCTCACTGGTAAAATCCACTGGACCCGATCCATTGCTGCTGAAGCCAACCCTGATCGACTCGACGGATATTTGCGCGAACACGGCTACGCCAGCCAAACACCCGTCAGCGATGGGAAACCTGTTTATATTTATCTCGGACGGGACGGTGCCAGAGCCTTTAACCTCGAAGGTAAAGAAGTGTGAAAAACAGATTTGGGTGACGGTTCAAACGTAAAAGGATGGGGTTCAGCCTCAAGTCCCGTTCTTGCGGGAGATGTTCTAATTATAAACGCTTCGGAGGAATGTCATGCGATTATTGGGTTGGACCGAAAAACTGGGCGTTCGTTATGGCGGGCGGAAGGAGTTCCCTTATCCAATGTCTTTGGGACACCCGTTGTTACAACTCACGAGGGACGAACAGACCTACTTATAGCCGTCCCTGAAGAGCTTTGGAGCATTAATCCAGAGACCGGTAAGTTACGCTGATGTGCGATCACTGGTTTACTAGGAAATAGCGCGCCCAGCGTCATCACAGCAGACGGTATCGCCTTTGCATTTGGTGGTTTTCCAAAGCTGGGAGCCGCAGCGGTAAGTCTGGGAGGAAAGGGAGATGTCACCGCCACCCATCTCCTTTGGAGTAGCAACAACAGTACTTATGTACCGACACCGGTGTCTCACAAGGGCCGACTCTACTTTGCCAGCGACGCGGGCTTTGCCACGTGCATCAATGCAAAGACCGGTGCGCTAATTTTTAAAGAAAGACTTCCAGGCGCCTCGACCTCGGATCGTGGTGGTAAACCGTTTTATGCATCAGTCGTCTTAGCTGGCGATCGAGTTTATGCCGTCAGTCGACGCAATGGAGTCTTTGTGTTTGCAGCAGAACCGGAATTTAAGGTGCTCGCTCAAAATACGATTGGTGATGACGAGACGGACTTTAACGCCACACCCGCTCTGAGCGGTGGCCAGTTGTCTCTTCGATCCAATCGAACGCTCTATTGCATCACTCAAAGCCCAAGTAACGATCCTAGAAAATAAACCAGAGACCGAGATACACGCGGTTGATCGGTGGCATCGGGTTAAAAAAGTTAAATTCGATGAACTTGCCGGCGGCAATTACCGATCTTTTACCCTGAAATCTTGGGTGTCCTAAAAAATCCGCTTCGTCGCTTGTTCGTGGTAACGCATCGTCTGATCCATGAAATCAATGACCGGCTTCGGCCATGGTGAAGTTGCTGCAGAAGGAGCTAAGATTGTCATCGAAATCCGAAGTGTGAACAGAAAACAGGCTGAGGTCAGCCTATCGATTCCGTCGGAAATCGAGGCCTTGGAAGCTCGTATTCGAGACATCATCAACCGCAGAGTGGCCCGCGGTCGCTGCGATGTGCGTATCCGATTTGACCGACCAACCGGGCAGGCGAGTAATCGCATCAACAGGGTTCTTGCCGCAAGTTATGCTGCGGAGTGGACCGCGATCGGCGTTTCGTTAGGATTAACGGGAGTTGCCGCAATTCCATCACTGGATCTTCTCGCCCGTTGCCCTGGGGTCCTGCAAAACGAATCCGTTGAAATTGATCCTGAACAGGCTTGGACTTCGGTTCAACCCGCCTTAGATCAGGCACTAAATACATTCGATGCCATGCGACGTAGGGAAGGTGACGCACTGAGTCTGGATCTCGAGAGCCGAATTGCGTTGATGCGTGAAGGCCTAGATCGAATTAGTGTCTTGGCCCCTGAGGTCATTATCCGCTATCGGGAACAACTGCTTCAACGCGTGCGTTCTGCTCTCCACGACGGTGTGTCACCGGATGACGAGCGGTTACTAAAGGAAGTTGCTATTTTTGCCGATCGCTCGGATATTTCAGAGGAAGTAACTCGGTTACGAAGTCATTTTGATCAATTCGCCGACTGCACGCGTTCCACAGATTCAGTAGGTCGCAAATTAGACTTCCTTGCTCAGGAAATGAATCGTGAAATTAATACCATTGGATCTAAAGCCAATGACGCAAGGATCGCGGTTGATATCGTTGGACTCAAAACCGAGTTAGAACGTTTCCGCGAACAGGCCCAAAATATTGAATGATCCGATTTTTCCCGAATTATGCGTTCAAATCGTAGCCTTATACTTTTAATCACGGCACCGTCTGGGGCGGGTAAAACCACGGTGAGCCAAGGCCTGCTTGCAAATAATCCGGACCTTTGCCGAGTCATTACCTGCACCAGTCGCGCTCCTAGGCTTGGAGAAAAAGATGGTGTGGATTATCATTTCCTCTCGCGTGCCATTTTTCTTCAACGCATCGAGCAAGGCGATTTTCTTGAGTACGCTGACGTTTATGGTGACTTTAAAGGTATCTTGAAAGATTCAGTTGCTGAACTTTTGCAATCAGGTGCTGACGTCCTTCTCAATGTCGATGTGCAGGGTGCTGCCACCATTCGTACTGTTATTGCTCAAGATCCACAGTTGGTTGGAAGTTTGGTCACTTTATTTATTACCCCGGCTACTCGGGGCGAACTTGAGAATCGATTAAGAGGTCGTGATGCCGATACCGAGGAGTCATTGACCCGACGACTAGAGACGGCGAATTCCGAGGTAAATTGCTGGAAGGAATACGATTATTTAGTGCTGAGTGGCAGCAGAGAAGAAGATTTAGCTCAAGTTCAAGCGATTTACTTCGCAGAGAGATCACGCGCATCTCGACACTCCTTTCAATGGACCCTGCTATGAGTTTTAACATTCTCCTCGGCGTCACCGGATCTATCGCTGCTCACAAGGCTATCGATATCGCTAGTGCACTGACGAAGGCGGGCCATTGCCTAACTGTCATACTGACGGCCGACGCACAACGCTTTGTCCTTCCATTGCCTTTCCAAGTCCTCAGTCGTCATCCAGTGATTACCGATGTCTACGATACAGAGGAGGGATGGAAGCCGGCCCATATTCGGTTCGCTGATGAAGCAGACATCCTTTTGATCGCACCCGCGACCGCTAACTGCCTCGCTAAACTCGCTCACGGAATAGCCGACGACGCTCTTTCTTGTATTGCCCTTGCTCTTCGACCTGAAGCGCGTGTGTTTATTGCCCCGGCTATGAATGGCAATATGTGGAACCACCCAGCGACGTGTTCAAATTTAGCGATCCTAATCGCGCGCGGCATCACTCTTATCGCCCCCGAAAGTGGACAGTTGTCCTGTGGGTATGAAGGCGTTGGCCGCCTCGCCTCAGTGGAACAAATTGTGGCGAGGATTACCGAATCTATCGCTCGCACCTCATCGGTATGAAATCGACCGATCGTTAGCTCATGAGCGAATCTTCTGGATTTGAAACCCAACCCGGAGGATGGCAAAGATTCATCGATCTGTTTTCAGGCGTCCCGATTGATCCAGCAATTTTCCGTACCCGAGTTCGATTTGTGGAACGAAATATCGGGCTCTATGTCCGCGCTTTGCTTTCACCTTTGCTCTTTTGGTTTCTCTTTAGCCCCAACACATTCACCACTCTCACCACGCCCCGAGAAGAAGTCTTAAATTCTCTCCGCAATTACACCTTACTGATGACTGCCATTACGGTGGGCTACGGATTTGTTTTGTGGGGAATGAAAGAAATTGAGACCAAGATTCTCCAACGAGTTGTCTATTCTATGTCGGTGTTGGACTTCGCCTTTTTAGGGGCAATCACTCTTTTTTGTGGAGGCTTTGATAGCATTCTTTACTGGTATTTTCTCGGGTTAATCGTTCGTAATGCAGCCGTCATTCCTCGGCCAGAAATTCAGGTTCTAGTAAACCTCGTTGGTTGCGCCGCATACGTGCTGAGTGGAGTCCTTGATCTTGCACTCACCCGCATGGAAAATACAGTTCTCGATAGCTACGGTAGTGGTAACCTTGGTAACGAAAACACGGTCGATCCCACTTCGGATTCGTTTGAATCACTGGTCTTACGGGAACTCCTCCTTCTCCTCATGACTGCCGTCTGCTTAGGGCTTCAAATTCTTTTAGATAGACAACATCAGCGAGATGCTGACGCAGAAGAATTTACATTGAAACGGAATCAACTGGAAGCAGCGGGGCGTCTGGCCGCAGAAATCGCTCACCAACTTAAAACCCCCTTGGGCATTATCAATAATGCAGCCTACACCCTCCAGAAAACGGTGCGCGAAGGGAAAACAGTCACTCAACAAATATCTATCATTCGCGAAGAAGTTGCTCGCTCGGATCGAATTATTACCGAACTTCTTGGTTACGCGCGGCTTGCAGAGGGGCGAGTCGAACGATTAATCATCCGAGATTTAGTGAATCAATCTCTTCTGACCGCACTTCCTCTCGGATCTGGTTTTCAGGTTAAAGTTCATCTCGACCTCCAAGAACCTCTGCCCGGATTTCTGGGGCAACGAGAGCATTATCTTGAAATTTTCACTAACTTGCTGGTGAACGCTCGGGAAGCTATGGACGGTTCAGGTCAGATCTGGATCTCTGTCCGTGGAACGCCCGACTACGCAGTTCTGGTCACGATCCGCGATTCAGGACCGGGAATTACAACCGAATCTTTAGGCCGCATCTGGGAAGCCTATTTTACGACCAAGGATCGAGGAACAGGACTGGGTTTGGCTATCGTCAAGCATAACACTGAACTCTACGGTGGCAGAATTTGGGTTGAATCGGAAGTTGGCAACGGTTCTACCTTTACCCTCACACTTCCAGCACGAACAGTAATGCGCATCAGATGAAACTACCTCCCCTTCTTGTTGTGGATGATGAGAAGAATATGCGCCTGTCACTTCAAGCCGTTTTAGAGGGCGAGAAGTATGAGGTTCGTCTCGCCGAATCGGCTGAAGCGGCCCTTCGCCAAATTCAGCAGGAAGAACATTTCATGGTCATTATCGATGCTCGTTTGGGCGGTATGAGTGGTTACGAATTCCTTCGCGCTGCTGCAGAAAAGCGCCCCGGACTTCCGATCATTATGATCACTGCTTACGCAACTCCTAAACTCGCGGTTGAAGCGATTAAGGCGGGCGCAATTGATTATCTCGCTAAGCCCTTTGAACCCGATGAACTGCTTCATGCCGTTGGACGTTGCGCTGAACGGCATCGTCTTCTCGCCGAAAACGCCGCCCTCAAAGTACGCGCTGGTGAAGGGTTTCGGCTCGAACATCTTATCGGCGAATCTCAGAAAATCAGAGACTTGCGGCAACTCATTCGCACCGTTGCGCCCACCGATACAACGGTCCTAATTTTCGGCGAAAGTGGCACGGGTAAGGAACTTATTGCCGGGGCTCTCCATAGCCTCAGTCGTCAGTCAAGTGCTCACTATATCCGGCTCAACTGTGCTGCCATTCCGGAGACCTTGTTGGAATCGGAATTGTTCGGTTACGAACGCGGGGCCTTTACTGGGGCACATCGGACCAAACGGGGTTATGTTGAAGAAGCCGACGGTGGCACGTTCTTTCTCGATGAAATCGGAGATATGAGTCGATCACTGCAAGCGAAGTTCCTTAGATTCTTGGAGGATGGCTCATTTACTCGGGTCGGTGGGACTCAGGAAATGAGGGTCCGAGTCCGACTCATTGCGGCCACTAATCGCAACATTGTCGAAGCCATCAAAAAAGGAGACTTCCGAGAAGACCTCTTTCACCGATTAAACGTGATGCAATTTCGCCCACCTCCGTTGAGGGATCGGGGTGAGGATATTGCCTTACTCGCGCGTCATTTTTTAAAAGGCTTTGTGGCTAAACTAGGGCGCAGTATTCGGGATATTTCGCCATTAGCATTGCAGGCACTCCAAGTTCACATCTGGCCGGGGAATGTTCGAGAACTCCGCAATGTTATCGAAAGGGCGGTTATTCTGGAACAGTCTGACCTGATACAGGCGTCGAACCTTCCTGATTTTGAAGTGGAATCTCGGTTGCGTAAAGGTTTAGGGGAGCCCATGGACCGATCTCATAGCGAATCGTTAACCGATGAACTGATTCGCTTCGAGCGCGATATGATTCTTCAGGCTCTCAACTCCATGGATGGTAGCCTCGAAAAGGCCGCGACTTTACTCGGATTAAGTCGTCATGCACTTCGATATCGAATGAATCGTCTCAACTTAGGGAGCGACGGCACCGTTGACGAAGAGGCCGAGTCCGGAACAGGCTCTCCCATTCGATGATGGAACCGCTTTTCATCTTTATGCTCGGGGCCCTTGATTCTCAAATCTCTGCTTTGCCTACCTCCGTGGGATCCGTGGGACGGCAAGCGTTGGGTGGCATCACTACAGTTTTTGCCTCCGGATTCGCCGTGCTGGGGTTGGTCTTGATCTGGGCTGTTTTTATTCGTAAGTCCGATGCACGGCGTCAAAGGGGCACCATTTCCCAAACTTCGGCAGAATCAATCAAATCGAAACACAGTCGAAGGCGACGCAGTAAAGAGACCCGCCGCAACGTGACCTTGGCTGAAGTTGGTGGATTGCCGCCGAAAGGATCAGGCGAGATCACGCCTCCGAAATCGTGAAACCAGGCGTCTCAGATCAGATCACACGGAAAAGTGCATCGAATCTGGCGCTTGCCTTCATTCTTTTGCCTCCGGAGAAACGTGTGGCTATGACTTCGCTGTACGCGTTCTGTCGTCAAGTGGATGATGTGGCTGACGAGGAATCGCTCCCAGTGGATGAACGTCGACGGCAATTAAACAACTGGCGTTCGGATATTGCTGCGGCCTGTGAAGGGCGAGCTGTTCAGATGGAAGTCAACTGCGAACTGGCCCCTCACATCTATACCTATTCCCTGCCTTTCAGTCTCTTTAATGAATTGATTTTAGGCGTGGAAATGGACTTGGAAAAGACTCGCTACTCAGATCAAACCGACCTCGAACTCTATTGCTATCGTGTAGCTAGCGTGGTGGGACTTCTTAGTATTGAAATATTCGGCTATCATGATCCAATCTGTAAGGAGTATGCGGTCGCTTTGGGCAAAGCTCTCCAATTAACAAATATCCTGCGTGATGTTGGAAACGACGCTGCCCGAGGTCGCATTTACATTCCAGAAGCGGACCTTGCTCAATTTAAAGTTGATCCTTCAGAAATCTTAAATCACCGATGGTCCGAACGTTTTTTTCAATTAGCTAAAGCTTTGTCCACTCGCGCTCGATCCCATTATCAACAAGCTAGAATTCTTCTTCCGTCGAACGAGAGGAAAGCCATGCTATCTGCGGAACTTATGGGAAATGTCTACTGGCATCTGCTACAGCGCCTTGAAAGATCTCGATTTCAAGTGCTTGATGTTGCTCCAATTCGCCTTTCTAAACCCCGTAAGCTGACCCTTATCTTATCCGCAGCACTGCGAGCCCAGCTCGGATTTCCATTTTCAGACTATGGATGCTGAAAAACTAATTCAACTCATCGTCAATGCAGATGATTTTGGCATTTCTTCGAGCACGAATCTTGCCATTGAAAAGGCGCATCGCGAAGGAATCCTCACTTCAGCTAGCCTCATGGTCAACGGGGGGCGATCCAATGATGCTGTCAACATTGCTAAAGAAAACCCATTACTTTCAGTCGGAATCCATCTCACTTTGGTCTGCGGTCGATCAACTTTGAAGCCCAGTGAAATCATCGGTTTGGTAGATGATAAATTTTGTTTCAACGATAATCCTGTATCGGCGGGCTTACATTACTTTTTTCGCTTGAGTCTTCGCGACTATATTCGGCAGGAAATCCACGCTCAGTGTCGTGAATTTCGTCTGACGGGGCTCGAACTAGATCACTTGAATGGGCACTTGAATTTTCACCTTCATCCCACTGTTTTTAAAATTTTAAAAAAAGACTACTTAGACTTGGGCATACGCTCCATGCGACTCACGCGCGACCCCATCTTCGCAAATTTAGGTTGGGCCCGCGGTCGCTATGTCTATCGGGCGTCTCATGCCCTTATTTTTAATTGGTTATCTAAGCGGGCCGAGAAATCTCTAAATTATCGCTCTATCAACTATGCGCAAGCGACCTTTGGACTACTGCAAAGTGGTCAGATCACTGAGTCCTATCTATTGAAACTTCTCGCTCACCTCACCCCTGGGGTCTGGGAACTCTATTGTCATCCAAACTTTGAGGCGAATCTTCATGAACTTGACGCTCTAACGAGCCCAAAAGTCAAAAATTTGATCCGTGAGCGCGGTATTCAACTTTGTCGCTATTCGGATATTGTTTGATCTGAGGTTCGAGCAAATCGGAGGCCAAGATCAGCATCTCCTTTAATCCTTAAAATGATTCGTCTCATCATTGTCCTTATCACGGGTCTTCTTTTTGAGGCTATTGGCGTTGTATGCCTCAGTCGTGGACTTCGTGAAATTGGAGAAATGGACCGAATCAGTGTTTCTGAGTTTGTCCGACTCATCCGCGCTGCGGTAACAAATCATCAAATACTTTTAGGTATCACCTTTGAGGCTATTTTTTTTGGCTGCCTGCTCTATTTGATGAGTCGTGGCGATGTTAGCTTTGTCTGGCCTCTCACTTCTATCGGCTTCGTTCTGACGACTTTCGCAGCTCGCTGGATCCTTCATGAAGAGGTCAGTTTTCTCCGTTGGATTGGGGTCAGTCTGATTGTTCTTGGCGCAGGGATCATTACCTACACTGAGAAATTTAAATCCCCCAAGGCCCCATCAAAGGAACTCGAAGCTCAGATCGATTCGCGCTGAAAACCACTGACTCACCTCTCGTCCCGCTTTGGAATCGCGCAGGTAAAGTAAGCCCGTCAGGAAATGAAGAGGGCAACTCCCTTCTTTGTTTTACTCTGATCCGCGGGCTACAAACTCCACCGCGCCCTTAATTCGCCCTGTTCGCATCTCAACCCGATAGATCCCGCCCGGCTTTAATCGAGGCGGCAAGCCGGGCGGTTTGACTTCCCTCATTCCCGCAGGGATGGAACCATAAAGAAAGCCTCGGATAGGCTCAGCCCCTTTGATTGATTCGAGTTTCCAAATTTCTCGCTTGGGTTGGTTGGTTGCGGCTAAATCTAGTTCGAAAACACTCAACTCATTGAGGTGCCAATCTTGATCGAATCCTAATACCACCGGAAGAGGTGTGCCCTTATCTACCTGTCGTGCGGGCCGGAAAGACACACTGGCTTGAATAGTTTTTTTGCTAAACCAGTCGGTGAATTGGTAAAAATAAATCCCCCCAAGGAAGAGTAACAGAAAACAGAGAATTCGAGTTTTACGTTCCATTTTGAAGCGAGCATTACGACGAAACCACACCAAAGATCATTCGATCCATTTCCAAAAGAAATTTAGCCCACTAATCCAAGTACCAGCATCCTATGACATCATCAGAATTCCGAAAAAATTCAATCGCCTCTGCCTTCACACTCATCGAATTGCTGGTGGTCATTGCTATCATTGCCATCCTTGCTGGCATGCTCTTGCCTTCGCTCGGAAAAGCCAAAGGAAGCGCGAAACGGATTTCTTGTGTCAATAATCTCGGTTCCTCGCTACTTTCAGTGGGTCAGTAGCACGGTAGGGTGAGTTTTCCGGCGACGAAGTAGAGCATGGTAGTTATATATTCGACCGACCGATACCCGCGGGCCTTGCGCTTCACAGCCGAGAACAGGCTGTTGAGCCCCTCCATG
>SIAZ01000081.1 GCA_009695405.1 Pedosphaera sp. | reverse complement strand
TCCTCAATCCATCTCCGTAACCACTCCACTTCCTCAGATCCCATCCGTCGCCCTTGCAATACTAGTTCTTTAAGCACGCCCTGCTTTATGAGCTCTTTGCCACCGGTAGTCCAGCTCATTCACCGACAACTTGTGAATGCACCGCTTCAAGACGTCCAGAATAGATGGCAACCTCAGGGGTTTGAGCCACCAAACAGGCTTTAAAAAGGCAGAGAGCAGAAAGAAAGGGAAGAATTTTAGGCATAACAGTCAAATCAAGGACGACTATGCCAGCGCTCGTCAAAAACTCAAGAAAAGCCCTCTCCTCAATGACCAATCGCTAGAATAAAATTACCCGCTACAAAGCCCCTCCAATCCCATGGGTGACTCGCTCGATAAACAAACCGAAGCCCCCCGAATGCTCTCGTTTAGCCCGGTTTAAAAAGGCATATCCTCGTCGAAATCGGAGGGGGCTTCACTGGGCTGCTGAGAACGTTCCCGAGCGGAATTAAAGGACGATGAAGGCTGAGGTTTCACATTCCACTCCTCGGTCAATGCCAAGGGGATTTCAGCAAGAAAGCGAGAGGGCTGTTGAAGGGCATCGCCTCCACTTGGGATGAACCGTAAAAGCGGGCGACACAGGTACAACTCATCCTTGGCACGCGTCACTGCGACGTAGAATAACCGACGTTCTTCCTCTTCCCCATCGGTGGTCTCAGAGGAACGTCCACTCGGAAAAAGGCCGTCACACAGCATAATCGCAAACACCACTTTGAACTCGAGTCCTTTGGCCTGGTGCACCGTGGAAAGTTTTAGGCGCTCGTCATCGTCGTCTCGTGCTTGGGTATTTTCCGCTTCCAAATTCGTCTGCAATGCCAACTGAGCGAGGAAAGTACCGACATCAGTAAATTGATCGGCGAAGGCGGCCAATTGAACAATGTCTTCCAGACGGTTTTTGGCGTTTTCGTGCGTGTTTTTAAGGTAATTCTCGTAGTCAGCCTCAACAACCAAACGAATCATACGCCCAGGAACCGACCGGAGGGCGGGAGCCTCACATTGCGAGACAGTAGCAGTGAATTGAGCCCAAGCAGCCGCCGCTTTCTTAGGAACAGAAGGATGAGCTGCCACCAACAGGGGAGCGACGAAGATAATTGGGCCTGCTTCCGGCAGAATCCCATCGTTATCAGAAAGTGCGTCTTTATCTGAGGCGTCATTAAAACTCACAACCGCTTCAAGGGCCTGAGAAGCGACGGGGAGGCGGGCACTAAAAGCGGCCCAGATTTTTTCGGCACCCTTGCCACCCACACCAGGCAGCATCCGAGCGAGTCGTTTAAGTGCCAGTTCATCAGCAGGGTTACTCACCAGTTTGAGGTAAGCCGCAATGTCCTTGATATGGGCCTGTTCAAAGAACCGGATTCCGCTGGTGATCGAGTACGGAATATTCCTGCGGGTCAGTTCCATCTGCAGTTCCATGGCATGAAAATGGGAACGGTATAGAACACACTGTTCATTGAGTGGAACCCCTTCATCACGTAGCTCGAGAGCCCGCTGAGCGACAAACGAAGCCTGCTCACGGGCGTCTGTGGTAACAATGACGGCGGGCTTCATACCAGAGGAACGCGCCGGTTGAAGAATCTTGGGAAACTGACGGATATTTGCGGCAATAGCAGCGTTGGCAAATGCAAGAATTTCTGGGGTGCTCCGATAATTAGTCTCAATCTTGAAAACCTGAGCGTCGGGGTGCCGTACCGGAAAGTTAATGATATTGGTGAAATCCGCACCACGCCACGAGTAGATGCTTTGAGCGTCGTCACCCACGGCCATCAGATTTCGATGACGAACAGTCAGTAAATCAAGGAGTTCACCTTGAAGCCGGTTCGTATCTTGATATTCGTCCACTAGTACATGCTGGAACCGTCGCTGATAAAGATCGGCTACATCTGGACAGTCACGCAATAAACGGACCCAAAGCGAAAGAAGATCGTCGAAATCCATAATGCCTGAGGTTTTTTTCCGCTCAATAAAACGTAGGCGAACAGCACCGATCCCATCAAGAACATTAGCAAAGGGGCCGATCTCCCCACCAGACGCTTCTTCCAGATTTTTCCCCGTGTTAATCATCATCGAATACAAATCAGCCAGTGCTTCCGGTTTCGGGAAACGGCCCGCTTTAATATCGATGTCGCTGTCAGCAATGCAGGCAGCAATCAAATCTTTGACGTCTTCGCGATCAGCAATACTGAAGTCGCGACGATAACCCAACCGATCGGCATGCCGACGCAAAATGCGGACGCCTACGGAGTGAAAAGTACCACCCCAGAGAAGGGCCCCCTCACCATTTAAAAGTTCAGCGACGCGTTGCATCATTTTGCGTGCTGATTTGTTGGTAAAAGTGAGAAGAAGAATACGATCGGCTGGAATCCCTTGCTCGATGAGCCAAGCAACGCGATAGGTCAAAGTTCGGGTTTTACCGGCACCTGCACCCGCGAGGACCAGAGCCGGCCCTGGCTGCGCTGTGACGGCACGATACTGCTGATCGTTTAATTCCCTTACGTAATCGATACGCAAGGTCTGCGGAACTGACGTCGGATTGAGAGAGTACTCGCGGGCCACAAACTCAAGAAAGGGGGAAGAAAGCAAAAAGCCCAATCAGAATTAATCGCAAGAACCCTTTTCTAAAATATTCGGGTCTTCTCTCCCGCGGCTTGTTATCGACCGACGGTTATGCTTGCCTCACACAGTGACATCGATACTTCGAACCGCTCCCGCGCTTGGCGCCCTCGTTTTTCTCCTCCTGAGCATGAGCGGTTGCGTGACCGAACCAATGACTGGCCGGAGTCAATTCATCATGACTCCATCAGGTCAGGAAACTGCCTTGGGACTTTCCGAGTTCGATAAACTGAAGCGCGAAGTCCCAGTCAGTGGTGATGCGGCGAAGACAGCAATTTTACAAAAAGTGGGTCGTCGTATAGCCGAAGTCTCAGGAATGGAAGAGGCACAGTGGGAATTTGTTTTGTTTGAAAGCCCGCAAGCCAACGCATTCTGTTTACCCGGAGGAAAGGTCGAAATTTACACAGGGATTTTACCAATAACCCGAGATGAAGCAGGCTTGGCCACAGTGATTGGCCATGAGGTAGCCCATGCCTTGGCTCGGCATGGAGGCGAGCGGATGTCCATGGCCATGGGCTTACAGATGCTCGGTTCGGTTGGCACTGTTGCTACGGCTCAATCGAAGTACGGACCGGTCTTCCAACAGATGTACGCGCCCGCGTCCCAAGTAGCTGTCGCTTTGCCGCACAGCCGCGTTCAAGAGAGTAGCGCGGATGAAATTGGACTTATTTTAATGGCAAAAGCTGGGTATGCACCACAGTCAGCGGTTGGTTTCTGGCAGCGGTTTTCCGAGTACAATCGGACCTCAGGAAACCAAACACCTTGGTTTCTCCGGACTCACCCGCTCGACGAACAACGGATTGCCAAAATACAAAGTTTGTTACCTAAAGCGCAGGCCGAATTTCGACCCGCGACGCGTTAAGTTACATGAAAAAACACCTTTTTTATTCAAATCAAATCCTCTGGATTACCCTCATCTTGGCCGCCTCCGGTTGCCAATCCCGCAGGGGGGCACTCCAAGCCAGAGGAACGGCTCCGGCGACCTCTGCGTCCTCGACAATTCCCTCCATATCCAAGGAGGCAGGCCAAAAAATCGTCACCTCAACTGGATTACCCTACTGGCCGCCCGGACCAGTTTACATGGTTGATGCTCCGACTGGATTCGAAAAAGTCGCCCTACTCCCGCCGCTAACCTCTGTACCGCCGATGCAGGTTCCTCCCCCCTTACTGAATCCCCCTCCCCGACCGTTCCGCTTACCCAAGTTCAGCAATGAATGGGTTGAAGCATCAAAAAGTTGGATGGGAACCCCCTATCGGGTCGGAGGTCAAAGCCGCAATGGAATCGATTGTTCCGGTTACGCTGCCCAGTTGCATCTCGACGTCAACAAGACTGCCTTACCCCACACTACCTCTGCGCAAAGAGACATTTCTGTCGCGATTGGTATCGGAACGTTTCAACCTGGAGACCTGCTGTTCTTCAACACACAAGGTGAGGGTAATCCGACGCATGTTGGTGTCTATTTAGGCGAACGAATGTTCACTCACGCTGGGGCTTCTAGTGGCGTTACCACAGCATCCTTGGACGATTCTTATTGGGCCAGCCGGTTTCTGGGTGCTCGCCGAATTAACCGCTAATCTATCTGACTTAATTATCGGTATTCTAACCGGTTATTTCATCGCCGTTTTGGTGCTTGCCCCTCATTTCTCCAATCCACTAAGCAAACCCTGCCGCTCCAGAGTGAAAATCGGACGCGGAGGATTGGCTTCAGGCGGTAAATCGATTTCTTCTGCCCGACACGGGGCCTACTTCAAAGACTGTGCGACGTCCTCATCTTCCAGATACAACTCCAGAATCTCCCCGCGTGCATCGCCCATGGTGATTAAACTCTGCGACTTTCCCGCCGTGAAGCGCAAAATGCGGATGTTTCCCACACCCGTGCTCTCACTTTTTCAAAGAAGATTTAAATAATTATATTGACTAACACCACCCCCTCACCCAGCTTTGCCCAACAGATTTACTAACACCTTTCTTAATTTAGCTATGAAAAACCCTCTTAAATCTCTGACGATTCTTTCCATGGTCGGAGCCTTCACTTCTCTAGCGCAAACTTTCCCCATCAAAGACGGCACTTTATTCACCACCGTCAAGGGACCTAACATTTACGGTTACGGCACCGGAACGTCTTCTCAACAATCCATCAACGGACACAAGGGAAGAGAGTTCGGTGACGATATTACTCTTGACTCTAACAAGTACATTTTCACCTCTGTTGAATTTGATTTTTTCGCAGGAAACGCTGGTGGAACCTATGTGTTTTCAATGTACGCAATGGACGGTGCCCTCAGCAGCGCAAACAAGAAGACGCCAGGGACCTCACTTTTCGAATTCACAGGCTCAATCTCCAAGGGAAATAACAATGTTACCCAAGGTTACATTAGCACTCCTGGTGACGTATTCACTCTTCCAAACCACTTCGCTTACACGATTAAATTTGCTGGGAACACTGATGTGGGTATGTATATTGCAAGTTCAGTAGATAATGGTACTCGTAATGATGGACAGAATTTTGCCTACCCCGGTTCTTCTTTCAGCGACTTCCTTGTTAAGACTGGAACTGGTTCCGGCGAATGGGATACCCGAGCCGTCGCCGACGGTGCTGGCGGTTTTGGGGTCACCTTCAAAGCGGGCTTTGTTCCGGAACCGACCACGGTCGCTCTCGGCGTCTTGGGTGCCGTAGTTCTGATCGGTTCTACCCTACGTCGGAATCGCCGCTAATTTTAGCTTCCAGAAGAAGGGCGCGACTCAAGGTCGCGCCCTTTTTTATTTATAATACCCTCGGCATAAGGCTAACGGTAGAGCTCACTTGAGCAGGAAAACTAGTTTCATGCGTTTTTTCACTCTTTTACTCACAATTTGGGCTCTCCTGTTCGACGTAGGTTTAGCAGAGTCATTGACTCGGGTTCGACTGGTGTCAGATCTCGTTTCTGTCCAACCGGGCGGCAAACTGACTGTAGCCATCGAACTGATTATGCCGACCGGTTGGCACACCTATTGGAGAAATCCTGGAGATGCCGGGCAGGCCACCAAAGTCGTCTGGTCACTGCCCGTAGGATTTAGTGCTTCTGAATTACAGTGGCCTGTTCCAATAAGCCTTGTTGAAGATGGACTTACTGTCTACGCCTACACCAGCACGGTCCGACTTCTTACTTCAATTTCGGTTTCTAAAGAAGTTGCTCTAGGGAATCATCAGTTAGGTGCTACAATTTTTTGGTTGGAATGCGAAAAAAGCTGCGTTAAGGGGTCTGAGGTCGTTTCACTTCCCCTGACCGTTTCAACCCAGCAAGCAGAATCACCGGACGCACTTCTCCTTCGCCAGCATTTTTCTGCGCTGCCAAAATCCCTGCCTTTTCTTCAAAATGGGACATGGATGGGCGTTGCACAGGGAGATATTCGCAGGGCCCAACTCTCCATTTCCGCCCCTCCTGATCTCTGGATGATCATGCCAGACAAAGCTGCTGAGGGACAATGGACCGCTGAAAAGGGCCCCCTTCGCAGTGGCGATCCAGCGACTTGGACTCTTACATTTAACCGATTTGAACAAGAATGGCCATCGCGTCTCAAGGGATTGCTGATCCGATCCTCCGATAGGGTTGGCTATGAATTCGATGTTGATCTGAAGTCAGCGCTTCTTTCTTCCAAGACATCTGTATCAACGGAGTCTCTAAATACAGCAAATCTCTCGACCTCCTTTTGGGGAATGTTGGTAGCCGCATTATTGGGCGGATTAGTCCTCAATATTATGCCCTGCGTTCTTCCGGTTCTTGCTCTCAAAGTTCTCGGCTTTGTCGGTCAAGCCAACCAAAAACCTGGGCGAGTCCGCTTGCTAGGCTCTGTCTATGGAGCAGGAGTGCTAACCTCTTTTCTAGCTCTAGCCTTACTGGTGATTGCGGTGAAGTCCACAGGCGGAACTGCCTCTTGGGGAATGCAGTTTCAAAACCCAAAGTTTCTTCTTTTGATGACCTTACTGGTCCTCTTGGTCGCCTTGAATCTGTTCGGCGTCTTCGAAGTAATTCTACCGGGTAAAGCCATGCAGTCAGCCTCAGATCTTTCGGGTAAAGACGGCCTCGGCGGAGCCTTTTTTAACGGAGTTTTAGCGACGCTTCTAGCCACCCCCTGCACCGCTCCCTTTTTAGGGGTTTCACTCGGATACGCCTTAGCACAATCAACGCCGGTGATCATTCTTTTCTTCTTGACCTCCGGTATCGGGTTGGCATTGCCCTATGTTTTGCTCTGCTGGCAACCAGCTTGGTTGCGGTATTTACCCCGACCCGGAAATTGGATGGTCACCTTCAAAGTGGCCATGGGCTTTCCGGTACTCGCTACTGCGGTCTGGTTGTCTACTCTCACCACTTCGCACTACGGTGCTGACCGCTCCTTCTGGGTTGGCCTTTTCCTCGTGGTGATGGCCATGGCAGCTTGGATCTATGGTGCGGTAATCCAAAGATCAGCCAAGGCTTCCATTGCTGGATGGTTGACCCTCACCTTCCTAGTCATTATGGCGTTCGGTTGGTTTCTAGAACGGGAACTCGACTGGCGCCACCCACCGACACGAAGTCGTGCGTCCGCGAAATCAGAAGGTTTAATCGGTTGGAAACCTTGGTCGTCAGAGGCGGTCACTCAGTTTCGAAAAGAAGGCCGCTCAGTCCTAGTGGATTTCACCGCCGACTGGTGTACCACTTGCCAAATCAACAAACGCCGCGCTATCGAGGTAGAACGAGTGGCTCAACGCATCATTGAACTGAAGGTTGCACCCTTGATGGGAGATTTCACCTTTGATGATCCGGCTATCGCAGCCGAGTTGAGACGCTTTAAACGGGCTGGGGTCCCTTTAGTTCTCATTTTTCCCGCAGACTTAAACCAAGAACCCATCGTCATGTCGGATGGACTCTTTTCCGCAGATGACCTGCTCAAAGCCCTTGAACAAGTGGCTGTCAAATGAGGTTAGCTGCACGCCTTTAAATCCTCTTTTTATCCATCCGTAAGCAAGCGGACCAATGCTTCGTCCGCCTCTGGGAAAGTATAAAGCCGCAAATCGACAGGTCGAACCCAGAGGACAGCCTCACAGTCGATTGGTTGAGGTTCGCCGCGTGACAAGGTGCAGAGATAGAAACGCAAATGGACCGATTTCAACGGATAAGAATGAGTGATTTCAAATCGGAGGGCGCCAACCGTGACCCCAATTCCTAATTCCTCCTCAAGTTCCCTAATCAGGCAGACCTCCCAAGACTCATCCGGATTTCTTTTTCCACCTGGGAACTCCCAAAATCCTCCCATGTGACTTCCCTTCTTCCGTTGGGTGATCAGAATTAGCCCATCGCGAAGAACAATTCCCGCCGACACATCGATGGGAAGAGAAATCATCACCAAAAAATTTTATTAAGGCGGCGATGAACGTTCGTTTTCACTGGGTCCAGAAAATTGAGTTCATCGATGAGAACAGGTAGAATCTCAATCGACCCAGCGGAAACAAATCGCGCACCTTGCCTTATCGTTTGATAACTGGAAGAGACCTTTTACTCCCTCCCTATGAGATTAACGACAGACGTTGGTAGCTGAGGCGAACACGAGCTCTGACTTTACGGCACTGAATGACCAACCGAGGGAATCTTGATTGAGTTGGTCATGGCGGCCGGCTTTGGGCCTAAGTCAGGGTTCGCCTGAATTAATAAAGTACGACGCCGAGCCGCTTCCTGCGTGCCCCCATTAAATCCTCCCCGACCGAGCTCATCGTACAAAGCCAGAGCTTCCTTAAATTGCTTGATCGACTCATGTATACGGGCCTTGGAAAGTCGGGCATCAACGATCAGAGAATCTTTGGGAAAGCGAGTAATGAAGCTCTGATAGGCTGAAATAGCCTCGGTTGTTTTATTCTGAGCATCGAGAGATGTCGCAATCCCAAGATCCGCTGTCGCATTCAGGGAACTTTCGGAATAAGCAGCGACAAAGGTTTCAAAGGTTTTCTGTGCATCGAGGAATTTCCCTTCCTCGTACTGGCGAGTCGCAACCAGAAATAAAGCCCGTTCGGCTGCCTTAGTCCCCGAGTGTTCAGCAACCACCTTATTTAAAGATTGAGCGGAGATAACCGTGTCTTTAACGCCCAATTTAAGAACATCAAAAAGAGCGCTCTCTGCTGCTGCCTCCGAAGTTGCTCGGAGATTCTTTTTAATGATCGCCCCAACGACCCCCAACGACACAATCACAAAGGCGATTGTCAAAAGTCGCTTATTTTCCTCGAGCCAAGTCATGGCGGAAAAAGACAGGTCGAATTCATGTTGTTGTTCTTCATGCTTAGGTTGGATCTGCAAACTCATAACGATGGACAGATGATTGCCGTCCAAAGAGGAAAGACAAGACCGAACCGCTGGCTTCCTCCTGCGTTGACCGAACCGCCTTCACTTCCTATTGTTCCACCGACTTTATGCACGTTCTTGTCTGTGACCCCATTTCCCTCCGTGGGATTGCGTATTTCCACGCTCGACCCGAGTTCAAGGTAACCGTCCTTCCTAAGCGCCTTCCCGAAGCTGAACTGTTGCCGCTCCTCGCCGATGTCGAAGCCATGGTGGTCCGGTCCGAAACAAAAGTAACACGCGCAATCCTAGATGCCGCGCCTAAGCTCCGGGTCGTCGGCCGTGCCGGAGTCGGGATCGATAATGTGGATGTGGAAGCCGCAACCCAACGCGGCGTCGTGGTGATGAACACTCCCGCTGGAAATACTATCACCACCGCCGAACTAACCTTCTTTATGCTAGGTGCTCTGGCGCGCAGAATTCCACAGGCTCACGCGACCATGGTTGCCGGAAAATGGGACAGGAAAGCCTATCAAGGTATAGAGATTTTCGGAAAAACTTTGGGCGTTCTCGGTATGGGGCGTATCGGTTCGGAAGTCGCCAAGCGGGCTCTTGCCTTTGGCATGAAAGTTCTTGCCTATGACCCCTTCCTCACTGAATCGCGAGCCAAACAGCTGGGCGTAGACCTCGCCACAGAAGTTGACTCTCTTTATCAATCCTCTGACTTCATCACCGTTCATATGCCGGTCACCGCAGAGACCCGCGGGATGATCAATGCCGAATCAATCGCTAAAATGAAGCCGGGGGTATGGATTGTAAATTGTGCTCGTGGCGAAATTATTAATGAAACGGACCTAGTTGTCGCCCTCGTTTCCGGCAAGATCGCCGGTGCCGCTCTCGATGTCTTTGCTACCGAACCCCTCGCCGCAGATCATCCTTTGCGGTCGCTACCCAATGTGATCCTGACTCCTCACCTCGGTGCTAGTACCGAGGAAGCTCAGGAAAAATGTGGACTCGAGGTCGCCGAAATTATTGCTAGTTTTCTACTCACCGGAGAAGTTCGTAACGCAGTGAACCTGCCCGGCGTCGATGCCAAATCTTTCGAAATCGTCCAACCCTACGTCGCTCTAGGGGAAAAAATTGGCAAGTTGCTGAGTCAAATGGGCGCCTCGGGTGTGGATCGTCTCTACGTCACCTTTGGAGGTAAAGCCAAGGACTTACCCGCTACAGATCCGGTGACCCGCGCCGTTTTGAAGGGATTTCTCAGCACCAACGGACCTCAAGATGTCAACACGATCAATGTCCGATCCATTGCATCGAATCTGGGTATCACCGTCGAAGAAAAGCGATCCGATGAGCCGGTCACTTTTAACGAATGGCTCCATGTTCAGTTGTTCGCCGGCGACATTAAAGTAGGGAGCGCAGGCGGGACGTTCTTTGGATCGCCTAACAATCCTCGGATCGTCCGACTGTTCAGCACCGCCGTCGAGATCCCTACCAGCGGCACCATTTTATTGCTCAATCATCAAGATCGCCCCGGAATGATCGGCAAGTTAGGCAGCATTCTTGCCGATCACAATGTCAACATCGCCAGCATGAGCCTCGGTCGAGAGGCCGCTGGGGGACAGGCCCTCACCGTCCTACTTTTAGATACCAAACCCCTAAAGGATTGCCTCGACCAACTCGCCGCTGACCGAGCCATTTATAACGTTCGAGTAGTCACCCTCTAATCACTCAACCACAAAGACCGCTTTGCCCCAGTCCAGACGTTTTTTAGGCGATGAGGAAGTCCGCTCACTTTAGAGGGCAGCAATCTCTTCTCCTCCTAAATTCGCCTTAGTTCGTAAGTAATCACTCGGGAAACTCCGACAGTAATTGTGCTACGAACTCCCATTCACCGCAGATAAGTAATCAGTCTGTTCTGTGGACGAATTAACTGAAGGTGGAGAAGCCTGTTGGGCAGGGTCATACAAAGTAAAAAGAGGACGATACTGGCGAATGCACGCTGGTCCGAATGCTATAGGGGGTGGGCGCCACTCGCCCAGTGCAGAACCTTTCCTCTTCTGATGTCATTGCGTCGGTTACCAGACCGAATGAAATCCATCGCCTCCACAAAATTACCGCGATTTAAGATTAAGATCCGCCGACCTCTCGCCTTTACTCTCGTCGAACTCCTCGTTGTCGCGGCGGTTATTGCCCTGTTCACTGCATTACTTATGCCGACTCTCGCCCGAACATTCCATCGGGTTGGTGCAATCTCCTGCCTCAGTACTCTCCGTCAATGGGCCCTCTCAACCTCTCTTTATTCTGCCGATTCGGCGGGATTTCTTCCTTGGGACGGAGCACCCAATGGCATTTCTCGCTCTCGAGCTTGGTACGCCGATCTGCCTCCTTTTCTCTCCATCAAACCTTACCATGCAAAGGGTGCTTGGCGGACCAATGCCCAGTCCTCTTTAGGGAACCCGCTCTGGTTCTGCCCGTCAAATCGACGACGAAGCAACGGAAATTTGCTCTTCCACTATTGCCTGAATCGCGAACTCAACGGCAACGGCCGTAACACTCAACAAACCCGAACTGATTCTGTCCCCACTCCATCTCAGACCGTCTGGCTCTTCGACAATGGTCGCCTTGCAGCCTGTGCGGATCGGGGCAATCTTCATCCACAAATCCACGGCAACGGTGCCAACATTCTTTTTGTGGACGGTTCAGTGCGACACTTCAGCACACCTCGTTCCGCTGCCTCCAACTCCAATAGTCCACTGATCTGGCACCCATGACTCCAGCACTCCTGCCGCACCTCACCACAAATATTCCTCGCAGAATCCTATCGCACCCAAGGCCAAGAGTTCGGAAAGTATCCCCAATGGACATTACCCAAACCGCCTTTGGTACTTGGAACGGTGGGCGCTTCATGAACTACGGGCACCCCCTCGACACCGCTCGATGGACTCAACTCGTTCGCCACGCTTGGAACCAAGGAATTCGAACTTTTCTCACCGCTGACGTCTACGGATCCGGCGAAGCAGATACCCTCCTCGGACAGGCGTTGTCCGGGATCCCTAGGCATTCTTACTGCCTCGTGGGTTGCATTGGACATGATTTTTACGCCACACGGCGGGATGGAGCAAAAGGGTTCCCCCGCTTTACTGACCCGCGTCTTCGTACAAAGCAGGACTATGGATCCTACCTACGAATGGCCACTGAAAAATCTCTCGAACGCTGCCAAGTTTCCAAATTCGATGTTCTGCTCCTTCATAACCCGGACCTGATTGGCTACACTCAAGACACGGTTTGGACTGAACTTCAGAGATTAGTTGACGCTGGATTAACCGATCGTCTTGGAATCGCCCCTGGCCCTGCCAACGGATTCACTCTCGACCTCATCCGTTGTTTCGAACGGTTCAGTCCACTCATCGATTGGGCCATGCTCATTCTTGGTCCCTTTGAACCTTGGCTAGGATCATTGGCTCTACCTGCTGCCAAAGCACACAATATCCGCATCCTTACCCGTGTCGTGGATTACGGCGGGGTCTTTCACGATGACGTCCGCCCCGGCCACAGCTTTGGTCCCCAAGATCATCGCGCTTTCCGACCTGCCGGATGGGTCGAAGCCGCTGTTGAAAAGCTCATTCATCTCCGCCCCATTGCCGCCAAACATAACCTCACCCCGCTTCAACTGGCCGCGGCGTGGAATCTCGCTCAACCGGCCGTCGAATCCGTCATTCCCACACTCATTCAAGAAATAGGAGACGGATCTCGCACTATCGAATCCAAGGTCGATGATCTAGCTGGAGTTAAACGGGTCAACTTAAGCACCGATGAACTCGAACGGATCGCTCACATTGGTAACAATATCGGCTCAATGGCTCTAAAAGGCGCCAAACGAGGTCACACCACCGATTCTCTTCCTGATCAATGGAATCTGGATGCCGATCTCGAATCAGTCGCCGAACGTTGGGGTATTCACCCCGACACAGATCTCATTTACACCCACTGATCGCTTTCTTTTAAAATCCTCTTTCTCAAATCTCCAACAGCTCATCTACATTCTCCTATTATGGCCGAAAAAACACCTATCTTATCTAAGTCCGAAACTAAAATCCCCGCCACAGTCAACGCCGTTCCGTTAACCGGTTTGACCGAAGTCCCCAGACCGAGTGCCGCCAAACTTAAAGAACTCGAATCTGCAATTTCCACGATCACAAAAACATACGGCGAAGGCTCTATTATGCGATTGGGATCGCAAGTGCTGCGCCCTATCGAAGTTATCCCAACCGGCGCCCTTGCTATCGACCTCGCTCTCGGAGTGGGCGGCATCCCCCGCGGTCGAGTTGTCGAAATCTATGGGCCGGAATCTTCTGGCAAAACAACTCTAATGCTCCACCTAATCGCCAACGCCCAAAAGGCCGGCGGGGTGGCTGCCTTTATTACCCCCAGCGTCAAAAAAAGCAAATTCCTGCTATGTAAGAGGGCAAGGATATTTTAACTGTTTTCTGATTCTGAGCGGATTTTTTCATTTTATTGAGTTTTTTAGGACTGATTTTTCTTTGAATTTGGCATTAGGTTGCGCTAACCAAATAATTCGATATTGAACCGAATTGGCTGTTCTCTGCACTTTTATAGAAGATCTTCTCTGCTGTCTTTTTCTAGGGGTGTTATTTCGCTAAATTATTTTGATAACCCATTCACT
>SIAZ01000080.1 GCA_009695405.1 Pedosphaera sp. | reverse complement strand
CTCCTCAATCCATCTCCGTAACCACTCCACTTCCTCAGATCCCATCCGTCGCCCTTGCAATACTAGTTCTTTAAGCACGCCCTGCTTTATGAGCTCTTTGCCACCGGTAGTCCAGCTCATTCACCGACAACTTGTGAATGCACCGTCTGAGATAGCCCTCGCCTCGGTGCCTAGGGCAGGTCACCACACCATCTTGGTGGTTGATGACGAACCTATCAGCCTTCAGTTATTGCACAGCCAACTACGCGTCGAAGGATTCAGCGTAGTAAAAGCCCACAACGGCGAAGAAGCACTGAATCTCTTGGCCCAAGGACTTCAGCCCGATGCCATCATTTTGGATGTGGTAATGCCAAAACTCAACGGCTACGAAGTCACCCAACAGATCCGGTCCTTGTACACGTCGCGCATTCCCATCATTCTCCTGACGGCCAAAGCGAGGGAAGAAGACTTAGTCGAAGGCTTGGCTAAGGGTGCCAATGACTATTTAACTAAACCCTTCAAAAAGAGCGAACTGATCGCCCGCCTTCGCACCCATCTGACGCTGTCCAAATTTGACGCCGCCGCGCGTCGTTTTGTTCCCTTCACCTTCCTCGAAATCCTCGGCAAAAAGAGTCTCATCGACGTTACCCTCGGTGAAGGTGTTCAAAAGGAGATGAGCGTCTTATTCGCAGATATTCGTTCGTTCACCACTCTCTCCGAAAAACTGGGCCCACAACGGATCTTCGCCACGATCAATCGCTACCTTTCTTTCATTCAACCGGCGGTACACGCGCACCAAGGGTTTATCAACCAAATCTACGGTGACGGTATTATGGCCTTGTTCGTCGGCAAACCGAGTGACGCCGTCTCCGCATCAGTGACGATGCATCAGGCCTTATCCGTCTTCAACGAGGGGCAAATAACAGCGGATAACCCACCCTTTAAAATCGGTATCGGTATCAACACCGGTCAATTAATGCTCGGGACCCTCGGTGATGCCGACCGCATGGGCTGCGGAGTAATCGCTGACACCGTCAACATTGCGTCCCACATCGAAGGCATGACAAAAATGTATGGGTCTGCGGTTTTGATCGGCGAAAAGACCCATCAGCGACTTTCACCGCAGGATCAAGCGACTTTGCGTGAAGTGGATCGAGTGATCCTCAAAGGGAAGGTCGAACCGACTTCAATCTATGAGGTCATCGATGCCGACTCTAGTCCTCTGCGAGCAACAAAAATCAAAACTCTCGCTGTGTTCGCCACCGGTCTTAAATTGTATCGGAATGCGCAGTTTAGGGACGCTTCTCATCACTTTGCCGCTTGTATTCAGGCGGACAATAGTGACAAAGCCGCCACGATTTATTTCGAGAGATGCACCAATTACGCGGAGGCGATTCCGCCTAATTTCGACGGCATTACCCGTCTCGAAGACAAATAGAGGCGATTCGCTTTGTTAGTTTAGCCGGAGCGAACATCCCCAGTTATCTAGCCTTTTTGATGGATTCCTAGCAGTCGTTTCGCTTCCAAGAGAAGAAAGTGGAAATCGGTGAAGGGTTCAAACCCAATTTCCTGCCATCGCAGTTTTCCCGCTCCATCGACAAGGAAAACACCATGCAATGCGGTGCCCTCGAAATCATCGTGAGCATGCCAGCCCTTAAATGCTTTCAACGCTGGATCAGCAGCCAATACAAAGGGAATACCGCCTTCTTTATCGGCCTTTTTTATAGTTTTAACCAATCCCGCAACATTATCTGAACTCACCGCCAAAACTTCGATCCCAACCTGCTTAAAGTCGGGGACACGCGGTGTCAATAATTGCAATTGCTCAGCGCAGTGAACACAACCCGCCCCTAAATAAAACACCAAGAGAAGCGGTCGCCCTCTATAATCTGATAATCGAATGGGTTTCCCGTCCGCACCGGTTACCTCGAGCGCTGGTGCTGGTTGCGGATTCCAACGAAACGAACCCAAGGATTCCAATTCAGGTCGCACCCCCGAATCCGCCGGATACATCCGAGCAACTCTCCAACCGTTAGTATAACCTGCCGCCTTTGCCACCGGCGCCAACCGACGAAAAATAGGCAACGATGTCTCAATCCAAGCACTGAGTCCGCGCAAAGTTGCAAAGGACTTCATCGCCTGATTTGTCTGACCACTCTTCCACAAAAGTTCTGTCTGGACCGCAAGTGGATGCACTTGGTTGGTCCCGCCATCGACCGCTTCCTTTGCCAATTTGAGTGCTCGCTGAGTCTCACCTAATTGAAACCACCATCCGGCTAATCGCTCCTTTGAGATAGACTTCAGTGCCTCTAATCGATTGGTCATTTCGAGGGTCTTGCCCGCTCGCAAATCGGCAACAAACTTGAGTTCGTAACCATAGTTTTCCAAATTTTCTAAGGGCTCACTAGTTCGCTTTAATGCCTCTGCCATGGCTTGTTCGATCTCCCCTCGCCCCTTCTTTGCCGCCTTGGCTGATGCCTCCGCAACATCCACATGGCCTCGACGTTCATCACGCAAAAGTTTCATCGAAGCTTCCAGTACCGCCATTTGGGTTGCCGCAGCCTCCATCTCGCCAAGCCCTAAGTGAGCTAATCCAACTAACCTCGCCCGACGCCCTTGCTCCTCGGCAAATGCCGTCGCCTCCAAAGACAGAGTCCTCTCTAATCGGAGGGTCTCATCCCACATCTCCCAGCGAAGCAATGTCTCCATCAACCGACGACGCCCCTGCATCGCTGTTCCTTTCTTTTCATACGGGAGCCCGTTCGTCTGCTTATCCAGTGTGTTAAAACTCGGGTGTCGCGGCATCTCAATCATGTTTACGGACAAATCCAAAGCCTTCCCAATCTGTCCGATATAATTATAAGTCTGCACCAACCACTCACTGTTATGGGCATAATTGTGGATCTGATCCGGAATCAGTCGGTCGGTCATTAGTTGGGTATTGTCAACCCGCACCGAAGCCTCCTGTTGCCACGCCATATCCGGATACCGTTTCAACTTATTAAAGGTGTGCCCTGGCATATGCCACAAATGCGCTATCCCCGGCGAACTTTGCCCTAACTTTGAAGCCGACGGTATCGCTCGAACCGCCGACTCATCCTTTTCCCCATCCCATAAATGGATCCGATAATGGTGCGACGGATGCATAGGTTGCAGAGCAAAAATCTCTTTTAACAGAGATTCTAAAGTTTGAGCACTGCCAATAGGCCACCCTTTATAATCACTATCCCAGACGTGAAATGCCAAAAATGCTTTAGCCTCCACATCATCGGGAAACTCAAAAATAAGGGTCTCCAAAGCGCGTGTGTAATCCCTCCGGCGCTCCTTTTCATCGCGCTTAGGATCCTTGTAAAAATCATTCAAAGCTCCGATCCAAAGCTGTTCGCGATGGGTCACCTGGGCTTTCCGGAGGTCGGCCTCACGAATGAAATCGGTGGCACGTTTGGAGTTGCCGACGTTCGCCATAGCCATTCCCCAATAGGCCATCGCGCAGTTGGTGTCGTGAAAGGACGATTCCCGAAAGGATCGTTCGGATTCCAAATACCAAAAACCATGTAATTGTCCCACGCCCTGAAGGAAGAATTGACGAGCCAGTTCGTTGGTGGCGGTAATTCCAAACCAGATTTGTGGAATGCCAGACATCAACCGTGCACGCTGACGTGGCCCTTCATTGAAGGCCTGACCATGCATCGAGTGCCCGGGGTCAACCGCTTTTGCATCATCGGGCTTACCCAAAGGCCAGGGCGGCGTCTGCGCCCAAAGAGGGAGGCAAAGCGACACGAGTAGAAACCCAAACAACAGCGACATCCACCGACGATACAACATGGCTAAAACTTATCGTCGAACAGAACAAGTCCAAGCCTCATCTTAAATCAATTATACCTCCCCGAACTAATCCGCCGCTTCTCTGCCTTTCCTAATCGTTATTTCTAAACGGAAAATGTGTTGTCTCACCTCGAAATCCGCTTCCATTCGCACTGTTGATCATGGCGCTGCCTTATCCCAAAAAACGCAACTTGCAGACCCGTTGGATCCTCGATCAACGGCAGGGTATTCCACACACCTCCGATCTTTCTTCGCTGCAACCGTCACATTGGCTCCGTGAATCTGAACCCGATGTTTCGCGGGCGATATTATCGATTCTAACCGTCTTCCTCACTAATCGAGAATGCCCTTGGCACTGCCTAATGTGCGATCTCTGGCGTCACACTCTTCAAAAATCTGTCCCGCTCGGCGCTATCCCCGCCCAAATCGATTTTGTCATGGACGCCGACCGCAGGCTTCATTCCGCTGCCGCCGACTGTATCAAACTCTACAACGCCGGATCCTTCTTTGATCCAGGAGCAATTCCGACACAAGACTGGCCAGCTATCGCCGACCGCTGCAGGCCGTTTAGTCGAATGGTGGTGGAGTGCCACCCTCAATTAGTCCAACAACGAATCCTCCCATTTCGCGACTTACTCGGCGACAGTACTCATCTAGAAATCGCTCTCGGCCTAGAAACAGTGCATCCTCAGGTGCTCGAGCGACTCAATAAAGGAATCACTTTGGATGGTTTCAGACGGGCCGCCGGTTTTATTCGAGATCAAGGTATGGATCTCCGAGTCTTTATTCTGGTAAAGCCACCCTTCCTTGATGAAACAGAAGCGCTCGACTGGGCCAATCAATCGACGGAGTTTGCCTTTCGTTGCGGCGCGAATACGGTCTCCCTCATTCCTACTCGCTCTGGCAATGGAGCCCTTGAGACGCTTCAAGCCATTGGTCAATTTTCACCCCCTCGGCCCGAAACCTTGGAAGCCGCCCTCCGACATGGACTCTCTTTGAAACAAGGTCGGGTCTTTGCCGACACTTGGGATTTAGATCAACTAGGTCAGGGAAACCAAGAGTTCGAGAAAATTCGCGATCGCCTTCATCAAATGAACCTATCTCAGACAATCATGGCATCCTAGGTTGACGGCAGAATAATGGCGAACTCGGCACTCAAAAAAGAGGCAAGAGGACTTAGCACTCCCAAACTTATCACCATTCCAAGACCGTAGCACCCCAAGTCAAACCTGCGCCAAACACCACCACCAACACTAAATCGCCACGTTGAATGCGCCCAGATCGGACAGCTTCATCGAGTGCAATTCCCACACTAGCAGCACTGGTATTTCCGTAACGATCTACATTCACAAAGACCTGACCGGACGTTGCCCCTAGACGTTCTCCAACCGCAGTCAAAATACGCTGATTGGCTTGATGAGGAATGATGCAGCGAATCTGCTCAATACCAATACCACACCGCGAGAGCGCCTCGTTTGCCGCAGAAACCATAGCCGTCACTGCGTTGCGAAAAATTTCCTTTCCATCCATACGCAAAAAATGAAGCCGACCCGCTACCGACTCTGCTGTGGAAGGACAGGCACTTCCACCTGCGGGAAGTTCGAGCAAGCTTGCCTTGGTCCCATCCGAACCCAAACACGTGGTGAGCAGTCCTTGAGAACCCGGTCGATGCTGGAGAACCGCCGCACCGGCTCCATCACCAAACAAAACGCAGGTATTTCGATCAGCCCAATCGATGACAGAACTCATTTTTTCCGCACCAATGACCAAAGCTGTCTGAAAAGAATGGGACTGAATGAACTGAGCTGCAATCTCCAGTGCATAAACAAATCCGCTACAAGCGGCCTCGATATCAAAAGCGACAGCGCGATTCGCACCTAATTTTTGTTGAACAAGGCACGCCGTGCTGGGGAAAAGCATATCGGGTGTGATGGTGGCCACGATAATAAGATCAAACGCTTCGGAGCTAATCCCTGCCGATTCCATCGCCCGACCAGCCGCACTCACCGCCATATCCGAGGTCGCTTCGCCGTCGGCAGCAATCCGTCGCTCACGGATTCCTGTGCGACTGGTGATCCACTCATCGGTCGTCTCCACTAAACGTTCAAGGTCCGCATTGGTAAGCACCCGCGCTGGGACATAAGAACCGGATCCAATAATAGAAACCGTTCGAAGCGGGGGACGTTGAACAAGCGGATGAGTTAGCATTGGAGTCAGGTCATTTTAAATCGGTAAACCCGATCGCGACTCGATCGCGGGGGAAACAAGAGAGGGAGACGCCGCACCAGCGACGATGGAGCCCGAGGCTATATTTCGGATCAAAGTTTCGTTAAGATCCAGTCCCAAAAAGCGAACGGCTTGGTTCATCGCATGCATCACATTGGTTCTCTTAGCACCGCCATGAATTTTGATGATGCAACCGTTCACACCCAAAAGAGGCGCCCCTCCATAGGCCTCTGGATTCATGCGAGCACGAATCCGATCTAGACCACTCCGAGCAATCATTGCGCCGGCCATTCGCAGAGGATTCGCGGTCAATTCTTCTTTCAACATAAAACCAACCGCTTTCCCTAAACTTTCAGCAGATTTCAACACAATGTTCCCAACAAAGCCGTCGCAAACACACACATCAACACCGTCCATGAAGAGATCATATCCCTCACAATATCCCGTTGAATTCAACCCAGAAACACGGATTAAAGCGAGCGCGGAGCGAGTTAGATCATTCCCCTTGGATACCTCGGAGCCATTACTCAACACCCCAACTCTCGGACTCTTGATGCCGAGCATCGCTTGAGAATATGCAGAGCCCATAATGGCAAATTGAAGGAGATTTACCGGTGAACAGTCGGGATTAGCGCCACCATCAACCAAAATCCAAGCACCTGAACGGGAGGGCATCACGCAAGCGATCGTCGGCCGATCAATCCCCTCTAGAGTCCGCAAACGAATCGTCGCAGCGGCGACAATACCACCCGTGTTACCGGAAGAAATGACGGCATCAGCGAGACCATCGCGAACTAATTCGACCGCACGAAGAATCGAACAGTCTTTTTTGCGACGGAGTCCATGGACCGGCTTATCCTCCATGATAAGGACTTCGGAAGCCTGACGCAGTCGAAGTCTGGGATCAGAACAACCGATTGAGGAAAGGATACGACGAACGTCCACCTCAGGACCGACCAGATGGAGTTCGCGAATCGTGGGATCTGCAGCTAAGCCCAGCTTAACACCTTGAAGAAGCTCCTCAGGGCCGTGGTTGCCGCCCATGACGTCCACTGCCAAGCGCATAAAATAAATGCGCCGCTCCTGAGTGATCGGGAGCGGCGCGAAAGGGACTAGGCGGCAGCGCTGACGTTAATCACTTGTCGGCCTTTGTAATAACCGCACTCACCACAAACGCGGTGCGGCAAAGCCGGTGACGCGCACTGTGGACAAGAGTTCAGTTGCGGCAGCTTGAGTACGCTGTTGTATGCACGGCGCATCCGTTGACGGCTGCGCGAAGGTTTGCGTTTCGGAACGCCCATAATCGATTCGGTTACAGTTTCAGATTGTTGAGGGCGCTCCAGACACTAGTCGTGAATGACTCCCCCACATGAACATCGTTGGACTCGGCTTTCGGCTTTAACCCTCGACACTCACGACTACACAACGGACTCGTTGGCAGAGCGATGAGGATGTCCTCTCGAATGACAGGGGTCAAGTCTATAAAATCACCTTCGACAACTATCGCATCTTCTCCAGTCAACGGAACCAACGCTGAAAACTCCGGAATCTCTAAAGGTAGAAGAAATGTTTTCAAGCACCGAGCACAGTCACACTCCAACCGAGTCGACAATCGACCTACGACCAGTAGCCCGTCTGCCTGCTTGTCAACGGTCAATTCATACTCCACCGGATGCACCAAACGAATCAGTTCGTCTTGAAAATCAGGGGCTAATTCTAAGCCAGGAATATCCGCGTCTAAACAGACAGATTCGGTTTCCAGCAACCGCATATTCACCTTCAGCGACATTCCCGAAGGATTAGGTTCGGTTCCACTCGATGCAACGGCTGTTTCCAAAAAAGACCCCGTCTTCCCATCGGCTAAAAAGAAAAAGCGGACGATCCCCATCAAGAAATCGTCCGCTGACACTACTGATTAGAATTAGGCCTTAGAGGACTCAGCGATCGTCACGGGTTTATAACCGCCGATCGCCTTGAAATAAAAGAACAGCAACAGATAAATCGCCGCCATAGTCGCCGGAATAAAAGCGTCCGCTTTCAAGGTCTGACGATCTCCCTCAATGCTCGCATCTACCACGATTGTCTGTTCAGGCGTCCTAGCCTTTGCCTTTTGTGCATCGGACAACTTAGTGCCATCCAAACCTAGGGCCGGTTTAAGGGAGAGGAAGATGCTGGGTTTCTCCGCCTTGTAGGTCTCGTAAAGGGCTGGATTCGCCTTTTGCAAGGCTTCCCCTGCAAAACGATCTTTAGCGTATCCCAGGCCTGCAGATCCTAGCAGACCGGCCGACATCATTCCGCAACCGCCCATGATCGAAATGGCAATCGCACCCGTGCGAGGGAATCGATCGCTGACAACAGCCAACATCGTCGGCCAGAAAAAAGTCTTACTAAAAGCATACACCGAAAGGGCCAAGATCGCACCCATGAATGAAGTAATACCGCTAACCAAATTCAGACCAACAAAGGCGAGAACGGAACAGATAACCAACAAGAGAATTGGGGATATTTTAAGTGTTCTCTCAATAAAATGGGCTGAAAAACGCAAAGCAAACATAAACATTGAAGTGAAGATGAAGAGGATTTTTCCTTCCTTTGCAGACAGGATATTGCCAGTGATGTTTTGGATCCAACCGTCGGTACCGAGTTCAACGGCACCCACCAGCACGTGGGCAATCAACAGCACGAACAGTAGCCAAGCACCGATGGAAAAACCAGTAATCACAGCGACCACTGCTAAGATGGCTCCGCCCATAGCATAGGACACCATAGGCGACAACTGCAGCGCCCCTTGGAAGAACAGAACCAACAAATAACAGGCAACTGCAGCACCCAAAATGCCGACATCTTTCATCATCTCGCCAATGCTCAACCCTTTAGCCGAAGCTTCAGACTTCGGAAAGGTCTGCCCCATAAACAGCACTCCATAAAGCACAGTGGGGACCAAGAACAAGGCCAACTGCAGCTTCCAACTCATGGCCGAGGGGCCTTCACCAAGAAACCAACCCACCAAACCGCCCAACACCAAACCGGCCGGCCAACTGGCGTGTAAAATATTCAAATAATGAGTCCGGTTCTTGGGGAAAAGAGTTGCCACCAGCGGATTGGCTACTGCCTCTAAAGTTCCATTAGCCAAGGCAAAGATAAAGGTACCCCAATAAAGGTAGTTATAGGCCATCTCCTGCGTCTGCCCCTTGGAAGCCGCAAAGGTCACAAAAGCGGAGAGTACATGGAATAAGAAGGCTGCGATGATCAGTTTTCCGTAGCCGATCTTATCGACAACAACACCTCCAATGATAATACCGAAGCAAAATCCGGTGAACCCTGCCCCACCGATGGCACCTAACTGCCCGCCAGTGAAACCAAAGTCAGCCGCCCAATTAGCGAGAATGCCGCCTCGAATGCCAAAGCCAATTCCGGCCGCCAAAATGGCCATGAATCCAGCAAATAAAAGCCGATTTGCGTTTGGGGCAATGCCCTGTGTATGTCCGTTGGTCATATAGTTAATTGTGCCAGTAATTGTGACGTGTGCGAACCCCTATTTAACCGACTCTAACCACTGCTTGTCCATTGCTTGATTTAGGTTTGTCACGATTTTCACCGTCCAAGTGTCCGGACATCACCCTCACTTAAACTAAGATCCGAGTCTTTACCGCACGGTTACCTTGGGTCATTGCGCGAAAAAGCGAGGGCAATTCCTCCAATGTTACCTCTCCATTCACAAAATCTTCGGAGCGAATTACCCCCGTCTCAATTAAATCCAAAGCCCGACGAATCGTTCGTGGAGTGTGATGAAAGCTAGCCAGTAAGGTGAGGTTGGAATAGTGGATCACCCCCGTATCCAAACTCACCGATGTCCCAGCAGGGCAGCCTCCAAAAAAATTGATCCGCCCCCCCTTTCGCACAATCCGTGTCGCCGCTTCCCACGTTGACGGTTTACCAATCGCCTCAAAAACAACATCCACCGCGTCTGACCAACCTCGTTCTCGAATGGCCGACTCTAAATCGTCACGCCCCTCCATATTTAAGACAGCAGAAGCCCCTAATCGCTGCGAGAGAGTCAACCGCGCCGCGCCGCGCCCTGCTACTAGGACCTCACACCCAGCAGCACGGGCCAAAGCCACAGCAAATAAACCAATAGGCCCCGCACCGAGGACGAGCAGTCGTTCCCCAGCGCGGAGTTGAAGATCCCCGATTCCTTGCACAACGCAGGCTAACGGTTCAGTTAGGGCGGCGGACTCAAACCTTGTCGTGTGGCGAAGCCGAATTAAGTTTTCTTCAACGAACCGAGCGGGAATCACAATCGATCCCGCATACGCCCCATTAAGGAAGAGCAGGTCGTCACACAGATTTTCCTGGCCTCGTCGACACCCAGCGCACCGACGGCAAGGCGCTGAGTTAGCAGCCACCACCCGTTCACCGACCTTCCATCCGTGGGTTTCCGAATGAACCTCGGAAACCGTTCCAGCGAATTCGTGCCCAAAGACGCAGGGTGGAGTCAGCATCCGAGCATGGTACCCTCTTCGGTACACCTTGAGATCCGTCCCACAGGTGAGTGCCGCACCGATAGCGACACGAACTTCCCCTGCCAACAAAGGGCGTTCTTCAACATCTTCGATTCGGACGTCTTCACGCCCATGCAGTACCGCCGCTTTCATTGAGATCAGTGAATCAGGTCCGTCGTTAAAACGAAAGGGTGAGCCGAAATTTGGACCCAAGGAGGTTTAGCTAACCCATGTCGACAATTCACCTTCGACAGAAGTAAGGCGCCTAACTAACGCCTTTCGGTCTCTCGGCTAAAAGCGTCTACCCGCAAAAAAGCCCGTCTATAACGACGGGCCTGTCAAAACGCTTCGGGCGAGTGGTGGAGCCGAGGAGATTCGAACTCCTGACCCCCACAATGCCATTGTGGTGCTCTACCAACTGAGCTACGACCCCACTGGCCCGAAAGCGGGGCGCACTTTAAGAATCACAGCGAAAGAGTCAAAGGGCTTTTATTAAAAAGTTTTCGAAAGAGACTTTCATCAACCCGTTTCCGTTGTGCAATTTGAGGCAAGGTTCTAACATAAAACCATGAACAACGAGGGCTCAGCAACAGGTGAAATCATACCTAATAGCGGCCTTGATGATCTCTCCAGCCTCGCCGCACGGGTCACCCTCACTCCAGCAGCATTTCTCGTTCTCGGACTGCCTGAGTCTCCACAAATTCGCGGGCAAACAGGCTGCAACTCCAAAGAAATGGGTGAAATTATTCCTCTGCTTAACTCGCTTGTAAACGCTCCAAAGGACTGGAACGAAATCCGAGATATGAACCTCCTTCCCAAGGGCTGGCGCTGGATGGCGTGCCTTCCCGTTCGATGTCCAAATGGACTCCGTACAGGCCTCCTTGTGGTTATGGATCACTCGGTACGCCGCCTCAATCCAGCTCAACGCGCTGGACTCCAAACGGTCGCACACGCCGTCACTATTCATATCGAACTGAGAGGTAAGGAGTCGAGTCTCGCCGCTACAACTGAACTGAGTCGACTCACGGAAGTTCGCTTGCGCGACAACGAAGCCTACTTCCAATCACTCGTTGAATCTCTTCCGCAAAACATTTTCCGCAAAGATCTCAGTGGACGTTTCACCTTTGTGAACCGCGCCTTTTGCCGAACTCTCCAACGGGACCGCACCCAACTAATTGGTCTCACAGATTTCGCTCTTTTTCCGGAACATCTGGCACGTAAATACGTCGATGACGACCGTCGAGTCATGGAGACCGGTTCCGTCAACGAAGAAACCGAATACAACGTAACCCCAGACGGGGGACGTCACTGGTTTCATGTCATTAAGACCCCGCTTTTAGACGCCCAAAACAAACCCGTCGGGGTCCAATGTAGTTTTTGGGAAGTCACGCAGGAGAAACTCGTCGAGGAACAACTCGCTCATGAACGGGATTTGCTACACGCCCTTTTAGAAAGCGCTCCAGATGCTATTTATTTTAAAGATAAAGACTCTAAAATTATCCGTGCTAGTCGTGCTCTAGCCCGTCGCGTCGGACTCAATGATCCCGCGCAACTCATTGGAAAAACAGATCATGATTTTTTTAAACCTGAACACGCTGACCCAGCACGCGCGGACGAAGTGGAGATCCTCCGCACCGGTCAACCCATCCTCGGCCGACTCGAACGTGAGGAACGAAAAGATGGGGTCCTCACTTGGAGCCTCACCAACAAACTGGCCCTCCGCAATCCAAGTGGTGAAATCATCGGCACCTGCGGCCTCTCCCGCGACATTACCGAATTAAAGAAAGCGCAAGAGCAGTTGGAAACAACTGAGGCTAACTACCGAGGATTAGTCCAAAACGCGGTAGACGGCATCTTTCAAACCAGCCCCGACGGTCGCTACATCAATGCCAATCTCGCCCTAGCCCGCATGTACGGATTCGACAGCGTTGATGAACTTACCGCAAGTCGAACTGACATTGAACGACAGTTGTATGTCGACCCTCAGCAAAGAGAAAAATTTCAGGAACGCCTTGTCCGCAATGACAAAATTGAACAGTTTGAAAGTGAGGTCTATCGGAAAGATGGACGTCAAATCTGGATTAGTGAAAATGCCCGAGCTGTCCGTGATAGTGCGGGCAACTTGCGTTTTTACGAAGGCACAGTAGAAGATATCACCAAACGGAAGCAGGCAGAGAAAGCTCTACATGACGCCAATCTTGCCCTTTCAGCGGCGCGGGATGAAGCCCTCGAATCCGCTCGTGCGAAATCTCAGTTTCTAGCCAATACCTCCCACGAAATTCGTACGCCAATGAACGGGATTATTGGCTTTGCACGACTGTTGCTCGACACACCTCTTAACCCCGATCAACGGGACTATTCGACAACCGTCCTCCATAGCGCTCAAACCCTTCTAAAAGTACTCAATGACATTCTCGACTTCTCCAAAATCGAAAGCGGCAAGCTTTCCTTTGAAGTCATTGAGTTTGATCTCCAAACCTTAGTCGAAGACACCGTTGAATTACTCGTGGACAAAGCCCACGCCAAAGGGGTGGAAGTCACCACCTTCGTCGATCATTCCCTTCCATATTCTCTTCAAGGTGATCCTGGTCGAATCCGCCAAGTCCTCACTAATCTGATAGGCAATGCCATCAAGTTCACTGAGAACGGCGAAGTTGTTATCACGGTCAAGGTCCTTTCCATTACCCACAATCGCGCTCAGATCGATTGCCGTATTCAGGACACAGGTATTGGCATCCCGCCACAAGCTCTTGCCCGTATCTTCAATGAATTTACTCAAGCTGATGGCTCGACCACACGCCGGTTCGGCGGGACTGGCCTCGGCCTTACTATTTCTCGAGGCCTCGCCCGCCGTATGGGTGGCGATATCTTAGTGGAAAGTATCGAAGGAAAGGGATCCATTTTTACTCTCACCTCCACCTTTGAAATTGCCGCGAGCCCACCTCGTCCCACCCCGCCCCTAGCCCTACGCTCAAAGGTGCTCCGCATCCTTATCGCCGATGGGCACCTTACTACCTGTCGCGACTTTCAACATCAACTTCATGCCCTCAATCTCTCGGCTGTCGCCGTCAATTCCGCAGCAACAGCACTCGAGACACTCCGCGAAGCCGCTCGAATTGACAGTCCATTTGACGCCGCTTTC
>SIAZ01000079.1 GCA_009695405.1 Pedosphaera sp. | reverse complement strand
CTCCTCAATCCATCTCCGTAACCACTCCACTTCCTCAGATCCCATCCGTCGCCCTTGCAATACTAGTTCTTTAAGCACGCCCTGCTTTATGAGCTCTTTGCCACCGGTAGTCCAGCTCATTCACCGACAACTTGTGAATGCACCGCAATCCGACTCGCCTCGCACAAAAGCTCCACATCAAAATAGTTTCTCCTTTGATCGATCTGACCTTGTAGTTGATACGACTCCTATCTTGGCCAATCCTAGTTTCTGATATCGATTCCTTCAGTGCCGAACTTGTCGTGCTCGCTGTCTAAGTTCAAAAATCTGACGCCTCAACAGAATGCTTACCCGTTGAAAGTCGCAGATAAAATAATCACCTCATCGGCTTCCTATCTGGCTCGCCAAAAGTGGGCCAGCAGATGTGGTCTCAGATCCAAACCTACAGGGACGACAGTCGATCGTGTTCGGCCATTTAACCGCGGCATTCCCGCTTCACCTGGAGACAGTGAGCCGATTACTTTCGCTGAGGCGCTGAGGCGCTGAGAACGCGGAGTCGCTTTCCGCCGCCTCGAACTTCGCGAGAAACTCTCTCAAATCTGATTTCCTTCTCTATTCTAATGAGAGGAGCGGGTGCCACTCGCTCAACGTTAAGCGTTCATAAATCCTGGCACACTCCGTTAAATCTAATTCTGAAATAGGCATCCCATTCAATTCGACGGTGCTTGAAAATTCACTTTGGAAGAATTCTTCGGACCTTTCATGGACCTCTGCTTTCCCTTCATCGCCAACATTATCGGTTGGTAAGATATTTATGCTCTAAAAGGGAGGCTATTCGCAGCGGCAAAGCCCAATTAGCAAGACGCGAATGTCGAACAAGTGCAGAGCAAGACCAAAGAAATTCCGACGGTGGGCTTGAGAATCTGCTCCCATCAAGGAGAGAAGAAAGACTGGGCGCTTACACCTAACCCTTTTTTCAAATTCAAAATCAGTCGTCATCATCGTCCCCGCCAGGCGTGACGGCCCACTGCGGATAGGGCCGCTCCGTCCCTGCCATAACGTTCCAAAGAATCCGATTGAGGACATCTTCTGGGGTTCGGTCCACCTCCCGAAAATTAAGTCGTGCAGAAACTTCGGCATCACGGCGGAGGACCGGATCCCGAAGCGCGTGAGCTGGGGGATTCATTTGGTCAAGTGGCACATTGTTTGGGACAGCTGTGTACGGGGTAAAATTGGGGATATTGGTAAAGCAATCAGTCAACGGCGTTGCACTGGCATCGAACTGATTCATCGGTTTCATACCAAGCACTTGGCCAATAGTACGAATGAGGCTGGTGGTATTATACTGGGTAGAAATTACCGCTCCACGGCGGGTATAAGGGCTCACGCAGAAGGCAGTGGTTCGATAACCGCTAACATGATCCCAACCTGCTTGTGGATCGTCTTCAATGGCAACAATCAAAGTCTCTGGCCAGAAACGACTATGACTGACTGCTTCGACGATACGACCAAAGGCGAGATCATTATCGGCAACACAGGCAGCTGGAGTTGGCTGACCAAAAGAGGTTCCGCTGGTGTGATCATTAGGGAGGCAGATTAGCGTTAGATTCGGCATTTGGCCGGTGGCTTCAAACTGCTTGAGTTCATCGATAAAAAAGTCCGCCCGATATTGATCCGGAACCGACATTGCCCAACCCACATAGTTGGTTGGCATATAAGGTCGAAGGGTTTCAATCATTGGATAACTAGAGAAAATAACTTCCGAAGAGTCCCCCTTCCAAGTGCGATAACAGGGCAAGAAATCAGGCTCCCCTTTTTTCTTTGGATCACGCCAACGCACCGTCGGTGCGGCAAATTCACCATAATCTCGAAAAGTTTTCCCGTGCTTGATCGCATTGTCCCAGATGAACCCTGATGAAGAATACGCTAGAGCGTCTGCCTCATCTTCACCCATACCATCGGGGTAACTCCGAGGGAATCCTGCAAAGGACTTCTCCATGTAATCCGTCGAAAAAGCGGTAGTAGACCACTGATGACCATCGGCACTTAATATTCCGGAGCAATAGGTGTTATCTAAAAGTACAAATTCACGGGCAATTTTGTGAAGATTCGGTGTGATTTTTTCTCCAAAGACACATAAGTCAGGGCGTCCGTTACCGCGAGAATCATCCCCTAAAACCTGATCGAAAGTGCGGTTCTCTTTGATGACATAGATGACATATTTAAAGACGCTCGGTTCACCAATGCGTTCAGGGATAGGGCGGGGAGCAATGCCAGGTCGTGCCGGTAATCGTGAAGTTAAAATGGCGTCATGTCGCAAATTGCGGGTCACTGTTTCTGAAAGTTTTGGAAGGTCTTTTCTAGAAGGCAAAGGAACAAAAGAAACAGTGCCATTATAGTGATGTGAATTAAATCCATCCGGTTCTGACTGCCGACTCTTTGGGCGGGATGGCAAACCTTTGATATTGGCAACCAGTAATTGTTTACGAGGTTGATCATAGACTAAGGCTCCGGGAAACCAACCCACAGGAATTAATCCAGTCAGTTTTGACGCTCGATTGTTAGGGTGAAATTGGATGACAGCGATAGCGTTCTGAGAACCATTTGCCACGTAGAGTGTTCGACCGTTCGGGGCAAAAACAAGAGCGTTTGGAGTGGCTCCCAAGAGATCAGCGGGGGTGATTTTAGCCCAAATTGTTTCCACTAATGAATACGTGCGAGTCTCTAAAACGCTGAGAGTATCCGATCCAGCATTAGCACAGACGACATATCGCTGATTCGGTGAAACCACCAATGCCGAAGAATGAAGTCCGGTGAGGATTTCTACAGAGTCACGCGGCTTCTGGCTGTGAAGATCTATTACGGTGACAGAGCCCTCGCTGGCAATATGCCGAACCGGATCGACCCTCACTGTGGTTCCGCGTCCAATTGGACCGCTCAAATCATCCGGTCCGGGACGTCTCCCACCCCAATTACTGACGTAAGCTTTATCGCCGACACAGACCACATCGTACGGGGCGACACCCACTCGAAAGCGCCGAAGAACCGCCCCAGAATCGGCGTCCAATTCCAGTAACTGATTGGACAAATTGGCACAGACATAAAGCCGCCGGCCATCGGTACTGAAGGCCAAGCCAGAAGGGATTTCATCCTTGCGCCGTTCAGCACCCGCTTCAGGGAGTCGAATCGAGTGAGAGGCCTGAAGTGAGCCATCCTTGGCCACCGTGAATACCTTTAGGCTGCCGTTCACATTACTGAGAAAAACTCGGTGACCATCGGGAGAATACTTTAACCCAGTAAAACTAACCTGCCCTTTGGGATCGGGCTTGAGAATGTTAGCGGATGCCACCCTCGGGTTGGGCTCATTGGCGTCTTCGGACGGTAATTGGACCCGTTGCAAAATCGTTCCGCTCTGTGGATCCATGACAACTAGTTCACTGGTCTTACCAGAAACCAATAAACGGCGACCGTCGGGTGAAAGAGCGAGAGCCTGCGGCCTCAAGCCGGTTAATTCGATCTGACGGCCCAAGGGAGTTAAAACTTGGTTGACCGGAACAACCGCACGTCCTGCCGCCTTGTGGCCCACTGTTTCCGAATCACGTCCGTTCGTCGATGTGACCGAATCCGTGGGGTCGCTCTGACATCCCGCAAGACCGATCAAGCTAACCGCCGCCCACCTAAAGAAAAATCGATTCGATTTGCTCATGGATATATTTGATACAACGGACCTCTGTTGGACAAGCCCTGTTTCACTTGAGAACGCAACGATTTAGAAACAGCGCCTTAAAACCACTCGGAAATTTTAGCGATATGCGAACCACTCAGCACTGATTGGAGGCTCCGATAATTTTAGTGAGCGTGAGAATGATCCGATAATTTACCGCCCGCCTCAATATAACCTATCAAATCAAGAACCTGTTCCTTGCTCAGTAAATTCAATAGTCCCATCGGCATTAAAGACGAAGTCTGCGGTTCCCGTTTTTTAATCTGAGTTTTCTTAAGAGTCTGAATCAACGCATCTGAAGGGCCGGTCTGAACAGTAAGACTTTCAGCATCTTCTTTCATAATCATACCCGCCAATTCATCGCCGTTGGTTAATTCAAAGCTGTAGTTTTTGTAGCGGTCGCCGATGACTTTTGAAGGCTCTAGAATTTCGGTCAGCAGCGAAGCTCGGTCCATCTTCATCCGTTTTAAGGCATCGGTAAGCTCGGGCCCATACGCCGCTCCTTCTTGTCCTAATTTGTGACATTGGACACAAGCCAACTTTGTGAAGTTTTCTTTGCCACCAGCAAGATTCCGAGTCGCGCTCGATTTATCCAAGAGACCGGTGAAATCAGATGGCGTCCACTCGGTGACTTTCGGTTCAGCGATGAGCGATCGACTGGCGAGGTAAGCCTCCACGTCTTTCACTATGACCAAAGTTCCCTGCATACGTATTGAGTGACCCGGAAAGGTACAAAGATAGGTATACTCCCCCGGTTCCGAGGGAGCCATGAAACTGAGTTTTCCCTGTTGCCCCGCTTCAATCATTTTTGTTGCCTGAAAAATTTTATCTGAGTCAGGCACATAAGTCCGGCCTTGAGCATCGGATTCAGCCCCCATTTTTTCTGCCGCTTTACCAATCACCTCGGCCGATCCTGGGGTCACAATAACTAGATTGTGAGGCATGGTATCTTCGTTCATCAGGATGATCTCCACCGGTTTACCCGCTTCAACGACTAACAGGGTCTTATCGTAAATCATTTGTTCGTGAACAGTCCGAAGAACGAACACACTCACTCCCACTGCACGCAAGGCCTTGGCAGCCTCTTTGGATGACTCTTGTGGAAGTAAAAGCAGGAGATCCGATGCCAACTGGAATTGGCTCGTTGCTTCAGGTCCAGTCCGTTGATCGTCGGGCATTTCCTTGAGGGAAGTCATTAAATGCGACAACAAAGGTCCAGACTGTTCCTTGGACCAAAATTTGCGAGGAATCCTTTGGATCGAGTCGACAGTGACAGCCCGTTCGATCCCAGCTTTCACCAAGGTTGCCAGAGCAGTGAAGACCTCACTTTCGTGACCAGGGACAGCAACAATGGCTGTAATAGCTGCGCGGCGCAGTTGATCCGCGTCGGTCTTAGTGATTAGCGGTTGTAGGATTGAATAAAAGCCACCTCGAAGAGCGGGATCGCGAAGGAGAGACACGGAGAGGATGAGATCCTCATACTTAGCAGAATCTGATTCCACAGACTGCAGCATTGACTGGATAGCGCGATCGGAGGTTAACAAAGCGGCGTAACCTGCCTGACGCCCCAAAGGAAGCTGACTCTGAGTCGCCAACGTTTCTAGATTGGCACGTTTTCTGGTAAGATCTGTCGAGGGAATTTGGACTAACAAAACGATGAGTTCACGCAGAACAGGAATACTTTCTTCTCCTTTTTGGTCGAGATCCGACATCGCGACAATGAGTTCTGAGAGCGTGTCTGTACCGCGAACTTTGGCGAGGCCTTCGAGAGCTTCCAATCGGTATTTGCGATCGAGCCCAGCCCTTTGAATCAGGGCGACATAAACAAATTCGCTACGGGGTGCTTCGATTAATTCTTTATTGGACAAACGGGCGAGAACATAAGCAGCGGCCACCGGGCTTTTAGGAAGAAAAAGCGTCTTTTTTGGCGACTCATCAGCAGCGCGCGAGATCCAAGTAACTAAAACAAGACTGAGGGTCAAAACTACAGTTTTAGGAGAGAATCTAATCGATATCATAAAAAAGTCCGACCCACGTGCTTTAAAACACGTGGGTCGTTTGGATCTAAAGCGCTTTAGAGTTCGCCCTATTTTATATACTTGTCCAGTGCCTTCATCGTCTCGGCAAGACAGTACTTGATATAGTAATCAGGCTTGGCCGGATTCGCTTCCTTTTCCAAGGCCAAAAGGGCGACTTCGGCGGCCTGAGCCGTTTTGAAGAAGCTACAAGCACGCACCGCTTCAAGGCGGACTCGAGGGCTCTCATCTTGAACTTGCACTTTGATCAAGGCCAACGGATCAGTGACTCGATCACGCCAATAGCAGAGGACACGTGTGGCCGCAGCGCGCGCATTGGGTTCGGGTGATCGCAGCATCTTCTTGAGGAAGGCTTCATCGACCACATTATGCCATTGATGCACCCAAAGCGCTTCAGTGAGATGATGCTCAAAGGCCGCATCCTTCGGGTCCAGTTTAGCGACCCATTTTTTGACCCCTGCCATCACTTTAGCGCTGTCGTGTTTGCTCAGTTCAATTTTTGCACGGGTACGGACGTTGTCTTCTGGTTGCTGCAAGGCTTCAAGTAGATTGCCAATCGATTGACCATCAATCTTCACCGGCTTTAACAAGGGACGGCCTTCGTAAGTCATACGATAGATACGACCATGATGCTTGTCGCGATTTGGGTCGCGGATATGGTGTTGCATATGGCCGATGAGTGGCTTGGCCCAGTCCATAATATAGAGAGAGCCGTCTGGGGCGACATCCGCAGCGATTGGTCGGAAGTTCGGGATCTTGTCGTTATCACCCTTCAGAAGATTGTCTAACGTCTCACCCTTTAATCCGGAACCGTTCGGACTGACTTTAACGCGGAATATTCCCTGAAAGCCAATGACGTTTAGGTTCAGGTAATTGTTTTGGTATTCCTCAGGAAAATGGCGACTGGAAAGAAAGGCGGTGGCAGGGCACGGGCGCGACGGGCGATTCCAGAATTGCTGCATGCCCCCGTGTTTTTGGGGTTCGGGAAGGAAACCGCTGAAAGCGGGCGCAAAGAAGCTCTCGTTGCCGGTAGCGTCGGTAATGATGTCATTGCCCCAGTAATCGAAAACGCGACCGTGCGGATTTGCAAATCCATAGGCGACATAACGCTCGAACTTACTGGTAAGCGGTTCAAAACGGTAGATACAACCATCGGTATTGCGAACCGGACCGGCCGCCGTCTCCACTTGTGTGCGATGGAAAACACCGTCGCTCAAATAAATTGCGCCGCCGGGTTCATAGCAAATTGCGTTAGCCGTGTGATGTGAATCGGCCGAGTCCATGCCCATAAGGACGCGTTCTTTCCAATCTGCTCTACCATCCCCATCGGTATCGCGGACAAACCAGAGATCCGGTGCTTGCATCAATAGAACGCCATCCTTGTAAAACTGGAATCCAGTCGGACAATTGAGTCCATCGAGGAATGTGATGACCTTATCTGCCTTACCGTCATTGTTGGTGTCTTCGAAAATCAAGAGCTTGTCGAAACTCTTGTCGGTGGGTCTTAACTCAGGATAACTTGGCCAAGCCGCCACCCAGAGACGGCCCTTGGTATCAAAGGCCATTTGGACTGGGCTAACCAATTCAGGGAATTGCTTCTCATCTGCAAAAAGCTGAAGTTTCATTCCCTTGGGAACAGTGATATGCTTGATGGTTTCTTCGCCACTCAGGAACGGCTTTACATCAGGCCTGTTTGATTCCAATTGCCGCACTGCTGGCAGGTTTGAGTCGTCTACTTTTAAATCGCCTCCCTTGGCTAAAGCCCAAATCCGCTTATCACGGTTCGCAGTCTTCACATCACGCTGGGTCATCTCGTCTTGCATGACGTCGAAGTTGGTAATCTTAGGAGCATCTTTTTCTTGGCGAACCGGGAAGGCTAACTTAGAACGACCTCCATAGACATTGTAACCATCCACCGTGCGATAGCGGGCATGCCACTCGGTGTTTTTATCCTTAATCGCCGAACGCAACTTCTTCAATTTACCTAAAGAAACAGTCTCACCGGTCAAAGCACGGAAGATCTTTGGAGCTAGAATTTTATCGCCAGCTTCAGTCAACATAAAGGTGTTGAGTGTCAGTGGTTGCTTTTTACCCTCGAGCTTCGAAGAAATGGCAAAGACATCGACAAACTGTACGTTATTTGCCTGTGCAACATCCGACATTGCCGCTGAATATTTAGCGATATTTGCATTGTTTGAAGCGGGATCAGGCATATTTGGATCGGTTAATTTCTCGTTAGCTAACGGCGAGAAAAGCACGATTCGCGGGGCACCTTTGCCACTATAATCCTTCTTTTTGGTATCCTTAAGAAAGGTATCGAGATTCGCCTTGAAGGCAGTCAAACCGGCGGTGCCTTTGAAGGATTCATTGAACCCGTAAAAGGCAAAAATGACATCGGCTTTCACCTTAGCCAACCATTCGTCGCGTGAGCCAAAGCTCTCCGAACGATGCCAAGTGGAAATTTCATCGGCCGCAACCGCCAAATTACGGAAAACGAGATCGTGCTGAGAATATTTACTGACAAGCATGGCTTCCAATGAGCCATGGTGTTGCATGCGATCTCCAAGGGCACTGCCGAGGACAGCAATGTGATCACCTTTTTTAAGTTCAAGGTGCTGAGCGTGAAGACTCTTGGGAGCCAGGATGGCAAGTGCCACCAAGACCACAGACTTGATAAGCGTTGATTTCAACGGATAAGTGGGTTGGAGATTTTGAAATTCAGGTAAGGGAAAGAGTCACTTTCTCCCTTCGAAACTTCAAGACCGGAGTCACAGAGATATTTAGATCAATTTGAAAAATCTTTTTTACTTCTCTTCTGGTCAGCACATTCGCACTCGGTCCAAAATTCCCAAGGGTGTGATCTTGAGCTCGCCTCCCCTCTGTTTCGGATTTCCCTCCTGCATTCTCACCCTCAGACTCCCTTCAATGAATATGTCGCCTCCAACATTCACAGCCTCACCTCCCGTTCGTGAGAACCTGTTACTCAATCTTGCCTGCAATGTCTTCCTCCCCGGATTGATTCTCGACAAATTAAGCAAAGCAGAGCGTTTAGGCCCCCTTTGGGCGATGGTGGTTGCGATCGCTCTCCCTCTTGGATATGGCCTCTGGGACTGGTCCCGCCGGCGTCAGTGGAATTTCTTCTCAACGCTCGGTATTGCCGGTATCGTTGCTTCTGGGGGACTCGGACTCGGGACACACTTGGGTTGGTGGAAGGCCACCGCCCTCTGGTACGCTATCAAAGAAGCCAGTATTCCCGCGCTCATAGGCCTAGCAATTCCACTCTTTTTTCGTACACGTTCACCACTCATTTGGTCCTTACTTTATAACGATCAAATCCTCAATACCGCTCGAATTGCCGAAGCTCTAAAACTCCGCAATGCTCAGCCCGCTTTTGACCGTCTCTTAGTCCAATCCTCTTGGCTTCTCACCGCCTCCTTTATTCTCAGTGCCGCCCTGAATTTTATGCTCGCTATTTGGTTGCTCAAAGCCGAACCCGCTTCCGAAGAATGGAACCAACAGTTGGGTCGGATGTCTTGGTTGAGTTGGCCGATCATTGTTGTTCCTAGTATGGGGATGATGATGTGGGCCTTATTTCGCCTAATGAATGGCATCCAAAAGGTTACCGGTCTCAAAACAGACGATATCTTCAATACTCCCCCACCTAAACCTCAAAAATCCGTGGTCTAAATCAAAATTCAACGCCCTAAATCTGACTTCGAATCGGCTGCCTTTCTCTCCGTTTATCCAGCTCAGTTTAACCCGCTAAGTTGACTCGAAATCTATCGCTTATGACCTTCACCGAGATCTTTCGTCGCCCTATCGAGCAGCAACTCTCTACGGCCTTGGATTTCCTCCGTCAAATGGTGGAGATCAACAGTTGGACTCGGAATTCTAGCGGTGTAAACCAACTCGCTCGATTCACTGCGCAGGTTTTTGCGCCGCTCGGATTCACTGCGGAATTTGTTCAGTCCGCTGATCCGGGACAAGGACAGCACTTGTTTCTTATCCGCAACGGTTCAGGCGACGGCCAGACCGTCGGTCTCATTTCTCATCTCGATACGGTGTTTCCTCCCGAGGAAGAATATCGCAATAATTTTAAGTGGCAGGTCGAAGGCCAGCATATTTACGGTCCAGGCACTGAAGATATTAAAGGCGGCACGGCTCTCCTTTGGCTGATGCTTAGTAACCTGAAAGAAGGGGTTCCTCACCTTTTTGACCAAACACGATGGGTGATCTGTTTAAATGCCGCTGAGGAAGAATTATCTTCTGAATTCGGTCCACTGAGTCTGATTCGTTTGGGTTCAAAAGCCCGTGCGGCGCTTGTCTTTGAAGCCGAAGGTCGACGCGAGGGGGTTTCACGGTTGGTGCGCGCACGAAAAGGTCGGGGAACATTTCGGATAGAGGCCCTAGGACGATCTGCCCACGCTGGCGTTGACCATCACCGTGGAGCAAACGCCATCGCTCAACTCGCTCACTCTGTTCTTCAAGCCGAAGCTTTCACCGACCCCTCGAAACAACTTACCGTCAATGTGAGGCGAATCGAAGGGGGTGGCGGCTTGAACCGAGTTCCGCATCAGGCTATCGCAGACGGTGAATTTCGTGTCTTCGACTCCGCTTACTATGCAAAGGCTCGGGCAAGTCTGCTCAATCTGAGCGGCCCCGGTCAGATTCTGAGTGCTGCGGATGGATTCCACTGCCAACTCAACGTTCAGATTATCGGTGAAACCGCTCCGTGGCCTCCAAATGCCGCCACTGACGATCTTCTAAACCACTGGATTGCCACCGGTTCGGAGTTAGGTCTAAAAATCGAGGGTGAGGAACGTGGCGGACTGAGCGACGGCAATCATCTTTGGGCGGCTCTTCCTACACTGGATGGCTTGGTCCCTGCCGGGGGCAATTCCCATTGCTCCGAACGCACTGTTGATGGTTCCAAGCTACCTGAATTTGTTGATGCAAGCTCCTTTGCTCCCAAAGCATTACTGAACTCAATGGCGCTTTTGCGTCTTCTTCAACCCTGCTGAGTCGAAGTCCCATAAACAAACCGGTCGACAAATAGAACCGAAATTCCGACGTTGCCGACAGGGGCAATCGCACCGTAACCTTCTTGTTGACGGTTGTGGGCACCCTCATGGAATGAGACACTATCTCGACTTTGAAAAACCGATCGCTGAACTGCAGCGAAAGCTCGACGACTTCAAGGCTCACCCTGAAGCCGCTTCCCTTGGCATTAGCTGGGAAGATGAAATCAAGGTCTTAGAAAACAAGATCCTCGAGGCTCAAAGGCAACTCTATTCCAATCTGACCTCATGGCAACGAGTGCAGTTAGCTCGACACCCCAATCGACCCTACAGCTTGGATTACTTGCGAACGACCTTCCAAGAATTCGAGGAATTACATGGTGACAGACTCTACTCAGATGATCACGCCATGGTCGGCGGGTTTGCTCGACTGGGCACCGAGCGGGTGATGGTCATCGGTACTCAGAAGGGCCGTGATACCAAGGAAAATATTTTCCGCAACTTTGGTTCAGCTCATCCTGAGGGCTATAGGAAAGCTCTGCGCCTTATGAAACTGGCTGAGCGTTTTCGTCTCCCTGTGATCACCCTCATTGATACGGCGGGGGCCTACCCAGGCGTTGGGGCAGAGGAACGTCATATCGCGGAGGCGATTGCGGTCAACCTAAGGGAAATGATGACTTTCGAAGTCCCCATTATCGCCTGTGTTATCGGCGAAGGAGGTTCCGGTGGGGCTCTGGGTATTGGGGTTGCCGACCGGGTACTTATTCTCGAGAACGCCTACTATTCGGTGATTAGCCCTGAGGGCTGTGCTGCTATTCTCTGGAAAGATCGAGCGGCCGCACCTAAAGCTGCTGAAGCTTTAAAAATCACTGCTGCAAATCTGAAAGCAGCTGGGTTAGTGGATGAAATTATTCCCGAACCTTTCGGAGGGGCTCACTTGGATCTCGATGCAATTTCCCGCACCCTGCGAGATTCCCTTCTTCGCAACGTGTCCGAACTTAAATCTCTGACCGGCTCCGAGCGCCTTGCCAGTCGATACGCCAAGTTCCGTGCCTTCGGCCATTTCACTGAGCCCAAATCAACCTCCTGATCTAACTGCGACTCCGCCGCCATGCTGCCAATCGCGCCTTTAACCTTCCTTCCTTTGTTCAAGGAACGAATTTGGGGCGGTCGCTCCTTGGCAACTCTCTACGGCAAGGAATTGCCAGCAGGTTTGCAAATCGGAGAATCTTGGGAACTTACCGATCGCCCTGAAGGGATATCAGTTATTTCGAGCGGCCCGCTTGCTGGAAAGACTTTGCATGATCTCGTCGAACTTTACCCAGAGGAACTCCTCGGTAAACTTCTCACTCAAGAAGGTCGCTTTCCTTGGTTGATGAAACTGCTCGATGCGCGCGATAATCTATCATTGCAGGTCCACCCACCCGCTTCCAAAGCCGCCGCTCTCAACGGGCAACCTAAGACAGAACTATGGTATGTCGCCGATGCCGATCCCGGTGCACAAATCCACGTCGGACTCCTGCTCGGTATTACCCGAAAAGAGTTTGAGGCCCGAACTCAAGAGGGTTCGGTTGCCGCCTGTTTCCATCATCATACGGCTCACAAAGGCGCCGCTCTCTTTCTCCCCAGTGGCCGCGTTCATGCACTCGGTGCCGGAACTGTCGTCTTCGAAATTCAACAGAATTCCGATACCACCTATCGCGTCTTTGATTGGAACCGAGTCGGACTGGATGGCAAGCCGCGCGATCTACATCTGCAACAAGCCTTTGAATCCATCGACTTTCAAGACACCTGTCCCGCCCTCGTTCCTGAACTTTGGAGCCGTGCTGGTGATGGCGTAACAACTCGTCCCTTGGTTCATTATTCTCTTTTTGACGTCGACCTTTTCCGCTTCTCTCCCGGGGCCAGCCTAAGCCTATTGCTCAACGAGGGCCCGCTCCTCGCTGGATGTATCGACGGTAGCTTAGAAATCATTGCCGGAAGCGGAACTGTTCCCTTGATTTCTGGAGGATTTTCACTGATTCCAGCAATCGCAGGATCCTCAATAGTGACCTCGAGACACACTGGTGGACTGATGATGACGGTTCGGCGTCACTGTCGTTATTGACGCATTATTTTATTGTTTTTGACTACTCGAGAAAGTTGTAGGCAACCTCAGCTTGTATCGAACCTTCTGATCAAGAGAATTCACTTCGGAAACGCCTCAACTTGGACGATGGCTTCGGTTCTGCCTTGTTAAGGCAAATCCTCAATGAACCGCTTCTCCTTGGCGTGATTCTTTTAGTCGGTCTCTTGGGTGTCCTTGCCTGTCTCAGTTTGCCAAAAGTCTGGACGGTAACTCCGCCAGAGTTTTCACCTCGAATTCGCATCAGTATGCTCGATGTCCTGCAGGCCAAGGCCCTTGCTCGTTCTGCTCGCAAAGCCAACCAATTGGGCCGGTTTGATGAAGCTCTCGCCGCATGGCAAACAGCTGTCGCTCATCATCCAGGTAACCTTACTTATAGACGTGACCTCCTAGAGACCCTTATCCAACAACCTAATCTTGCTCCATCGCTAATCGATCGAGGGATATTCACTGCGGTGTCGCTCCTTAAATTGTGCCACACCAATCTCAGTGACCTGACTCTTTTCGCTCGATTTTGTGAGACGAATTCCCTCAATGAACTCGCCCTTTACACTTTCTTTGACAGACGAAAGGAGCTCGATCTTTCAGTTCGCGGATCTTTACTTAAAGCCTGCTATCGCGGCGGTGATAGCGTTCGTTTTCAAAAAATATGGGATGAATCGTCAACCGAATTTCAGAGCGACCCAACTTTGGTTCTCTTCCACGTCGCTTGGGCAAATCTTTGGGGACCTATTGCCGACCTTGATTCTAATACCCGTCTGCTGAATTGGGCGATTGATAATCCCTCAACCGCCCTTCTCGCCCCGTGCATTCACGAGTTGACGGTAAGAATCAGTTCCAGAGGAGGTGATCGTCCTTGTTTTTGACCAAGACGCAGAGTTGAAGGAGATGGGTAAGGCCGGGGCGGCTCCAGAACTGACCACAGCCCCGGAGACGGCGCTGAAACTGT
>SIAZ01000078.1 GCA_009695405.1 Pedosphaera sp. | reverse complement strand
CCTGTGACATCGATCACTGTGCTTTCAATCCCAACTGCACAGTGTCCACCGTCGACGATGAGGGGGATTCGTTCTCCGAGGCCTACAATTACATGTTCCGCTGAGGTAGGCGAAAGGGAATCGGAGGGGTTGGCACTGGGAGCGGCCAGTGGAAATCCGCAGGCGCGAATCACGGCCTGCATGAAAGGATGAGAGGGCCAACGGATGCCTACGGTGTTGCCGCCGGCTGAGACAATCTCTGGTATGCGACAGGATCTATGGAGAACAAGGGTCATTGGGCCAGGCCAGAACCGTGAGGCAAGACGATCGGCGAGTGGGGTCCACTCGGTGCAGCACTCTCTCGCCATCGTCGCGCTGGCGACATGGACGATCACTGGATTGTGAGCGGGGCGCCCTTTGACAGCAAAGATTGCGGCGACGGCCGAGTTAGAGAAGGCATTAGCAGCGAGGCCGTAGACCGTTTCGGTTGGAAGCCCCACCACACCGCCGGATTTAAGGACATCGGCGGCTCGACGGACAGCCTCTGCAAACAGGGCAGGGGAGTGAGTAGTAAGAACCTCGACTGGCATCGGTTGGAGAGAGACTAGCGAGGTAAAAAATTTGGGGAATGAGAATGCGCGTACCTTTTTAGGATTGATAAGTTAGCCCGAGAGCTAAGGACAGGTCAGTAGGGAGAGGTCAGATAATATCGGGTTCCCCAGTGACACGGACTCCATCGGCGGCTTGTTGACCGCCAGCGAAGAGATGTTCTTTGGGATCTGCATAACCAGGAATGATCCGATTGAGTTGTTCTGGTGTTGCTCCGAGATGGTCACGGATGAGCTTGCCCATAACCGAGCGAAAGTCGGTGGCTCGTTGGAGGTAACGGCCGGAGCTTTGAAATAAAGTGCCATTCATTCCTGTTTGCCAAGGGACCAGATCAGTCGGGCCGCAATTGAAAACACCACTGTGAGAGACAGTACCGAGGACATCGGCGCGGAATCCTTTGATAGCTCCACCGGCGGCATACATAACACTGGCTTCGGCATGGTCAGTGCCGTTGTCGGCATTCTCTAGCGTGGTACGACCAAACTCAGAGAGAGTAACCACGACCAGATCGTCCCAACGGCATTTATCGGCGTAGGCCTTAAAGTATTTACGCAAGGCATAGATTGACCATCCGACCCGACGCAAGAGATTGGCGTGTTGTCCTAAGACACCGCCCTGTTCGCTGTGAGTGTCCCAGCCGTCGATTTGTGTTCCGGCGACGATGGCATCGGTTTTATTAAGAACCAGAGCGGCTGACTTGAGTTGGTTAAAGAATCCGTAAGCGGATGAGGGGACGACGTAGCCTGGATTGCCAGTGCCACCCAATCCTGCACCGTTTTTCTCGTTGGTTGTGGGGAAGAGAAAGTACGGTTTCTTCCCGTCCGTTTTTTCATCATCGACAAAAGTATTACCAGCTTCGCTAAAATCGAGCGACGCGAAGATGTCAAGAGTTCGGGCCATATTTGAGTACTGTTGCTGAAGCATCTCGCGGTTTGCTTTGGAAGCGAAAGGCGCCGCATTAGCCGCATCGAGAGCCCGAGCCATTTTTAAATTTCCTTCGACATTATTAGGGACGCCGAGGAGATCGTAGCGGGTTGGGTCGGAGATATTGGTCATGGCAGCCCGAGAGCCACGGAGCGAAAGAGGTAAGGAGCTTTGGAAGGAAACGCCGGTGAGAGAATTAGAGGAAGAAAGACCTGACTCGTGCATAGCCCTATAAAGGAGTCCATCGCGGATATTGGAATTACGTGGAGCACCGGTCTCCCAATAGCTTTGTGAATCGAAATGAGAACGAGATTGTCGTGGATAACCGACCCGATGAATGAGGGCGACTTCCCCCGCATTGTAGGCTGGGACAAGGTATTTGAGAGAGGGGTGAATGCCGGCGAAGCCATTACCCAGTGGAATGGAGTAAGGGTAATCGAAGGAACCTCCATTGGCTCCGGCTTGAGGGAAAAGAGATGGCCCCCGGCGGTTCCACGTTTCTGCGGGATCGACCGGGATGGCCAGACTATCGCGGATGCCGGGGCCGTAGGCTGAATCTCCGTGGGGAATGATATTATTCAGACCGTCATTGGCACCCCGCAGAAAGATAAAGAGGAGTTTTTTGACCCTACCGTTGCCATTGGGACGTCCGATGGTGCCCTCGGCGAGAGCCTTTTGCACAAAGATAGGGACTGAACTGAGGCAACCCATGGCTGCTGTGGCGGCCATACCGGCAGAGGTTCCGAGGAAAGAACGGCGGGTCAGAATGTTGGGCGTATTCATAAGACAAGAAAGAGACGTAGGTAAGGGCTAAGGATCACTGTTCTTGGAATCTGGGAAGAGATAAGAGAAGAGCTACAAGACCGCGGACACGACCGTCGTAGGTACGAGATCCACTGGCTAATTTAGAAAAAGGAGACGAAGTTGAACCGTCATCGGCGGTGTTTAGAAATTGGAGAGCCACCTGCCGTACAGCTTGGAGGTTTGCTTGGCCTTCTGTGTAAAAAAGGAGATCGAGAAGATAATCCGTTACTGCCTCAGGGGAGGCGGCATCAAGACCGAGTTTCAGAGAGAGAAGGCCTGAGGGATTGATGCGGCCTGAACCGACTGAATCAGCGGTGCCGCGTACGGCAGGAGTGGTGCTTAGATTTGCGCCAGCTAAGGCGAGAGATTGAACGAAACGGAGTCGCTCAGCGAGCGTACCGGCACTGATCCATCCGGCACCATCCTCAGGATAGCCATCGGGTTCAGCCCGATCGAAAAGGCGCATACGGCCTGCTTTATTAAGGATTCCATCGGCTAAATTTGGCGCGTCGGTGATTGCGGTATAGGTGCCATCCTCAAGGCGGGCACGAAAGGCTCGAAGGGTTGAGGCAGCGAACTCGAGAGGGGTGCGGACCTTGGCGGCGGCGGCCAGATGCGAGCGAAATAGTTTGGAGTGAAGGATGACCCGAAGGACATCATTTATCTGGCCCTTTCGAGAGTGAGCGCTGGGGTTTTCCCAAGCCAACATACAGGCCTTGACCAAGTCTTCCTCAGGAGAGGTGATATCATCGGTAAAGTCGTAACCGTGATGAAAATCTTCATGGACAAGCAGGCGACAAAGTTTAACCGAGATATATTCCTGTGTGAACGGTTGATTGGCCATATGAGTTAGGAGCCGGTAGCCATCCTGAATGCCATTGGTTGTGGAACCATTGGTGAGTTGCAGGCCATAGGGAAGGCCGGCCCAAGGGGGGCCAAAACGATCTGGAACACGTTTGGGTGAAGAGGTGAGAATCGATCCGTCGGCTGCTTTGTTGTAGAAGATCCATTTGGTGCGTGGATCGTGACGTTCAGCGCGGTAGCGGAAGGACCACGCGCCAACCAGATTAGTTGCGCGGTTACGTTCGGTGAGATTGGTGACGCTTGGGTTAATGTACTGAGCTGAGCGAGAGGCAAAGGGATTGTTGACTTGGTTGGTGTTGAGTAGCTCGACAGTCCAACCGGTCCAGACTCGAGAAATTTGGACAATATCGCCCTGATCATAGCCATTATCAACGCCAAAGGTGAAGAGTTCACAAAGTTCGCGGCCGTAGTTTTCATTAGCGATACGATTTGTCCGAGTGGTCGAATTGACATCGCCACGGGAGTTGACCGTATCTAGGTAGATAATCATGGCTGGGCTTTCGGCGCTGATTTTTAGGAGGTCGGAAAAGGTGCAATTGGGATTAAGTAAGGCATCTCGCCAACGGATATTTTCTTTGAATTCCAATCGAGTAGCTTCTGAAGCGGCGATTTCCGAGGGTAACCCCCCGGAAGAGTCAAGGTAGTCGTAGCTTTTTGTGTATTGAGTAACGAAGTGGTTCTCGAGGAATTGGCGTACGATTTCCGACAATTGACGGCGTGATTGGACCGCATGAAGAAGATGCCAAGCGCGAAGAGTGTTGAGAGTAGCTCCAGCGATAGGGCCGGAGTTTAAGGCCGCGTAATAGGGGGAGGGGGATTCTGTGTCCCCATTTATTCGGGTCGTAGCCGCGACACCGCTGCCAGAAAGTCGGATAGTAAGTGTGCTTTTGCCAGGCTGAGTGAGATACCAAAAGCTCAAGGTGTAAGTTTGGCTTGTGCTCAGTGCGGGGCGGATATCTTGCACGACGGAATCACCCGCAGAAGAACCACCGGCGGCTGAGGCTAGATGGAAGGCGATTTCTCCAGAGTGAACGAAGTCAGTCGTTCGCGCCGACTGAGTGACATTGGGAGTTAGTTGCCAATTGTTGGTGGAGAGAGATTGTTCGAAATCCCCGTTGGCAATCAGATTGGGCCCAGTGCCCGGATCTGAATTGCCGGTCACCAAGCGAAGATCGTCGAGATACGCATCGCCGGGCCCATCAAGGTAGATGTAAAGACGCGAGGCACTACCATTGCCGCTGACCGTTACCTTGCGCCAAATTGGGCCGGTTATTGGGGGTGTGTCGAGAGACTCCTCAATTTTTTCAGGGGCGAGTTGTTCCTCGATATAGGCATCGATACCCATTTGTCTCACTCGAGGTAATTCATCGGGTGTTGGGCCATAAGCGATGCGATTGAGAAGGGTTCCGGCGGTGACTTCAGCTTCAGTTAATTGAGTGGCAACGACTTGAAAAAAGGCGGTGTTGTTGAAAACGGGCAGGGAACTTGTCCAGATGGATCCTGCGAGGGTACCACTGGCTTCGGTGGAAGCGCTGCCGGGTGTTGAGGAGAGGATTGGAGAAAGAAGGACTCGGTATTTTTGAGCTGACGGAGTCAAGCTGAAGCCGATTTCAGGGTGGCTATTAACAAGGCGGAAGCTCTGAATGATGGGAGCTGTATCTTGGGCCGTGCTCAGCAGTGGGATGCCCAAGGCGGCGAGAAAAAATAAGATTAGATTCATTGGAAAGGCGATGTTCGACTTAAATTCAACCACTAATAAAATATAAGCAAGTTCAGGGCCTATCGAAAGGTTTTATTAACTTTTAAAATTTTGCACCGAAAAAGGAGTTATTTGAGAGTGACGAAGACAGGAGCGGACCATTGTCGGTATCGGCCGGAGAGGTTGGTGCGAGTGCCTTCGGCTTGAATGCGGAAGACAGTTCCTTTGGGGCGATTTTCGCTGAGTTGCCAGAGTGAGGATCCTCGAGGTGGCGTCGCGATCGGACTCCAGAGGGCGGCGTCTGGTGAGTCTGCGGTGGTGATTCTATATCCGGTGTCTGCATCGGGAGAAAGAGTCCAACTGAGTTGGGTTCCCGTGACGGATGTTTGGACCGAGAGCGAACCGGTTGGGCGAATGGGATCTTCGCGGAGGCAAAGATCGCCGAGCAAAAAGACGAGGCGCGCGTTGACCTCACCGTGACGTTCGGCTGAATCGGTGAGGAGAGTGTGGAGTGGAGCACCTGCGTGGACACGATCGGTGATCCATAGACGGAATCCGACGGCGCAACCGACGATCAGGGTTGAATCAGGGGCAGCGAGGCAGGTGCGCAAGACGTCTTCGCCGTAACTACTAAACCATTGAGCTTGAAAGGAACCAAAAGAGAAAAGGAAAGCAGCCCGTGGAATATCGCCCGAGCGTTGCCAAGCGATATTGCGTGAAAAGTGACTATGACCTGATTTAGCGGCGCCGAGTTGACCAATAACCCCAAAGTGGGAGTAGTCGGTGTGGAAGCCCCAGCGGACGGGTTCGCCTGCATGAAAAAGATCGGTTTGAAACTGTCTTGATGGAAGAGGGGCAGCGGACCAAAGCCGAGGGGCGATATGTCGGAGGTTGTCTTCGACGTGAGAAGTGAAGACCCCAGCATATCCTTCCGCTTGATTACGGAAAGGAAGTTGACCTCGTCGATAGCGGTGAAGTTTGTCGAAATAGCGTTTGAGTAAGGCGACTTCAATGCCGACAGAGTCCCGAGGGTTACTCTGTAAAGCAGATAACTCGGAGTCGAAATTATTAAGACGAGCAAAGTCGATGCGGGAGACGGGAACTTCGATAACAGCACCTCGTCCAGGGCCTTCGCGCGGAAGAAAATTCTGATCCCAACGCCCATCGCCTGCGGTGTTGCTAAGGACGCAAAAAGCGCACTGACTTCGTTCGCAATCGGGGCAACCGGTGGTGTGATTGGTGGAATCGGTCCAACCTGGAGTTAGGTCCCCGTAAAAAAGATCAGCAGTCCAAGCACCCAGATGGATTCCTGCCGGATCTTTGCAGTCGAGATGGCCATCTTCGGCAGCCCAACCGCTGAAAGGAATAGTCACATGCCCAATCAGTACAACGACATTGGTTCGGTCACGGTGCCCCTCGGTGTTGCGTCGGATGATATCCTTGGTTTTTAGTAAGTGTCGGTGATTTTCTGGGACTGCTACAGTATCGTATTTTTGGCACTTCCAATCACCATTTTCCCAGTCGATATGACGGTCGACTTCCGTTTGGACCACTTCCCAGCCATCGGCGATGAGATCCCGTCGGTAACCGGCAAGAGCTTCAGAAATTCGAGGCGCTATTTCGCGATCCACTAATAGAAGAGCCCGACCCCGATCGATGGGTGGTGAGGCGTCATGAGCCACCGCAATTTCCAGTGCGGGCCCCGTGGAGAGAGGAACCCGGTAACGATAGGTCCGACCGAGTACCACGCTGGTGTCAAGGAAGGATCCGGAGCGTCCGTCGATGGGAAGTTTCTGCCAACGCGCTTCCAGTAAATCTAGATCAAGCCGCTCGATAGCGTAGAGGTCTTTTTGGGTGATATCTCCTTCCCATCGACGTTCGAAGAGAAGGCGAATCCCGGCCGGTGCTGAGACAGCCGAAAGGGTGTCGAAGCCACCTTCGTCGCGGGGAGATTCAGTAGCCGAAATATAATTGCGAAGAAATAAACGATCGATGCGGCCGAGGGCTGGATTGCCGCCGTCAAGACGATTACCCACTGCGAAAGCCCGTGATTGCCAAGTCGAAAGAGGGTAATTCGGGGTGGATTTGGGATGGAAAACGAATTCGGAGGCTTGAAAGGAGACTTGGAGTGTCCAGTTGGTGCGACCGGTGAAAGGGCGATCGCTAATCGAGGATCGAGGTAGGGGGTGCCGGATAATTTGATCGGTGTCTTCTCCGATTCGAGTGAGGAGGAGTTGGCGACCGGTTGGATCGATAGAAATCCGTAGAGATCCGAAATCAAGGAGCACGCATTCGTGTTCTGGGGCATCATTGGTTAGGCCGTGAAACCAATCGGGAGAATAATCTAAACGAAGAGATCCGTGATCGGGTAGGATCAAAGGGATAACAATACCTTGATTGGTCCAGACCAGAGGATAGCGGAGAAGATGGTCGGATTGAGTAAAGGCAGCTGCAGTTCGATCAAAAGATTCGACGCGGAGGGCCGTCCCCCCAAGGAGCGGGAGACATCCAGATTCTGTGGCAAAGTCTGGGGAATCGAAACCGAGCAGAGCCAAAGTTTCTGGAGTACGGGAGGCAGGGCTATTGGGATCGGTTCCGACGGTCATTTCGCGAAAATCAGAAATGCCATCCCCATCGGAATCGCCTGGTCCATCCAAGCGAGGAGGGCGTGACTTGGGTGGAACATCGAGTTTCAGTTGAGCTCGCCCCAGCAAGCGGAGGTGATTGGAGAGGCCTTCGATGACGACGTTTGGGGCAAGAGTAAGGACAGCATTAGAAAGAGTCGTGCCTCGAGTGGTGTAATCTTTGGGCCAGTGATGGAAGCCTAAGCGGACTCGGGTGCCGAACATCAGATCAGGCATTTCGAGATCACGGATCGGGCGGCGAGCGAGGTAGAGGCTTTTGGCGAGCAGGGCAGGTAACGGTTCTGGAGCGAGTAAGGTCATTGTGCCAAGAACCGTGAGGAGTTCTGGATCAACAAGTTCATGACAATAGCCGCCCCGTAGACGGCGAGAATTAGGCGGCAGATAGGCCGTTTCATTTTCTAATTGGAAGGTGTTAGTCAAAGCACCTGGAAGGGGTAAATTGGAGGGGCTTTCGCAATTAATAGGCCGGAACCCTGTGCGTTCGCCTAGGTCGATAAAGAGCGATCTGAGAATGGAGAGATCGGATTGAATAGGCTGTTGATTGAGAGTGCGGCCTCCAGCGAACGTGGCCTGATGGACATCGACTTTGGACCCGTTTAGATCGGAGAAATGAGCCCCCGTTTGAAGGATAAGAGCATTTCTAAGGTGTACGCTACTTTGCGAGGATCGAATACCAATCGCGCAGTGGGCGATCTGCAGATGCCACAAGGAAATTCCAGCGGGAGCATTATCTAAAGCGAGGGCGCAGCCGAGGTAGCGGATTTGGAGGTTATCAAGACGGAGAGGGGTAATTCGATTCCCAAGATTTACTTCCAGAGCCGTTTCGGTTTCCGGCCTTTCTGAGGGCCTTCCAGTGCTCCCAGGAATAGGATCGCCAGCCGAGTTGTCGTCGTCAGCAGTGAAAATAATCGGAGATGTCGGGCGCGCCTCCCAATCGATTCGAGTAGATGAGCTGATTTTGAGGCCGGCACCGGGTCGAAATTTAATGACTGTCCCCGGTTCGAAGCGTACCGAGTCGGTTAGTTCGATTTTTTTCTCCACCAGATAAGTGCGACCGGAAGAGAAAACCACATTCTTCGAGGATTGAATGGAATTAATTTGAGCGACCAGAGAGAAACCGAAGCTTAGCCAAGGCAGAAGGAGTCGGAGAAAGGATTGGGAGCGAAGCGAATGCGAGAGAGGAATCATTGAGCTCAGGTGAACCCTCTACTTTCGGCCGAACTTGGCAAGAACTAGCAGGGTCAAATAGGACGATTAACCGCTTAAAAAGAGGGAGCGGTAAGTAATCCTTCAGAAGGCGAAAAAATGCGGATATTGGGCTCGAAACTGACTAAAAACAGGTCCTTAATTCAGTCTCTCGGTTTACCGAGGCGAGTTTATTTTTGTCAGTTGATAGGTACTTTGGAAGATCGCAGACTTAGAGAGGCGCAAAGAATTATGATCTTTGATGTTTCTGGGGCTTGACCTTGGGATTCGAATGGCGGAACTAGTAGATGTATTTCTCACTGACTATGAATGCTGAACCAGCGAATCGCCGTGCTTTTTTGAAGTCCGGATCTACCGCCGCCGCCATCGCCTTAGCAGCGCCGACTTTGTTGGTTCGCGAGAAGGTCTTTGCCGCCAATACCGACACGCTCCGCGTCGGACTTGTTGGGTGCGGTGGCCGAGGAACCGGTGCGGCCGGTAACGCCATGGATGCCGACAAGAACCTGATTGTGGTTGCAATGGGTGATGTTTTTGAAGATCAGCTTAAGCAGAGTCATACCAGTCTCGATAAAGGATATCCGGGCCGAGTGCAGGTGCCCGAGGAGAAGCGGTTTAGTGGCTTGGACGCTTACCAGAAGGTGATCGATGCGGGGGTGGACGTGGTTCTTTTGGCATCGCCTCCGGGATTTCGGCCCACGCACCTTCGTTATGCAGTGGAAAAAGGAAAACACATCTTTTGCGAGAAGCCGATGGCCACCGATGGACCGGGCATCCGGCACGTGATGGAATCGGTACGGATGTCCAAGGAGAAGAAGTTGAACATTGTCGCTGGTTATTGCTGGCGGTATTCTCCGCCTCAACGTGAATTTTTCAAACGGATCAATGAGGGTGAACTAGGCGAGATATTAGCGATGTATGGCACTTATTTGGCGGGCCCTGTAAAACCGATGCAGGCACCGGAACAGCGCAAAGCGGGTATGACAGATTTGGAGTGGCAGTTGCGCAACTGGATGAATTTTTCATGGTTAGCAGGCGACGGTATGGTTGAGCAGTGCATCCACACCGTGGATAAAATGATGTGGGCCTTTGGTGACAAGCCTCCTACTAAGTGTGTCGCCAATGGAGGCCGCGTTCATCCCAACTATCAGGGGAATATTTTTGATCATATTTCAGCCACTTATGAGTGGGCCAACGGGGCCCGTGGAATCATTGCCCAGCGCCAGATTGCCAATTGTTACAATGACAACAGCGATTATGTGTTGGGCGGCAAAGGCAAGGGATGGAATGGATGGAGCAGTAGTTATTTTAAAAATGCGGATGGGATAGCAGGTTGGAAGTATCGGGGTGAGAAGCCTGATATGTATGTGGTGGAACACGGTTACCTCTATCGGTCTATTCGCGCTGGCGAATTCTATAATGATGGCGACCGAATGGTTAACAGCACTTTGGCAGGTATCATGGGTCGAATGGCGGCTTACACGGGGCAAGAAGTGACTTGGGAACAAGCGCTTACTTCACAGACCAAAATGGTCCCTGAGAACATAAGTTGGAATATGACCTTGGGCATGGATCCACTACCAATTCCGGGCAAAACTAGGATCGCTTAATTAGGCTTGCTTAGGCTTTTCACCCTGGCCGGACCAAAACCTTTGCGGGTTTTGCTTCGGCTTTTTTATAAGTCCGTAGGCCAAGGAGAAAATCGCGGTGAAGGTCAGTTCCTAAAAAAGAAAAACTGGCTTCATTCAGCAAGAGACCAGAGCGATGCGAAGGCGTGCCGCTTGTTTCTCGAGATCAGGTCGGTCTATGAGAAGCGTTTTGTCGGATTCAAAGGCCAAGGTCGACACGCCGTGAGCGGCGCAGACTTCCAACGTTTTCGGGCCGATACAGGGGATATCAAACCGCATGTCGTGACCTTCCCTCGCCACCTTCACTGCCACGGCTCCGCCGTTCTTGCCTGCTAGTTGCCCTCCTCGTTCGAGACAGGCATCGGTTCCTTCAAAACCCTCCACCGCGAGGACAGTTCCTTCTTTAACAACCACCAGTTGACCGATTTCCAGACGGGACACTTCCTTAGCGATTTTGAGTCCCAAGAGAAGATCGTCAGAGACGCTTTGCCGAAGCGCGGCACCGGCGCTGTATCCGACGCTGGGCATCCACGGCACAAGCCAGGGCACAGCGGGAATCAGGGTGACCCCTTCGGTGGCTAATTCGTCTCCAATCGCACTAAAAAGAGTGTGGGCGTTTTTCTCGCGTAAACGCATTAGAAGCCCCATCGAGCGGAGGTCGGGCCGGAGGTCGAAGAGATTTTTGGGAACAATCTGTCCAAGCATGACGCAGCGAGTCACATCACGATCAGTGAAGGCACGGATCATTTTTGAAAGTTGACCAACTCGGGTCCAGACAATCTCGTCGACAAGAGAAGCAAGGGCGGGATCGGTCTCCCCTTCGAAAGCGACAGCGACAATTTTTTCTCCGAGTTGGCGTGCTTGGCGTGCGAAGAGGAAAGGTAAGGATTTACTGCCAGCGATGAGTCCGATCACGGGTGGAGCCTACCTAGAAAGGAAGCATTGGGGAAGTCGAGTGTCAGGTTGAACTTAAGACAGAAGTTAAAGATTTTCGAAGTCCCTTAAAAGCTCTTTTTATTAAGGGAAGAATGAGAAAATGAAAGATTTAACTGCTCATCCAACAGATGAGGTGCAACTAAGAAAATCATTGCCCACTAGAGGGGTTGCCTCTCCTCGCCCCTCAGACTTCTTTCAGGATTGGTGGCAGCGATTTCTTCCTTAGCCCTCCCCTCCCCTGGGCGCCAAGTGCCCATTCCTAGTTCTATTCTGAAGTAGTAGGGTCCCGCACCGATAAGTCTGCGCCAGATACTCGGCGTAGGTTTCCGTCCGTATACTACCTGCTTGCTAAACCAATTAACTCCAAGGATAGACCATGAGACAACGACGATTCACGGGGGCTTCTGATGCCCCTATTTCCTATTATCACTGCATCTCTCGCATCGTAAATCGAGATAAGATCTTCGGAGAACTTGAGAAAGAAAAGTTCACCAAAATGATCCATTCTTACGCTACTTTCTGTGGTGTCCAGATCCTCACCTTTTGTGTGATGGATAACCATTTTCACATCCTTGTGGCTGTGCCACGGCGACCTGATCAACTCCCGACCTTGGATGAATTTTTGTTGCGCTTAGCAGGTATTGCATCGGCGGGGCGCGTTGAAGAGATGAGAGCTTTGTTGGAACCGATGGAAGAAGCAGGGCGGGCCGCAATTCTGGAGTCGTACTGGGATCGGATGTGGAACATCAGCGTCTTCATGAAAGAACTTAAACAGCGATTTAGTCAGTGGTATAATCTGCGGAACGATCGAAAGGGGTACTTATGGGAAGAACGATTCCGCAGTGCGCTCCTTGATCCAGAGGGAAATACTCTGTCGACCGTGGCCGCCTACATTGATCTTAATCCGGTACGAGCGGGGATTGCAGAAGATCCGAAAGACTATCGATAGAGTGGTTACGCTGAGGCGATAGCCGGCAAAGAGTCTGCATTGGCTGGGTACCAGAATTTAATGAAATTACTGGCGAGGGAGACGGTGGATCCGACGGGTGCATTGGAAGCGTACCGAGTCATTTTGTATGATCGAGGAGAGCAGAAAGGTGTTAACAAGCCGGAAGAGGTTCCGGTGGTTCGATTGGGACTTGATCCTAAGGTCGTGGCAGCGGTAATTGCTGCAAACGGACGATTGGAACGTGCCGCGTTCCTAATGTGTCGAGTCCGCTATTTTCAAGACGGAGCGGTATTGGGAGGGAAAGGGTTTGTAGAGGAAGCGTATCAGCGCTATCGAAGTCAATTTGGAGTGAATCGAAAGGAAGGCGGAAGAGCCGTTAAGTATTTGGGAGGCGCACCGATTTTCGTATTGCGCTGGTTGCGGATCAAACCAATCGGCTAGAAAGAGCGGAAAGAAGGTGGAAAGCCCACCCCGAAAAGTTACTCAACGAGGTAATCATATTTGGCGTGCCCCAGTGGGGTGAAACAGTCAAAAAAAGCCCTCTTTTTGCTACCAACGTCAGCGTTCAGACCCTGGAATTCGCTATTCTAGATCGCGATGGTCCTAAGAAAATTTAGTCATCTCGAAAGACGGGAATTGCATCGCTTTCTCATGACCAGGGACAGGTTAATCAATTTCATTATCACTTAGGGACAGATTAAATGGTAACCTACCAAAACAACAAGGCTGTCACCTCAATTTGATCCCACTCATTTTTGCCGAGGTGATTGAGCCATGGACGTACCCGCGTTTGACTCAAATCGATTCCGCTCAGGAGCAGCGTCAGTTGTTCATTTGAGAGCTCGATAACTCGCTCCGCCGAGTCAGGCCAGGCAAGCGTGCCTGATTCTAGGCGCTTAGCGCAAAGCCACCAACCCGACTTATCCCAGAAAAGAATTTTGACACGATTACGACGCTGATTGCTGAAGACAAAAAGGTGACCCGAAAGAGGGTCCAATTGAAGCGAACTGCGAACAGTCTCGGCCAGTATATCGAAGGACTTGCGAAGATCGGTCTGACCGACCGCAAGATAGACCCGAGTGTTGGAGAGAAAGCTCAGCATCTGGGAAGAATATCAAGAATGGACCTCAATGTTGAGGGGGCCAAACCTGGAGGCAGTCGAAGTCCCAACCGGATGGGGCAATAATTTCCGGCCAGTCGGCGGAACTCGCCGCTGCTGACGGCGTGCGGTGCACGGGAACGAAGGCCGGACTGTTTTGGGAGGCGATGAAACGGGCTGGCTCTGTTGAATGAGTGATCCGTAGCCATCGATCAAACGAAAGAGGATGAACACCCAGACTCGCAGCAAACTCAGCCTTTGAGAGTCCCGAGCTTTTGAATTCAGTGATTAGTAGTTGGATTTCAGCAAGACCACGCCGCTTCCGAGACGGTTTAATTGAGTTCATCCGCTCAGGCTAAACCCAAGGAAGGCGAATTGGGAACCATGGGGTTGGGCGTACACTTACGACTGATCTGCTCTGGACGCCTGAGGTGGACCCCGAAAACTGGACCAGCGGTTAAGTTATGGTTTTGCGGGTTTGATCAACGACAAAATGATCAGACCAATGAAAACCAAAACCAAACGGAAAAGACACAGTTCAGCGTTCAAAGCGAAGGTGGGGATGGAGGCGCT
>SIAZ01000077.1 GCA_009695405.1 Pedosphaera sp. | reverse complement strand
GAACCACACCGTTGCCGAACTCCTGCCTTGGAACTGGAAACCGGCGAAAGCCTAATCCGGTCGATCGACCTTTCTCCCCCCGCCTTCGATCGCGGAATATCCTACTTTCGCTAACTAGTGAACCATGGGGTTGGGCGTACGCTTACACAAGTTGCATCGCGAACAGCACTCGGTGAAGACCCAATTTGGGGAGATCCAAGTGAAGATTGGCAAGCTTGGGTCGGAAACGATTCAGAGCGCTCCCGAATACGAATCATGCCGGCAGGCAGCTCAAAAAAATGGCGTCTCCATAAGAACCGTTTACGCAGCGGCGATAACCGCAGCGACCCAATAGCCCCAATGGGGACCCCCTGGGAGAAACGTATTCAAATCAACAAAATCCGTTGACGGTCGATCCGGAACGAGTTGATCTACGGTCCAATGTCGATTTCTGCAACAGGAGCTCGCGAAGCCTACGACCTTTGGCACGGCCAACATGGCGTGGATGTTTCGTCGAATACACCTTGGTACCGGCAAGTAAAATCTGCGCTTCAAAACTTGGGCGGGGTCGCCAGCCTTTCCATTCTGGACATCGGAAGCGGTAGCGGCGGGTTATCGTGTTGGATCGGAAGAAGTGAACCGCGCGCAGCTCGAGTGGTTGCCGCCGATTTCTCGCCCAAAGCCGTCGAACTCGGTGCTGCAGCTGCTCAATCAATTGGAGTCTCCAGCGTCGAATGGCGAGTCGAAGACGTTCAAGCGATCCAGCAAGCCGATGCTTCATTCGATCGGGTGATTTCGTGCGAAACGATCGAGCACGTTCCTAATCCTCGCTTGGCATTGCGCGAACTCGCACGCGTTCTCAAGCCTGGGGGGTTTCTGATTCTGACGCATCCAAATTACCTCAGCACCATCGGTATCTACCGGCTGTCGCTTTGGATGAGAGGCCGAAAATACACCGAGGAAGGTCAGCCGATAAACCACCCGTTGCGCTCGACACAAGTTCGGGGATGGATTCGCGAATTAGGACTGCAGTTGAAACCCATCCGGTCGGTTGGACATTACTCCATCATTCCAGGCCGTTTGCCTCAAGAATCCTATTGGCTAGCTCAACCGCGCCCCCTCATGAAATGGTTCGGCTTTCACCCAATCCATATCGCGCAAAAATGAAGGTACTTGCGCGACGCTTCACATTCCCGCACCAGCGAGCGCAATTTTCTGATCATGACGCACCGTGTTTTCCTAGTATTTGCATTGGGCTTCCAGTTGAGCTGGGGTGGAGGGGTGGCGTTCGCCCAAGCTCCTGAGATGGTTCAGTGACGCGGGGTCCGTATCTTCAGTCATCAGCACCGGATTCCATTCGAGTGACCTAGCGCACGGAAAGACCCATTTTTCCAATCGTTCATTTCAGCGAATCGGTCGATCAATTAACGGAATCATCCGCTGAAAATCCAACCGTTGTTCGGGCATCCATCGGAATCGCTAACCAGGTCCTTCCCTATCGATGGCGCGGTCTCGCCACGCCAACCAATACCGCTCTCGCAAATCTTCACAGTGCTCCTCTCGGAACCTTTCAATATGAGGCTAGGCTTCAGGGCCTCAAACCGCGCACTGGCTACTGCTACGGAATCTTACCCTCCGCGTCAAAAAAGCAAATTCCTGCTAGGTAAGAGGGCAAGGATATTTTTACTACTTTCTGATTCTGAGTGGATTTTTTTATTTTATTGAGTTTTGTAGGGCTGATTTTTCTTTGAATTTGGCATTAGGTTGCCCTAACCCAATAATTCGTTATTGAACCGAATTGGCCCTTCTCTGCACTTTTATAGAAGCTCTTCTCTGCTGTCTTTTCGGTAGCCCTCGATCTCCGCCACGATCTCCTTCTGCACCTCCAGCGGCCGCAGGGAGATTTGGATCGCCCGCAAATCGGAAGTCTTGACGCTCGCCTGATTGACCGCCTTCTGTGCAAAGGACTTCACGGTGTCGATGAACCGGTCGGTCTTGAAAACGCGGATTGCGAAGCGTGGGTCGATTCGAGATGCGTCCGGCATCAAGCGAATCAAATTTATCCCGTGAATGACATCTGTAGCCGTTTCAAGAAAGATGGCCGTCTTCCCGAGGTGATCAAAGCTATTGATGTGACTGAGGAGGATGTCTCCCTGCTGAAAAAACGATTCGGCTTTCGCCTCGTCGTTTGTGAACTTCGTTTTTTCGAGATTCACCGAATCATCCGTAATCGTCTAAATGCGTGAGACACGGTATTTCGCAGTTTCATCGACTTGAGTGACATTCACACCATTGCCGATCTTCGTGAATACCTCCTCAAGTGGCACGAGCGGGAAAGTAGAGAGATTAGCAATCCTCTCCCGAAACCGCTCGCCACTAAGGTTGTAGTGGCCATTCGCGGCGATCTTTTCTTTGGGGACGATCTAGGCGGTGGACGTGAGGGCGAGGAGGGTCTCGGTGGACGCTTTGGTGCGCAGGGCTTGGAGGTAGGCGGCGAGTTCGACTTAGACTTGCTGATCTATAAGCTTTTTGCAATCGATACCTGCTGGGTTGTAACTCCGCCGCAACTTCTTCACGATCTCAGTTCAAGTTTATACGCTTATTATTTTGTCCCAGCAGGGCAGGGAATCAGGACTTTCGGCTTAGGGTATTCCTCTACAGCCCCTATCGAATACCCGACCGAGTAACAAACATTTTGGAGTAATTCTCTTCTTTTAACACCGCTTCTACGCGCTTGCATTCGTCTGCCGGCATCTTCAAACTCACCTTTCTTAAGTAACCAACCGCTTCGGCGGCCTTGCACCTACCATGAGCGAATCCCTAGAGATCAATCTCGACCTCGATAAACTGTTTCAACCCGCTTGGGCTACATCCCCATCGGATCCCAATAAGTATGCCCGCTATGAGGGCACTGAGGGAGAAGGACGCGGTGACCGCCGCTTCAACCGCGGAGATCGGCCTCCACGTCGAGACTTCGGAGCCCCACCCAGTGGTGGTGACCGCCGTTTGGGTCCTAGCGGTCCTGGCGGTCCTCGTTCTGATCGCGGTCCGCGCCCCAGCGGGCTGGGCGAGCCGGGCCTTGCTTGGGATCCCTCCAACGGACCTAGACGAGACAACCGAGACAACCGAGACCGCGATCGAGGAGGTCGCCGCCCTGAGTTCCGACCGGAGCCGTTGATTCCCATTGAGGTCATTATTGCACCTGTACAAGGCGGGGTCGTTTCGTTGGCACGACAAATTAAGTTGTGTGGGCGGGCGTATCCCTTGTTTGAAGTCGCCACTCTAGTGGTCCAGAAACCCGAACGTTTCACGGTCAGCCTCAAGGTGATCAGGCAACGGGACGAGGTCACGAAGCAGGAAGTGGTTATCCAGCCGATGTTTGTTTGCAGCTTGGACGATACCCTTTGGCTTAGCGAAGGAGCGGCAGCCAACCACATTCTCAAGACACACTTTGAGACTTTCTACCAAACCGAAAAGCAGCCCTGTGATCCTCCCAAAGGAGTCTGGACCTTGGTGGCGCAATGCGGTCTCAGCGGTGAATTACTCGGACCTCCAAATTTCCACACCTACCAAGACAAGTTACGAAAGCTGCATGCGGACCGATTTTCCCGCATGCCCTTCGAAATGTTCAAGAGCCGCGTTCGTATTGTGAAAGACGAGGCAGTGGTCAAGCAATGGATCGACTCGGTGAGTTCCCGCTTTGCTTACACGACATTGAACGTCGCAGAACCGAAGGTATTGCATACACTCGACGACGTCGAAAATCACTTTATCGAAGTGCATCAATCCGCCCTGATCAAACAGGTGGAAACCTACTCTCCAAAACCGGACGCTAAACTACCCGGTGCTATCGAAACCTTGCTGAGAGTCACTCTCGACAAGGAAAAGCGGTTCCCTATCCGCGTGGCAACCGCACTGAGCAATGCCTTCGCCTCACAAGGACTGCAGTTCTTCAAACGCGATAAGACCATCGTCCACGTTGCCATTGCGCGGCCTCACCATCTCGATATTGAAACCAGCATGGTCTCCGACACAGTTCGGAAGATTATCGTTCACATCAACGAGAATCCTGGTTCCAACCGCAAGCGATTGCTGGAAACCATTTGCCTCACCGTGATTCCGACTGAAACGAGTCCCGCAGCGGACAGATCGGTTGTCGCTCTGACCCCAGCCACCGTCCCGTTGACATCCCAGCAACAGGCTGTGCTCAACGACCTACACTGGCTCATCCATCAAGGCCATGTGATTGAGTTTGCGAGCGGTTTACTCGAGACCGCCAAGAAACCGGCTCCCAGACCCGTCCCGACTCGACCTGAACGAGCAGAAAAAAAGCCGTCTGCCGATAAGATTGGAATTTCCGCTCCTAGCGTGAGTACTTCCGAATCAAGCAGTGCTGAGCCAGCAGTAAGACCCGATGCTGAAACTGCTGAGATCACCGCAGCGGGTATTGCGGCGACACCTGAGCCCGCAGCAGAGACAGCGTGCCAAACTCCAGCACCGGAGGCTGTCGCAGCGATTACTGAGGCCGCCCCGTTGGTCTAAGTCTCACTCACTGAAATATCACGCGGCGGCATCCCAAAAAGGTGCCGCCTTTTTGTTCGTTTTGTTTTGAGCGGCCTTATTTTAAGAGAGGCTTTGGTCGGCTTTTATACCGGTCATTCAAGCGAGTATGCCGCGACGAAAGGTCCTGTTCGACGCCCGCAATCCACTGACGCCTTACCTTCGAGCGAATGTCGAGAATGTCACCATCGACAAGAATCAAAGTCGCATCTTTACCGACCTCGATAGATCCGAGTTGCTTGTCCAAGCCCAGTAAGCGAGCGGGATACAGGGTGAGACCTCGGATTGCCTGCTCATAGGCGAGTCCAAAAGCGCGCGCTTGAGCCGCCGCATACGGCACATTGCGAATCGAACTAGCGCCAAACCGATCTGTCCCCTCACCAAAAGCAACACTCACTCCGGCTTGGGCCAAAATGGAGGCTGCGGTGAACTGAGTATCGTAGGCATCGGTATCCCGTACGGGTTGAGTAAACACATGCTCAAAGACCACCGGAATCGCATTGGTAGCCAACAAGGATGCCTCACGCCAAGCATCGCGCCCCCCGGAAATCACCCCCCTTAATTTGCGCCGCCCTAGCCATTCGACTGCCGAACGAATCTGGCGAACTTCATCAGCGTGAATCCATAACGGCAAATCCCGTTGGAGAAAAGGTAACATAGTCTCCCAAGCAGGAACCGTCTGAAAGGCTCCAATTGCAGTCGCCGTTTTCGCTCCGGCATAAGCGGATGCATCTGAAAAAAATGCGTCGATTTTGCGGAGTATTTTGTTCCGTTCCTCAGCCTGTTCTTCAATAGATTTCCAAGACTCCTTATTGCCCGACTGCTCTTTGGTTGTTGTATCCAAAGCAAACGAGGGCCAACGAAGATGCAATGCTACCGCTTTTTTGACGGTCAAATCTTCAATGGTCCAACCCTGTAACTGTATCACTGCACTTACACCCGATACCAAGCCTCCCAAAGGGATGACTTGCACATGAGTATATCCGTTCGCTCGCGCCACAGGAATGAGTTCACTGTCTGGATTCACCGCCACCCAAGCCGCGACGTCTGGAGAAAACTCTCCAACCTCGGTGGTATCTCGTGATGGTCGTAAGGAATCGATTTCCATCAGTCCCAGAACCGTCGAGGGAGCAATGAGACCTGGGAACAAACGCATTCCCTTCAAGTTAATTACCTGATCTGCCTTCCCTGCGGGACGCATCCCCACTGACTCAATGCGTCCATCGCGAACAAAGACCGAGGCATTGGTCAAAGAGGGTCCACTAACCGTCACCACAATTCCATTTGTAAAAAGCAAAGTACCCGCCTGAGTGACCGAGATCAGAACAACGAGGCAAGGGAGGAGGAGGCGCAGTGAAGATGTCATAAAAATCAGTTAAGAAAATTCAAATTGGTACACCTTAGCTGCGTTTTGCCGAAACACTTTATCCACAGCCGATTGCCCCTTAGGTTGGACAAAATCTTGAACAATACCCACGACACTAGCAAGAGAAGCGAAGCGACCTGAAACAGGCCAATTACTTCCAAAGATCAAGCGATTCTCGCCGAAGGCATCCCATAGAGTGTTCATGACTGGGCGGTACAAATCGCCCTTGCGAGGTGCGGCGCCTGGACGCCCACTACCCTCCACAAACCCAGACATCTTCATAAAAACATTTTCCCTTGAATGACAGGCAATTATGCCACTCAACCACGCGGGATCGAGGGGCGCAGGTCCCATCGGGATATTTCCTGAATGATCCACCACAATACGAAGTTTAGGAAGTGCGGCGGCGAGTTGAGCAACCTCTAACATTTGACCGGGCTCCACTAATACATCGAGAGCAAGATCCCAATCGCCCAACCGATTCAAGTCTGCCATCCACAGACGGTCCTTGAGATGGGGCCCTTTATTCCAAGCACCGACTCGAATTCCGCAGTACAAAGGATTTCGGGCGAGCCCTTTTAATCGCCCTGCAAAACTAGGTTCACCCGGCTTTAAATATCCCACTAACCCGACGATAAACTTATCTCGAGCTGCTAATTCCAAGACCCATTCATTATCATCTTCACGCGGACTAGCCTCCACCACGACTGTCCCAGTAATTCCCAAGGGCTCCGCCAAGCGCCGATATTCTGCGGGCAATACTGGGCGATAGAGAATCGAGTCGTCAGGTGCTGGCCAAGAGACACCTTGCGGACGAGTTGGATCATAAAAGTGAGTATGAGTATCGATGATACCATGCCGCCCCGCCAAGGTCTGACACCCGGCTACGGAAGCCCCAGTCGCTAAGAGTGCTGCCCCAATAAAGTCTCGCCGAGAAATCATTTCCAAGACTCTATCTGCGAGACACTCCGGTTTAAACTACGAACTGAAGTCGATGTAAACGATTTATGTATCCCAAAAGCCATTTCCATTTCTGTCCTCGCTGTGGCGCACATCGTTCTGCTCCGACCGCGTCCAACCCTTTTGAGTGCCCGCAGTGCCAACTTCGTTACTACTTCAATCCAGCGGCCGCCGTAGCGGTCTTCATTGAGAATGCCGAAGGGCAAGTCTTACTTATCCGCCGTGCTAAAGACCCTGGAAAAAACCGTCTCGCGCCACCCGGCGGGTTCATCGATATCGGTGTGCGCGCAGAAACGGCCTTGAGTCGCGAAATAGCCGAAGAAATAGGCATCCAAATCCACTCGATTTACTTCCTTTGCAGTCAAACCAACGAATACACCTACGGCGGAGTCACCTATCCGGTTCTCGATTTGTTTTTATCGCGAAATCCGAGGCGAGCAAACTCACCCTTGCTTCTGAAGAAGTCAGTACCGCGGACTGGTACGCGCCAGAGTACGTCCGCACCGATGATCTCGCCTTTGCATCGATGCAAGCCGCTTGGAAAGACTTTCTGAGTTGCCGCATTAAAATCAGTGAGAGCCTTGGGTTGCCCTCCGCCAACTCGGCGATACGGTACGGCCGATGATTCGAAACGTGATCTTCGATTGGTCGGGCACTTTAGTGGATGACTTACCTGCGGTCTGGTTAGCTTCCAATCATGTTTTCCAAAAAGCCGGGCTCCAGCCAATGACCCTCGATCGGTTCCGTGCCGAGTTTCGACTCCCTTTCAGCGGGTTTTATCAAGAATACCTGCCGCACATTCCCCTGCCCCAACTGGAACTGTGGTTCCATGAATGCTTCAGCACAGCCCAATCCTCCGTTGTCGCCCTTCCTTACGCTCAAGATTTCCTTCACTTTTGCCGAAGCAAAAATCTGCGCACTTTTCTTCTCAGCGCCGTTCATCCCAAACACTTTCAGACCCAATGTGACGCACTCGAACTAGGCTCTTATTTCGACCAAACCTATCTGGGTATTGCCGATAAACGAAATCAGATCCAGACGGTCCTCGATGAGAACGGACTCAATCCAGAAGAAACTGTGTTCATCGGTGATATGCAACATGACATCGAAACAGCGCACCATGGAGGAATCCAATCGGTGGCTGTGTTGACCGGCTATAATAATCTAACTCAACTCCAATCCAGCAAGCCTGATCTCATCGTCGAGCATCTCGGCGAACTACAAAGGCATCTGGAGCATTCCCAACTCAAGGTCCGCGCGGACCGCCCTCACCCACGACATCCTATCCCCACGGTGGGCGCCTTAATCTTCGATAATGAGAATCGAATGCTGTTGGTTCGCACCTCAAAATGGTCCGGTCTCTGGGGTATTCCCGGAGGCAAAATTGAATGGGGCGAAGACTCAGAGACGGCACTCCGTCGAGAACTTCTCGAGGAGACCGGCTTGGAAGTTGAAGGGATCCGATTTGTGTTGTTCCAAGATACAGTCAACCCGCCCGAATTCTATCGAGAAGCTCACTTCATTCTACTGAATTACGTCTGCCAGTGTCGGCAGGGCCAGCAGGTTCGCCTCAATAATGAGGCTCAAGAGTTCCGTTGGGTAAGTCGTGAGGAGTCGTTCCGTTTAGCTTTAAATACACCCACAAAAGTTCTGCTTAAATCCCTTACCTAGCCCCATGGACACGATTCGCCTTGTCGATCTAGAAGTCATCTATCACGTCGGTGTACCCGACTTAGAACGTGCCACACCTCAACGACTCCTTGTCTCGATCGACCTCCTTCGTCCCTTCCAAGAAGCGGCAGATGCAGATGATCTAACCCGAACAATCGATTACTACGCGGTAAGTCGACGACTGCTGGGATTTGGAGAAGGACGGTCTTGGAAGTTGATCGAAAAATTGGCCGAGGACATCGCTGGACGTCTCCTCGAAGAATTCAAACCGGACCATGTTCGGGTTGAGATAAAGAAGTTTATTCTACATGAAACTCGCTATGTTTCTGTGGAGATACAACGCTCACGCTGAAGTAGAATCGAACGAAAGACTTCAGGAATTTGCGCTTGGGTAGAGGCAAGATCTTGCCCCTCTGATTCCATAAAATTTTTAAACGGGACTTGATTTTCTTTAGTGACTGTTGTCTCTAGGGGCGTTCTTTGACCCACTGGTCGTACGGTCCGGTTTAAATTAAACATCGTTGGAAGTGCGGGAATGCCGTGTGAATCGGCAACGGTTGCGCCACTGTATCGAGTGACAAACCTCTCTAGTCTCAAAGGCAGCCACTGGAAGAAATTCTGGGAAGGTGAGGGGCAAGGTTAGTAGCTCGGAGTCAGGATATTGCGCCGACGATGCTCGTCTGCCTACGGCTTTATCGTAGGCATTTCGCCGCAAAGTGAAAGATGAGACCTAGATCGCCTAAGCCTGTATGCTCGGGCGGATTCCTAGAAGAGGTAGTACCCTCATTCTAGGTCTTGCCATTGCCGTTTTCATTTCCCGCAGGAATGGGATACGCATCGTAACAGGTCTCTCACCAAACCCTCCCCATCCGTAAATAGGATTGGGCGTTCGTAAAAGAGACTATGTTCCTTAATCAGCTTAAAATATCCCATCTATCTAGCCTCGGCTTCGCCACAACCCTCGCCACAGCCAGCTACCTTTTCGCACAAACACACCTCGTGGCCCAGTACGCCACTTCAGTCGTTGATTACTCTTCCGGTAGCGGATTTTCGCCGAAGTACACCAACGCTGCTTCCGCTCTAGGGCAACCCAGTCGAGTCACCGAGGGCCTCTTTGGTTGTCCGGTGAACCCATTTGCACCTCCCTATACTCCTGATCAACTGGTCAGCCTTGGCGCTGGAGGTTCACTGACGATTCGATTCAGCCCTCCTATTCTGAACTCCGATAACAACCCTTTTGGTTTGGATTTTAGCGTCTTCGGCAGTGCCGGATTTATGGTCACTAACTCCTTTGATACGGACTTCAATTACATCGGTACACCCGCCACCGATGGGACTCTTTTCAATCCATCATCCGCTAATACTCGAGTGAGTGTCAGTACCGACGGATCCTTTTGGTACATACTGGATCCGAGCAAAACGCCCAAGGTGGACGATCGCTTTCCTACCGATGGCTCCGGTGACTTCACTCACCCGATTAACCCAAGCCTTCTCTCAACCTCCCTCAGTGGAAAGACGCTAACTGACCTTCGATTAGCTTACGGCGGGTCGGCTGGGGGGGCCGGATTTGACCTGAGCTGGGCTCTCAATAGTTCGGGGAAACCTGTCTCCCTTGAATCGGCTTCTTTTGTTCGTATCGAAGTGCTCTCAGGTCGAACTGAGATCGATGGATTAGCTGCCGTGATCGCCCTCCCAGAACCAGGTGCGGTCCTTCTTGCTTTGAAGTCCGCCGAGAAACAGGTCGTTTTCGAAGGAAAAAGCGGTTGGATTTTTATCTTAGAAGCGTCTTCTGATTTTAACACTTGGACGCCCATTAATAAGTACGTCGCACATACCGATGGAGAGGTCCGCTTATCTGATTTGAGAAGAGCGTATTTTCCTACCCAATTCTACCGAGTCAAAGCGACTCGACTCTGATTCCAAGAACTCGTCCTCGAACGATTAACCTCACCGAAGAGACGCTGACACCCACCGCAGTGCTAACCCAAAACAGTGCACGACACCCATCAATCTAGCAGCGGACAAGCGCTCCAATCCGGGACCTGTCCCCAATGTAATGCGCTCAATGGGTGTCGACTGCTTGAGATAGCTCAAAGCTCAGATCCCTGCTGGTGTGGGGCCACAGGTTCAGCAAAAAAACAGGAACCTTACTCGGTCAACTTGCCCTCATGCCTCTGCTCCACCTGCCTCACTGTTCGAAGAAAGGCGACCTTGTGGATGCCTCGCGCGACGCCGACCGAACTTTACACTGACCCAGATGGTCGCATCGTTTTTCGTGCTGCCTACCATCTTCGACGCGGTTACTGTTGCAACAACGGATGCCGACACTGTCCCTACACCTCAACGCGTCAATCGAGAGATGGGGCCCCTTGAATTTTAGCCCTTTTATTTGCGCTTTCAGATTCGGTCTCCGATGGATGACCTTGCTCGAATTTCTTTGGGTCGGAGTCCGCGCCGATACGATTCCATTAAACGCCAACTCCGGTTGGCAGATCTTCGGTGAGACTCAACTCTTTCAATGGATGCCTGATATTCGGATAGTCCAAGTAACTTGGGATTCTTCGCGGTCCAATAGCTTTCTCGCCTATCCCCTACCCCACGCACTCACCTCAGCCGACTCCTTCGCTTTTACTTTTGACCTTCTTCTCGAAAGCCATGCGGTGGGCCTCCGACCCGACCGCCCCTCGACCTTTCAGATTACGGTCGGGATGGTGCGGATCGGGACGGTGACCGTCCCGAACTATGTCCGTGGATCCTTATCAGGGCCCAAAGACACGGTAGAATGGGCTTGGTTTGGGGACTCCGACCCGATTTCCGCCTCCGTATCACCGGTGATTATTCCTTCCGACGGCCGCCTCCCTTGGGGCTATGCGGATAGCTACATCAACCTAGAAATAGGGATCCACTACCTTTTCGTGCTCGCCTACTCTGCCCTAGATCGAACGGCTCGCATCACCCTGCAACAGAATGGAACCAACGGTCCCGCTCTTCAGCCCATCGTACTGCCTGCTAACTTCACCGACTTTCAGGTCGACACTTTTGCCATCAGTAATTATTCGGACCTAGGTCAACATCCACTCTACGGAGGTTCAGTACTCGCCACCGGGAAAATCAGCAACCTGACCCTCACTCTTCCGTCAAACCCGATAGAAAGTTTAGTCCTGCGAAATGGGGAAATCGTCTTCCAAGGGCAACCGGGGTGGCGGTTCACCTTGGAGACTTCCTCCGATCTAAAGGCCTGGACGACTGTTTCCGAGATCAACCCATTGATTGCAGGGGAACTCCGCTTGTCGGATTCGAGGGAGGCAGTCTTTGCTGTTCAATTTTATCGAGTTAAAGCGAGACGCCCATGAGTGAGCGGGGTTCGTCACCTAAGTTGTCGGCAGTCAATCCAAGGGCACCGAGCCCCGTAGCTTATTTCGGTGGTTTCACGCTAATCGAATTGCTAGTGAGTGTAGGCCTGATCGCTTTACTTGCCGGACTCCTTCTTCCGAGTTTGCTTAAATCGCGTCAATTGGCTAACAGCACCCAATGTCTGGCCCATCTTAGGCAGGTAGGACTAGCCAGCCAACTTTACTGGGATGACCACGGTGGAAGGGCCTTTTCGGAGCGATCTATCCGGACAAATAACGGCTGGACCTACTGGTTTGGTTGGTTGGCCGACGGTTCAGAAGGGTTACGCAAATTCGACCCCACACTCGGTCCCCTTTGGCCTTACCTCCAGAACCATAAAATTGGCATATGCCCCGCATTGAACCGTTCGGCAACCGACTTTAAATCCAAGGCTCAGGGAGCGGGCTATGGTTTCGGATACAACCTACTGGTGGGCACCCGAGGCGAAAGCGGGATCCGGATATCGACCCTGCGGGCACCTTCGGATCTGGTCGTCTTTGCAGACTGCGCTCAAGTAAATGATTTCCAACCGCCTGCCACTCCAGACAAGCCGATGCTCGAAGAGTTTTATTACTTTGATCTAACCACGCCGACGATTCACTTCCGACATCGTGAAAAGACTCAATGCTGGTTTGCCGATGGTCATGTAGCGGGAGAGATACCTCGAGCAAACTCACTTGATACGCGGTTACCTCTTCACATCTTGGGTTTGCTCCAAGAGAACCAAATCCGGCCCTAGCTGTTCACAAGAATCGAACCGCAAAGATATCGAATTCCATTTCATTCTAAACCGACTGATCTGACCTGAGTTAGAGACAGTCCGAAAACTTAGACCTACTCGACTCTCTTTTCAGACAAAGGATCTTTAACTCTTCACTTCTGATCCTTCGATCCTTCGATCCAAGCTCGTAGTTCGCGATTAAAAAAGGCGATATCGAGCTCAAAGGTGGACAATCGACAGGTGTAATCGGCGAAGTCATTCTTTTTTGCCAATTGTTCAAGGGCGATAGATTCTTGAATTAAAGCATCAGAACAAAAGTATGAGAACGCTCCTTTAAGCTTATGGATAGCCTGAAAAATATCGATCGAAATACCTGACTGATGGGCTCGATTTAGCGAGGCCAAATACCCATCGCAATCCGCAGCATAAAGAGTCGTCATTTGCAGCAAAAGAGGTTTCTCGCCGAGGCAGCGACCTAGAGCTATTGCCGGATCAAATTCACTCCGAATCCTCTCCGGAAGTCTCGAAATTAAATCAGAATAGCCAGTCAACAAAGGCTCCATCAAGACCGGACCGAATTTCGACAAAACACGCTCGAGTTCATCCTGTTCGATTGGCTTAGAAATATAATCATCCAACCCGGCATCCAAACACTTCTGACGATCACCCGTCATTGCCAATGCCGTCATTGCCACCACCGGCACTCGATGCCCCTCCGTCTCCTGAATCACACGAATCAAGCGCGTCGCCATAAACCCATCGATTTCCGGCATTTGAATATCCATCAACACCAAGTTAAAGACATCCTTAGCATAGGCATCGACAGCTTTCTGTCCGCCATCGACCGAGACCACAATATGCCCCATTCGTGTTAGTTTTACATACGCAATTTGGCGATTCACAGCGACGTCATCGACTAAAAGAATTTTTAGAAAACGCTTTCCCACTATCTCGCCCTCCAAACGGACTCTCTTCGCCACGCCTAAAGTGGATAAAACAGACTCCTGTGCAGGGTGAATGCGAAAGGGGATTGAGAAATGAAACTGAGATCCGACTCCAATTTGACTCTCAAACCAAAGGCATCCCCCCATGAGTTCAACCAAGCTCTTAGTAATCGACAATCCCAGTCCGGTCCCACCATAGCGCCGCGCGATTGAGGAGTGAGGTGGACCCCGAAAACTGGACCAGCGGTTAAGTTATGGTTTTGCGGGTTTGATCAACGACAAAATGATCAGACCAATGAAAACCAAAACCAAACGGAAAAGACACAGTTCAGCGTTCAAAGCGAAGGTGGGGATGGAGGCGCT
>SIAZ01000076.1 GCA_009695405.1 Pedosphaera sp. | reverse complement strand
GGGCTAAACTTCGGAGCAGTCGAAGTGCCCAACCGGATGGGGCAACAATTTCCGGCCAGTCGGCAGAACTCGCTGATGCTGACGGCGTGCGGTGCACGGGAACGAAGGCCGGACTGTTTTGGCTGGCGATGAAACGGGCTGGCTGCTGCGGCTGTGTTGGATGAGTGATCCGTAGCCAGCGGTCAATCGAAAAAGGATGAACACCCAGAGTCGCGGCAAACTCAGTCTTTGAGAGTCCCGAGCTTTTAAATTCAGTGATTAGTAGTTAGATTTCAGCAAGACCACGCCGCTTCCGAGACGGTTCAATTGAGTTCATCCGCGCAGGCTAAACCCAAGAAAGGCGAATTAGGAACCATGGGGTTCGGCGTACGCTTACGAATAAGTTTCCCAAAAACAGATTGACGCATCGCCGCTTAATTTCTAAGACTCTCGAAACAAGTCTCAAATACTGGATCCATCTTTAAAGACTCCGCATGAAAATCCTTCCTCCCACCTCACGGCTACTCTCTTTGGGTACTATCGGGCTGACTGTGGCCTCAGCGATTCAGGCTCAAAACATGGTTGACTCAAAGCCTTGGAGTCTCAGATTTAGTCAGCAAGGATTCTACACAGATAACGTTTTCTCTCGTTCCTACGGCAACTCCCCGAGGTTTGATGCGAATGGAGTACCGGTTATGACTTCGGTATTTGAACCGACTCCGGGCAAGCTGGGGGAGTTTCGTGAAAAAACCGAGACGGTCATAGTTAATGGCCTTCCAGTTTCTCGCCCTGTCCTCACTCCGGTTCTTGGCTTTGGCAAGGTTGCTAAGATTCAAAGCTACGGATTTGAGATCAGCCCTGGATTTAGCGTCAAGCTACCGATCAATGATGGTCAAACATCCCTTAGTTTCTCTTACGACTATCTGTTGCGCTACTTTGACAACCGCCCGAAATCTGCCGACCACAATCACCAGGCAAATGTTAGTTTGATTCATAACTTTGATAGTAAAAACAAATTGGAAGTAACCGACAGTTTTGCTGTGGCTCAGGAACCAGAGCAACTTGGAACGGGCTCAGGTTCAGCGCCTATCACCTTCCGGGCTGAGGGTTCAAATGTTCGAAATATTGCCGGCTTTGATTTCTCTTCTCAATTCTCAGAGCGTTGGAGTTCGACTTTTGGATTGCGTAACAACTACTTCAACTTCGAGAACGACTCTCTCCAAGATTCACTCGGTCGTTATGAGAATCTTCCTTCCGCTAATGCTCGGTTCCTCCTGACTCCGTCCACCTCATTGGGTCTTCTATATCAATTCGGGATGACCCGTTACGATGGCTCGGTGGCGAAAGTTCGTGACCTTAATTCCCACTTCATTGCGGGTACTATTGACGTTGATTTTGGTCCAAACGTGAAGACTTCATTGAGGGGTGGTATTCAAGTTAATGACTTCGCTGACCCTGTTGGATACACTGATCGCGATGGAATCACCCCTTACGCGGACGCCTTAGTCTCCTACAGTTTTGCTAGTGGTTCTTCTCTGGCCTTGGGAGTCAGACATCAGGTGAGTGTTACCGATGTCGGCGCAGTTCCTATCAACGGTGACAACGTTTTAAATGTTGGCAAAAATGGGCTGGATCCAATTCGTGGAAGCAGTGCGACCTCGGCTCGGATCTCGCTGATCTCTGAGATCTCTCCAAACCTTCTTGGTGCAATTTCTGGAATCTACCAAATTGGCACTTTCATCGGTGGTGGTCCGACAGTTGATGGCGAACACGATGCCTATGCTTCGCTTGATTTGAGCCTGACCTACAGACTTACCCAAAATATTGGGATCCGAAGCAGTTTTGCCCATGATCGAGTTGGATCTGACCTCTCTTTCCTGAGCGACTCTCGCCCTTTCTCTCGTAACCGCGTTTATCTCGGTGTCAATTTCTCTTACTGAGTTCCGCCATCTCTGTCGAAGGAGGCTGGAAAATGATTCTAGCCTCCTATTTTTTTGCCCATGGAAGTCTCGAAAGCACCTCAGTCGGCCGAATCTAAACTCCACTTCTTGGATTACTGGCGGATCATCCGGATCCGCAGAGCAGTCATCCTTGCGGTGTTCTTGTTGGTTGTCATAACCACGACCATTATTACCTACTTCCAACCGGAGACATTCTCTTCGGTTGCTAGGATGAAGGTCGAAAAAGATTCACCTTTAACCCAATTATTGACTGGAACATCGGCAGCAACACCCGTTTTTGATCAATATTTCCTCCTAACTGAGTTTCAGGTGATTCGTTCTCCTCGAATTTTAGATAAGGTCATTACAGATTTGGACTTGGGTAAACATTACGCTAAGCAGAATAAAATGGAGGGAGAACTCTCTAAACTCGATTCCTATGAGGCTTTGTCTCATGACGTTGATATCAATCAGTTTAAAAATACTGCAATTATTGAAATTACAGTCTTTAACGAGAGCGCAAAGTTGGCGGCGGATATCGCTAATACAATAGCCAAAGTTTATCGTAAATATCGGAGCGAAGGACGTTCAGGTCGTAGTGTCGAGGCTTGGCAAGCATTGACCAACAAACTCAGCTTCTATGATATTGAAGTCGCCAAGGCTCGGACAAACTTGGACCTGCAACGTATCGCGTTGCAAGTTCCAGAAGAGATTGCTGAAAGCGGACAAATTCAGAATCTGGCGGCGACGGAAATGATGCGCTTTCAAGCGGTGATTCAAGAAATGCAGACCCGCAGTACTCGAAACACGCGCTTGCTAGAACAACTAAGCCTGCTCCAGGGCGATAGTTTGCGTAATGCTCTTGTCGTTTCGACTCCGACTCAGGAACTGACCGCGCTGATCAGTCAGTTAAATTTTGCCATACGTCAAAGGGCTTCCCTCAACCCAGATTTCGGGGCAAATCATCCGGAAGTTTTGCGATGGACAATTCAGGTGACGCTCCTCGAGAAGCAGTTGGAATCAACCGTCACTGGGATTCTTGACGGCATGAAGTCGAATCTTGAGGCGGACAAAGCTGCCTTGGAAACCCAACGTTCTTTCATGACCAACGCCATCGCCAAGAACTCGAGCGATGCGACTCTTTATCGGCCTTATCTTTTGGCAAAGAATGAATTTGAGAGCGCGCGACGTATCCGTGAGGGAATTAAAATGCGTGTCGCTCAGGAAGACATCGATCGCGACTTATCCAATGCTTCACCCGTTGAGATTATTAATGATGCTTTACCAGCGACCAATCCAGTGCGCCCCAAGAAAACGGTTAATATCGCTATCGGTGTGCTGTTTGGGCTCTTCCTCGGAGTCGGTCTTGCCTTCTTTATTGAGTACTTGGATACCTCTGTTAAGACGATTGACGATGTGGAACAAGCACTTCAGGCACCCGTGCTCGGGGTTATTCCTCAAAATGTTGGAACTTTAATGACCGAGGGGCCAGACAGCCCTCACGCAGAAGCCTACCGTGTTCTACGCACTAATCTGCTTTTCTCAAGAAAAGATCCTAATTGGCGCACAATTACCGTGGTGTCCGGCGGAGCGGGTGAGGGTAAATCGACCACGATTTTTAATCTCGCGACTGTCTTCGCCCAAAATGGAAGCCGAGTCTTGATTGTCGACTCCGATCTTCGTCGTCCGAGTCTGCACAAAATTCTTAATATCTCCAACGCAATGGGGTTGACCAATTATCTTCTAAAGCAAAATACCTTGGAGGAAGTCATTCAGACAACACCTATTGGTTCGTTGGATTTTCTGCCGTCCGGAAAGTTGCCGAGTAGTTCCATAGGAATCTTGAACTCGGCGGCAATGAAGGAATTCGTCGTCGAGGCAAAGAGTCGCTATGACTTTGTTTTCTTTGATTCCCCACCGATCATGGGCGTTAGCGATGCTTCCATTCTTGCAAGCGAAGTGGATATGGCTGTTCTTGTCGTGCAATATCGCAAATATCCTCAGCAAATGACCCTTCGTGCGAAGCAAATGGTCGAAAAAGTTGGAGGACGTCTCCTAGGTGTTGTTCTGAATAATATTAATATTAGCCAAGACAGTTACTACTATTATTACAGCGGCTACTATTATGATTACTATTCTAAGAACGAAGATAGTAAGACTGAATCTGATCTGAAGCCTAAACGGAAAAAGGGCGATGCTAAGATTGCATCTATCGATTCTGAAAAGAAGTACTAAGTGTCTGTTGAAAGTGAGTTATAGTTTTGTCTCAATGAACTGCCGAATTACTTGGATTAAGAGAGTCTTAGGGGCCGCTTGCGGGGTGCTTCTTTTTTCAGGCTGTGAAACACTCACTCCTGTAACTCCTGTCAACCCTAAAACGGATAACGTCGCGCCTGTTGCGATGATTAGTGCCGATCTTGTTTCTGTCGGTGATCAGATTCGTATCGTATTGGACGCTCCGTCTCCGATTAATCCTCTGGAGATCGCTGTTCCGGAGAGTGGAGAGGTCACCATCCATATGGGTGAAAGGATCAAGGTTGCTGGTAGAAAGACGGACGATATTGCCCAAGAGATCACGACTTTGTTCACGGTGACGAGGGAGGTCTATAAACCAGGACGTTTTACGGTTAACGTTCAAGTTTTTGGACGTTCAATCTCCGTCGGTGGCGAGGTAAGGATGACCGGTAGTTTTGCTTTTGAAGGCGGGATGACTGTTCTTAAATCAATTAACCGCGCCGGTGGTTTTACCGAGTGGGCTGATAAGAACGCAGTTCAAATTATTCGTTTGAACGGACAAACCCTGACAGTGGATTGCAAAAGTGCGGTCAGGAATCCCTCTTTGGACGTACCTATATTCCCTGGTGATCGGGTGAATGTTCTTCGGAAGATTTTCTAATGATCGAGTTGCGGATTTTATCCGGAGCGCGACAGGGTGAAGTTGTTCATTTCAGTGAACAAACGGTTCCCATTGGCCGACAGATCTCTAGGGGATTGAAAATCAGTTATCTTGGGGTCTGGGATCGGCACGCTGAAATCCAACTTGGACCCGACTACCGATTCCATCTGCGTGCTCTCAGTGAAGGCACCCTTTCGGTCAATTCAGTGAAGGTGCAAGAGTGCCCTCTCAAATCGGGGGCCCAGATTGAGTTGGGTGCCTTGCGGTTGGAATTTCGCCTCGCTCCAAATCAGCAGACGAGCCTGCGCCACTACGAACTCCTACTTTTGGTTCTGGCCTTGGCCCTAGTATGTGGTCAAGGGTTCCTCGTCTTGTTCTTGGCGCACGATTGATCTGTCGGTAAAGCGTTTGACGCTTTTCTCAGCTTTCCCTAATTTACGCGCCGCACTTACCCTCAAAATGCATGATCGGTTTGATTTTCCGCAAAATTTTTGGTTCCCGAAATGACCGTGAGGTCAAACGCCTCCGCCCTTTGGTGGCTCGGATTAACCAGATTGAACAGGACTTGCAGTCCCAACCAGAATCGGTGCTTCGTGAGAAGACGGCCGCTTGGCAGGCACGCCTTGCTCTCATCACTGACAACAGTGCTCTAAGCCGTGAGCTTGAACTCATTGCTCCAGAAGCGCTCGCGGTGGTCAAGAATGCCTGCCGACGTTTGTTTGGCTCCGATGTCGAGGTTCGTGGCCACTTTCTAAAGTGGGAGATGATCCCATTCGATGTCCAACTGATCGGCGGCATGGCCCTTCATATGGGCCGCATCGCCGAAATGGCCACAGGTGAGGGCAAAACGTTGGTCGGTACCCTTCCTGTCTACATGAACGCCCTGACCGGTCGAGGGGTTCATGTAGTCACCGTTAATGATTACCTCGCTGCTCGGGACTCTGATTGGATGGGGCACCTCTACAAGTACCTCGGCTTGACTGTGGGTTGTATTCTTCATGATCAATCTCCGACCGTCCGACGGGAGATGTACCGCTGCGATATTACTTATGGTACCAATGCCGAGTTTGGCTTTGATTATCTTCGCGACAATGGAATGGCAACTCGGGCCGAGGAACAGGTTCAGCGGGGTCATTACTTTGCGATCGTTGACGAAGTGGACTCCATTCTTATCGATGAAGCTCGCACCCCACTGATCATTTCTGGGCCCGCTGTGATCTCGATGGATCAGAAATTCGTCGAACTGAAACCGGATGTTGCACGTCTTGTTCAGGCTCAATCGGAACTCTGTCAACGCCTGCTCCGTGAGGTTGATCAACTTTTGCCTCAGCTCCGACCTGCCGCCGGTGCCGCCCCAAAGAACGCCTCCGAGCTTGAGCAACAGATCGGTATGCTCCTTTACCGAGTCAAACTGGGCCAACCTCGCTCCGAGGGGTTGATGCGGATTTTTGAAGAACCTCGGAATCAACAGCTTGTTCTCAAATACGAAGGCTTGCTGCTGACCGACCAATCTAAAAAAGAACTTTATGCCCAAAAAGAGGAACTCTTCTTTGCTATCGAGGAAAAATCGCATGAAGCCGATCTAACCGAAAAAGGCCGCGCTTACATTAGCCCGAAGGATCCCGACGCCTTCGTCCTTCCTGATCTTCCTACATTGTATCATCAGATCGACTCCTCAACCGATACCGATCCCAAGGTCCGTATGGAGGCTAAGGGTAAATTACAGGCGGAATTCGAAGAAAAAGCCGGGGTTATCCACGCCATTGGACAACTTCTTAAGGCCTACTGTCTCTACGAACGAGATGTTCAATATGTCATTCAGGATAATAAAGTCATCATCGTCGATGAACATACCGGCCGCCTTATGTCCGGTCGGCGGTGGAGCGAAGGACTCCACCAAGCGGTTGAAGCAAAGGAAGGTGTCAAGATCGAGCGGGAGACTCAGACCCTCGCCACAATCACCATCCAGAACTATTTCCGTCTCTATACCAAACTGGCAGGGATGACCGGAACTGCCGAGACCGAGGCTCAGGAGTTTCATGATATTTATAAGCTCGGGGTCCTGACCATCCCCACTAATCGTCCTAATATCCGCAAGGATGCAAATGACACGGTCTACAAAACACGGCGAGAGAAGTTCGATGCGGTTATTCGTGAAATCCGTGAATTGAACACTCAGGGCCGACCTATTCTGGTGGGTACGATTTCGGTCGAGACCAGCGAAATGCTGGCCCGCCTCTTGAAACAAGCTGGGATTATCCATTCAGTTCTCAATGCCAAGTATCACGAACAAGAGGCAGAAATAGTCACTCGCGCGGGCCAAAAAGGCGCTGTCACCATCGCAACTAACATGGCCGGTCGGGGTACCGACATCAAATTAGGCTCCGGGGTCGCCGAACTAGGCGGGCTTCACGTGCTTTGTACTGAGCGTCATGAATCTCGACGAATCGATCGACAGTTGCGGGGGCGATGCTCACGTCAAGGAGATCCAGGTTCTTCTCACTTTTTCATCTCGCTCGAGGATGATCTTATGCGCCTATTTGGTTCCGAACGGATCACCAAAGTCATGGAACGAATGGGCTTGGAAGAGGGTCAAGAACTCGAACATCCACTTCTAAATCGTTCTATTGAAACTGCTCAGAAGCGGGTCGAAGGGCATCATTTTCAACAGCGTAAACGGACTCTCGAATATGACGATGTGATGAATAAGCAACGGGGCGTCGTTTACAGCTTCCGAAACGAAATCATCAATTCGAGCGATGTTCGTGATCGTATTATGGACATTATGGAGGAAGTCGTCCTTCAGAAACTCGAACTACATAGCCGCAAGGATACCGATATTGCAGAGTGGAACATTCGCGGTTTGGCTGACTGGGTGAATCTGAATTTCCCCCTTGGAATGCCTGAGGAGGAGATTATTAAGGCAGCAACTTCTGGGAAGGTCCTCCCCGTGGTCGATTCGATGTTCGATGGTTTGAATGAAGCTCAGTTTGCTGTTCTTAACTTTCTCGCTGAATCCATTCGTGCGGCCTACGACTTGAAGATTAGTTTTGAACGAGCCGACGCGCTCGCTCAAATTGAAAGATACACTATCCTCGATGCAATTGATCGACTCTGGCAGGAACACTTGTATGGCATGGATTCGTTACGAAATTCCATCGGCTTACGCGCTTACGGTCAACGGGATCCGCTCATCGAATACAAGTCCGAAGCCTTTAAGTTGTTCGATGAGTTGATGGTCAACATCAAGACCGAGATTTGTCACAATATCTTCCGCAGTGCCTCCAGCTTGATGGCTTTTGAACAGTTCTTGCAGAATCTTCCTCAATCGACTGTTCATGAAACGGCAGCGCCGTTCCAAGATACCAAGTCGCTTGGCGGTGATTCTAGCATGGTCTCTGAGGCTAATGAAGTGTTGGCTAAACCTCAACCCGTTCGGGCTGTTCCGCGGGTAGGTCGTAATGACCTTTGCCCTTGTGGTAGTGGGAAAAAATATAAGAAATGTTGCGGTCAGTGAACGACTTGCCTTGATCCTGCGCTCCCTCGGTGGTTCCCCCCCGAGTTGCCGATCCTTCACATTGGTGACACTTGGTATTGCGTGTGCCGCAACTCTGCGGCACACCTTCACACGCTAAGTGATACCAAGGCTAAAACATGTCCTCGCACTGCTTTTATTGACAGCTGTTTTTCAGTTGCCATTGAGGGCCGCTGTTTCTCCACAAACACTCCCCAAAGCTCTCCAACATTGGGCCTTTCGCCCCTTCCACCGCCCACCCGTTTCATTGGCTCTTTCCGCTCGCTCTACCACTTCTCCACTAGATGCGTTTGTCCGTGCACCTCTCCTATCCCAAGGACTCGATCTCTCGCCCCGCGCTGAAGCTGCTGTTGTCCTTCGACGCCTATATTATGGTCTCGTCGGCTTGCCCCCGTCCGCTGCTGACATTGAGCACTTTCAAAGGACTTGGGATCAATCTTCAGAAGGTGCCGTTGATGGAGTCATTGAACGGCTTCTTGCTGATCCCCGTTATGGCGAACGATGGGGGCGTCATTGGTTGGATGTCGCTCGCTATGCAGATACCAAGGATCTTGTTCTCCTCTATGGGCGCGATGCTCTCCGTCCGTTTGCCTATACCTACCGCGATTACGTTATCCGGGCCTTTAATGAAAATCTTCCCATCGATCAATTCATCGGTGATCAATTGGCGGCGGATCGGATTGAACCCGCTGTCTCCCCTTGGCGCTTGGCTGCCTTGGGCTTTCTGACGGTAGGCCGTCTGTTTGACAATAACCCACACGACCAGATCGATGATCAAATTGATACGGTAAGTCGAGGCCTTTTAGGGCTCACCGTGGCTTGTGCTCGTTGTCATGACCATAAATACGATGCTATTTCTACCGCAGAATATTATGGTTTATACGGGGTCTTTGCCTCGGCTGTACGTCCAACTGTGTTGCCCCTCATTGAGGATCCCGCTTCGGTCTTGGATGGCCCCGCCTTTGAGCTGAAGTTCGAAGCCGCCCGAAGGGAACTTGAAGCACATGTGGATGCTGAGTTTGCCGCGCTGTCTGAGCGGTTCCGCTCCCGAATAGGCGACTACTTAGTGAGAGCGGCTACAACGTCTCCGGATCTGACTGAAACGGCTCAGTTCGGCCTTTCTCTTACTCCCGACGACTTCCGACCGTCTCTTATGCAGCGGACACGTCGGTTTTTGCAGAGACGCCTCCAGTCAGATGACTCTGTTTTTGGTCCTTGGGCACGATTGATGGCCCTGCCCGACGCCGTGTTTCCAATCCAACCGACTGCAATCGCGGGTTTCCTTACTTTGGGCAGTTCTGAGCCGTCCCACTTTAATCCTGATATCGTCCAGTTTCTCAGTTCGAGGGTTATGACCAACCGCGCCTCTCTTCCTCGCGCTTACGGTGATCTCTTTTGGCAGGCCTACTCGCAATCGAAGACCAATGCCTCGTCGCAAAATTCTTCGCTCAAGGAATTGGTTCGACTCGTTGATAGTTCAGAAGGGCCCCTTTGGTTTCCACGGCGCGAAACACCGGATCATATGTCTCGGCCTGAGAAGGATCGGTATGGTGGGCTGGCTCTTAGCTTGGATAAAATAGCTGCTTACGCGACCAATGCCCCTCCGGCTCGGGCTATGGTTCTGACTGACCTGCCCGAACCCTTTCAACCCTTCGTCTTTATCCGTGGAAGCCCTGCGCGCCCTGGGCCTCTTGTTCCTCGCGCCTTTCCTCGAATTCTCAACGGTGGACGTCCGAAATCCTTGGGACCCAGCGCTGGGCGCTTGGAACTCGCGCAAGCGATTGCTTCGCCCACCAACCCTTTGACCGCTCGGGTTTTTGTTAACCGTGTTTGGATGGAACATTTTGGTGAACCACTGGTTTCAACTCCCTCTGATTTCGGTGCTCGAAGCGATCCTCCCTCGAATGCCCCACTCCTCGAATGGCTGACAGCCGAATTTATTGAGTCAGGATGGAACCTAAAATACTTACACCGAATTTTACTCCGGAGCGCCACATTCCAACAGGCTTCCCTCACCGAAGATTCCCAACGCTCGCCTCGGGTCATCGCCGCTCGCAAGCTTGATCCTCTGAATGTTCTCCTTTGGCATTATCCGCGCCGCCGTCTCGATCTTGAAGCCATGCGTGACACCCTGCTGCATCTCTCTGGGCGACTCCAATTGACGCTCGGAGGCCGCCCCGTGGATATTGAATCCGATTCACTTAACGGTCGCCGAACGGTCTACGGATTGGTTGACCGCCAGAACTTGCCGGGACTTTTCCGTTCCTTTGACTTTGCCAGCCCAGATCAATGCGTCGAACGTCGACCCCAGACCACCGTTCCCCAGCAAGCTTTGTTTGCTCTAAACTCCGACTTTACTGCCGAACAAGCTCGATCACTGCTTTCTCTGCCAGAAATTAAGGCAACTCTCTCGACCGAGTCTCGGGTTAATGCTCTCTATCGGAGGATCTTTGGACGCTTTCCAAAATCTTTTGAGCTTACCGCTGCCCATCGATTCTTGGAGTCGCATAACCCAGGGACGGTGGCACTCGCCCGTTGGGAAACCTTTGCTCAAGCTCTTCTCGCTACCAATGAAGTGGTTTTCCTCGATTGAATCAGGTGTGCCCATATTACCCTAATCTTTATCCACCCTGTGAATCCCCCAAATAATTCGTTCTATCGAAGCCGTGCCGAACTCGATGCGGGCTTGATGGCTCTTCGTTTGTCACCGATCGGGCGGGGGATCGTCACCATGATTGTTGCGCGCCCTTTGGTGAATGAACGGAAGCCGATGAACTCGGTTAGCTTAACCCCAGCCATGTCATTGACCGGTGACCGCTGGAAGAAAAATTCGGGTGAACTTACCTTGCAGTGTCGTCGCCAATTAACTGTCTTTAATATGCGAGTCGCTGGATTGGTGGCGGGCCCCAGAGAACGTTGGCCTTTGTCGGGCGACAACTTCATTGTCGATATGGATCTGAGCACAGAGGCGTTAGCCTCCGGGAGACGTCTCCGAATCGGGACTGCTCTGATTGAGATCCGTCCAGAATGCCACGATGGCTGTTCGAAATTTGCTGCTCGTTTTGGACCTGATGCACTAGATTTCGTTAATTCACTCGAAGGAAAAAGGCTTCGACTACGTGGGTTGCTCGCCATGGTTATCGAACCGGGAATAGTCACCGTTGGCGATGACATTGTGGCTTTATGAATCCATTTAAGACACTGCCGATCCGGTATCAGACTCGTCGCCAAGCCCTGCGTCAGATGGGCACAGGGCTCGGAATGCTGGGACTCTACGGGGTCCTAGGAGACGCCCGACTACTGGGCAACCCTGCAGGCCCGAGCGGCGCCCCGAGTCTTAGGGCATCGGGCGGACCCTTAGCCGTGCGGTCGCCCCAATTCCCAGCCCGAGCCAAACGCATCATCCACATTTATTTAAACGGAGGGCCTTCGCAGGTGGACACCTTTGATCCAAAACCGGCCTTGATGAAGTGGGCAGGTAAACTTCTGCCGGGAGGTAATTTAACCACCGAACGCCCCTTAGGAGGCGCCCTACCGTCACCCTTCAATTTTCGTCCTTATGGCCAAAGCGGGATTGAAATCAGTGAGATTTTTGAGCGAACGGCCCAGCATGCAGACGATCTTTGCCTGATCCGATCGATGTACGCCAATACCCCAAATCACGAGCAGTCCATGCGCTTAATGAACTGTGGTGACGAACGATTGTCGCGTCCGAGTTATGGAGCCTGGATTACCTATGGGCTGGGAACAGAGAACGAGAATTTACCTGGCTATGTGGCCCTATGTCCGGGTTTACCGGTCGCCGATGTCTCCAACTGGCGGTCGGCATTTCTTCCAGGTATTTATCAAGGAACCCATATTAATACCAAAAAAACGCGTCCAGAAGAGTTGATTGAGAATATTCGAAATGGGCGTATTTCCAGACTCGAGCAGCGGGGGCAATTAGATCTTTTGGCTGAATTAAATACCGAACATTCCCGCGCGCGCGGCGACGATCCGCAGTTAGAAGCTCGGATTCAGTCCTTTGAACTCGCCTTCCGAATGCAAATGGAAGCGACCGACGCCTTTGATATTTCCCGCGAACCCGATTCAGTCCGCACCATGTACGGTGACACGGTTCAATCCCGTCAACTCTTGATTGCTCGGCGATTGATCGAGCGAGGGGTCCGCGTGGTGCAGTGTTATCATGGAGATGTCCAACCGTGGGATAGTCACGACATGATAGAATCGGCACATCGGAACCTAGCTGGTCAGATTGACAGAGGCATCGGGGCGTTACTGACCGATTTAAAGCAGCGGGGATTATTTGAGGACACCTTGGTCATTTGCGGCGGCGAGTTTGGTCGGACGCCGGCGGTAGAAATGCCAGCACCTGGGACGCCGGGTAAGGGAAAGGGGCGAGATCACAATCATCATGGATTCACCGTGTGGTTGGCTGGGGGCGGAGTGAAGCGAGGGCATGTGTATGGAGCGACCGATGAATTTGGTTTTCGAGCTGTGGATAAACGGGTGCATGTGCACGACCTGCACGCCACCATTTTGCACCTAATGGGACTTCACCATGAGCAATTGACCTATCGTTATGCGGGCCGTGATTTCCGGTTAACCGACGTTGTTGGCGAGGTTATTTCGGGACTTTTAGGATGACCCAGGGGTGAGATCATCCGAGAGAAGAAGTGAGTGAGACAAAAAACTCGGAGGGTAAGTAAACTCCCGCGTTGCCATCATAACGGTCATGCGATACTAAAAGGGCGGTTCGGAACTTCCTCCAAGCGGGTGTGGTTCAATGGTAGAATGTGGGCTTCCCAAGCCTGAGACGAGGGTTCGATTCCCTTCACCCGCTCCACTCCACTTTTCCTCGGTTTTCGATGGATTCCTTAGTTTAGTGCTAACACCAGTGCTAACAAATCCTCCGGAATCCACCCTCGTCCGCTGACTTCCACAGATAGTTTCTAGCCTTGGCCCACCTGACCGGATACCAAGGCTGTACGAGCCGCTGGCTGCGATCAAGTACCACCGATCGGGGCGACCGTGGGTGATCAGGTTCGACGGTTTCTGAAACCTACACACCCGGGGAGGGGGTCCGGACATGGACACCGACGGCCGAAGGCGACGGATTCCTATGGGAAAAAAAGTGAGAAAAGGACAGAGCAAGACCAAGTCTGTTCGAGCAATTAGCCGAACCAGTGCCGGAACATCGGCGGGGTCTCTGGCTCCCGATGGTTTGATCAATGATCTGCCGCTCACTGGAACCCCCATTAACTGGGAGGCATGCGTCAACAATTCTGTCTCAAACCAACTGGAACCTGTCAGCCGTCGTAAATCCGGACAACGGAAACCAGGGTCACCGTCAAAACACCTCCCACCGCCTCAGAGCAACAGACCCAAAACGAGTCTTCCTCCGGGCGGGATTTGGACCACCAAGGCAGGATGGTTTGAGGCTGCTTTGGAAGTCTATGAGGCCACCGATTCGGATGTAGTGAAGGATGATGCGGCTCAGTGGATTCGATTTGTTTTGGGATGGCTCAATGATGCACAGGTCCACCTGCCTCTAATCCAAGGAGTGTCCGCGTTGAGCCAACGACAAATGGTGGTTCTCGGATTGGAGATTTACGCGGAAAGTCTTTC
>SIAZ01000075.1 GCA_009695405.1 Pedosphaera sp. | reverse complement strand
ATCTGGGCCAAGCGTTCAGTCAGAGAGAAGAAGGAAAGTTCAGCGGGACGGATCAATTCAGGCAGGCTGTCTTGGACGAAAACCCAGCCCTGCTTACTCACCTTTTAGACACATTTCTTTCCGCGAATTGAGTTTCTGGAAGTCCCCTTTAGTAATTAGGATGACAGACCACGAAAACCTGACGGAAAAGAGCCTATGGGCAGGGGATTAAATCAATCTACTTTAACTCTAATGAAATCATATCTTGCTTCCCTGACACGCGAGTGGGTATGGTTCACTCTCCCTCAAGGGAGAGTTCCGGATAGGCTGGAGCTTAAAAGCATTTTTCTATGGTTCGCATTCGATTGAAGCGTGGTGGTAACAAAAATAACCCAGTGTACCGCATTGTGGTTGCAAATGGCCGTAGTCCGCGTGACGGCAAATTTATTGAGGAGTTGGGTACTTACCAACCCCAAAAGTTAGGCAACAATTACACGTTGAAGCTGGATCGAGCTCAATACTGGATTGGCGTCGGTGCTCAACCCACTGATACCGTGGCCTCCTTTATTAAGAAGTCCGTCAAGGTCGCCGCTTCTGCGGTCATCGCCTAAACCAAAGGAGTTATGCAGGCGTTCCTTGAATTTGTAGTTGGCTCGCTTGTAGATGAACCTGAGGAAGTGTCAGTTAAACCCATCGAACGTAGCGGGGTGACCGTTTACGAGGTGCGTGTGTCCGCTGAAGATGCGGGCAAGGTTATTGGGCGTCGAGGCAGCACTATCCAAGCGATCCGATCTTTGTTACAAATTGGAGCATCCAAATCGGGGCGCCGTTGTACGATGGATTTGGTTGAGGACTAATTCGAAGTTGATTCGATCAGTCGAAAAACTAGTTTTTGGTGGGGGTAGGGGACATAGATGATGGGAGTGAGCGGGAGAGGGCGGGGCCATGAAAATTGATATATTGACTCTGTTCCCAGCGATGTTCGTGGGACCACTCGAGGGCAGTATTGTTGGGCGGGCCCGGACCTCAGGAATTTTGGAGTTAGGAATTCATGATTTGAGATCATGGACTCATGACCGGCACAAGACAGTGGACGACCGTCCGTTTGGCGGTGGTCCGGGGATGGTCTTGAAACCGGAACCGATCTTTGAAGCAGTAGAAGCCTTGAAAAAAGGGGAGACACGGGTGATTTTAACCTCACCAAGTGGACGACCTTTTTCTCAAGCGATTGCGTCTGAATTGGCGCAAATATCGCATGTGCTGCTTGTTTGCGGCAGTTATGAGGGCTTTGATGAACGAATACGCGAGTATCTAGCGGATGATGAACTCAGTATCGGCGATTATGTGCTGACCAACGGGGCTTTGCCTGCGATGGTCATCGTCGATGCGGTGACTCGGTTGTTGCCCGGAGCATTGGGCGATGAGGCGAGTGCTACTGAGGAGTCATTTAGCGATGGACTCATCGAGTATCCGCAGTACACACGGCCGGCAGAGTTTCGTGGATGGCCTGTTCCGGAGGCGTTGATGACAGGGAATCACGCTGAAATCGCTCGTTGGCGATACCGGCAGGCAATGCGACGAACTTCGGTACGGCGACCAGATCTTTGGGAAAAATATCGATGGCGTAAGCCATCCAGTTAAGAATTCAGTAACATTTTAGGAAAGATTGCCATGAACAAGGCTGCATTGTTTGATAAGATTGAGGGCGAGCAATTCCGTAAGGAAGCTGCAAAATTTAACGTGGGCGATAGCGTCCGGGTCCATACCAAAGTCGTCGAAGGCGATAAGGAACGTATCCAGATTTTTGTCGGCGTGATCATTGGTATTCGTGGTCGTGGATTGAATCAGACTTTTACCGTTCGCCGTATTAGCTATGGCGAGGGTATCGAGCGTATATTCCCCACCCATTCGCCCCGAGTCGATAAGATCGAGGTGGAACGTCAGGGCTCCGTCCGTCGTGCGAAATTGACTTATCTTCGTCACCGCATCGGCAAAGGTGCTATGGCGGTCAAAGACAAAGAAGAGTTTTCGAGCAGTCACTAATTTACGGTTGCTCCGATCACCAAAGCCCTTCGGCCTCAAAAGCCCGAAGGGCTTTGGTGCTTCTCGATTTGTTACTGTCAGTTCAGTGTTTCATGTGAGCGTTTAGCCATTGTTTACAAAGAGATATCTTGTTCGACGGCAATTCGGCACTGGTCTCGCGGATGAGTCAGAGTCTGATTCACTTCGTGCTTTTAACTAGGTGCCTCAGAAAGCTCGATTAAAAGGTCTCCATGGCGGGTATCGGTAGTTTCATCGATAGATTGTTGGGAAACTTTCATGAAATACGAGAATAGAAGCGACCTTTGAATTTTGGGAGGCTAGGAATGGCATCACAGCGAGAGTCCTCTTCTTGGTGGTTCGTTGGAGTGTCACACGTTGTTCCTTTTGGGTTTAAAGGTTAATAGAAAGCCCAAGAAGAACGCGGTGTCGTAACCGACCCTTCGCTGGTCGCGATTCATATCGAAAAGAACCGTCGCTTTTAAGTTCGCAATGATTCCTCAGACCCATTTTAAAGGTTGGGCAAAGCCGGGTACTATTCCGCCGGGCGCGCAGGGCGAAGGGCCTGAAATCGCCCTCGACGAAACCCTTGATTCGATCAGCGGACACTTTCGACTTTTTCAATTGACCGATGGTCATCGGTTTTCCACCGACGACGTTTTGACGGCGTGGTATGGCACGACCTGGTGTCCGTCGGCTTCCGATGTTTTGGAATTGGGGAGTGGCTTGGGAACTGTGGGAATGATTGCTGCCTGGCGGTTAACCGGTACTCGATTTGTGACGGTTGAAGCGCAGGTTCGGAGTGTTGAACTGGCCCAGAAGTCGGCACTTTGGAACGGTATTTCCGATCGATTTGATCAGCGATTAGGCGATTTTCGCGATCCGGCTCTCCTAGGCCCGGAGGAACGATTTGACTTGGTTTTTGGGAGTCCGCCCTATTTTCCGTCTGGCAGCGGTGTGGAAAGTGTCCATCCTCAAAAGGCCGCCTGTCGATTTGAGCTTCGGGGAACGGTAGCTGACTACTGCCTAACCGCGTCTCGCCATCTGAATCTCGGTGGCATTTTTGCCTGCGTCTTTCCAATCCAACCGACTGAGCAGCATACACGGATGCTGGCCGGAGCATCAGCGGCTGGGTTGGTGGTGTTGCGGATGCGGCCGGTGGTTTTTAGGGAAGGTGAAGCCCCTCTATTAGGACTTTTTGCCTTGAGCCGATTAGAGGATTTGCCGGAACGTATCCATCATCAAACGTGGACAGAACCTCCGTTAGTCATTCGTAGAAAAGATGGGACGGTGCATCCAGAATACGCGGCGGTGAAGTTGTCCTTTGGGTTTCCTCCTTGAGCTATGGAAACTTTCGTTGAGGAAGAAAATTCTATCCTTAATGTTATGGATGGTTTCTAATTTTGAGGTTTGGCACTTCGAAAAATCACTCTAGAAAATTGTTTCCGGTTCGCTGTTTCAATTGGGGCAACGAAGGCCCTTTTGATGGCTGAAACCGCACAGGGGCCTTTCTTTTTTCATTTGTTGAATCCCGTGCCGATTGATCAGATGCGGGAGCTAAGTACTGATCGCCCTGACCAGACAGAAAGTCCGTACACCGTAGATGCCGGTCATTTTCAGATTGAGTCGGACATTTTTGCCTTCAGTCGCAACCGAGATCGAGGAGCCCCAGGTGGAGGAGTCATCGAAGAGACGCGCTCTTTTGCGGCGTTGAACCTGAAGGCTGGCCTTTTTCGGAATCTCGACTTGCAAGTGCTGTTGGATCCCTATTTGCGAAGTAGAACCTTCAATCTTAGGACAGGGAGTGGGGAACATGCGGACGGATTTGGGGATGTCATCGCTCGAATGAAACTAAATCTATGGGGCAACGATGGAGGGCAAACCGCCTTTGCCTTGATGCCTTATGTCAAGGTTCCTGCGGCGAGTCGTGGTCTCGGGAATGGGGCGGTAGAAGGTGGGATAATCCTGCCATTTGCTCTAAAACTGCCCTCAAATTTTTATTTAGGTCTGCAAACTCAAGGTGACTTTGTGCGAAACGATGGCCTATCTGGCGTCCACATGGACTGGTGTAATTCGCTGACCATAGGCCATAGTTTAGTGGGAGATTTGGCCGGCTATGCCGAGGTTTTCACTGTGACTCACCTAGAATCTGCTGGGGGCTTTGAGGGGTATTTTGACATCGGCTTAACCTACGGATTAACTGGTAATATCCAGTTAGACGTCGGCTGTAACTTTGGTATTACCGAGTTAGCTAAAGACTATAATCCCTTTGTGGGAGTGACCTTCCGTTTCTGATTATTTGAGGCAACTGCTTAAATCATGTGGCGGGAATGAAACGCTGTCCGACAAGAGAAAGAACAAATAGGCCGATAAAAACGATTGCAAGGCCGGGTTCTGGGGCTAAGGCGAGGAGGTCAGTGAGACAAATAGCGGCGAGCAGTCCGGAGACGGTGCGGCCGATAGCGCGTTGCTGAGATCGAAAGGTGTATTTCAGGCACCAAAAAGCCCAAAAAGCGAGGAGTCCCGAATAGATGAGTGCACGCCACTGACCCGAACCATCATTGAGGAGAACCGCTAAAATCCAAGGGAAGGCGAGAGGTGCTATCGGCCACCATGCGATGGCTCCGCGTCGACTTTCGCGGCGGGCGATATAGCTGAGTCCGATAATCCATCCGGCCAGAGCGAGTCCCGACCAAACAACGGTACCGGTGATCCCTTTAGTACTGGCGCTGGCTGCGCCAAGAAAAAGGAAGAATCGACAGAGGGACATCAGTATTGGCGAGAAGGTCACGTGTTTGTGAGCCCAATTGTAGAGCAGGATAGAACCACCGAGGAGGAGTGCGAACAGGGCAGAACTCCAACCACAAGCAGCAATGAAGGCCGCACCTAAAGTCATCATTCCCCAACCAGCCCGCCAGACAAAGATCTCGGTCACTGCCCCCGAAGGGATAGGGCGTTCTCGGCGGAATTCTCGGTCGAAGCCAGCATCGAAGGCGTCATTGAGATACATCCCACCCGTATACATCAGCGACGCTCCAGTAAGGAAAAGGAGGAGGAAGCCAGACGTACCGCCATCGCCAAGTAGCCATCCAGCTAGCACATTCGACCAGACAGTTGGTATATTGGAGGCGCGACCTAGAACCAGAAGAGTGCGAAGCTTTGGGTGAAAAAAAATCACGAGGTTAAATCACGAGGCGGGTTGCACCTTAATTAAATGAGGCATTGATAGAGGTTTTTGACTGCCCTCGGTACACTAAATTCGGATTTAGGTTCGCTCCGTTAAAAGAGGGCTCCGACCTTCGCCACGAGATCGAAGGATACAGCTGCTGATGGAGTGGGTTCATGAGTGAGGATGCTGAATTCCACTGGGTATTTGAGTTAGTTCTGTGCTCCAGAAAGAAACCCCTTTTTAAGGCCCTTTGTAAGCGGTGCTGCGTGGGGTAAAGTGGAGGGGGTTACTCGAACGGGAGTGGTTAGTTTGAGCGGCATTGGACCACCGACATCAAAGCTGAGTTCCACCATGTAAGCTGTCCATCCATCACTCGGCTTGCTGACCGTCCCAGTGAAGTGCCCACTGTCATTCGGGCGGAGATCGGCTGAGGTCCAGACTGGACCGAGTGTTTCTAATCGAAAGTCACGCGTTTTAGGATTGGTGGCTTTCCAGAGTTTCACAGTCTTTGTCGTGTCCTTTACAATCACTCGAATGGACTCAGAATTATCCCAGGTCCAGGAGAAACGGGGTAGGGGTGTCTTATGGATCAGGGCATGATGCCAGACTGCAAGGGTCTCGTAGGCATCGGAGTTCCGCATTGAGTGATCGGTGTTGGGGACGTACCGCAGGAACTTTGGCCCGCTCAGGCGATCAAAATAAAACTGGGAGGAGTCAGGCAGGAAGAATTGGTCGCCACAGGCATTGAGCATCAGTTTGGGGAGAGTGAGCCGATCTCGGTACTCGAAGGGCTCTTCGATTTTCATTAAGGCGCGATACTCGGGGGTTCCTTGCCAGTCCATGATCCCCTGTTCGACGTAGTTACCGACGGCGGGTGCGTAGAAGCCGTAGGCAGAGAGATGATGACGGAATGAGTCCTCTATGTTGAGCAGGTCAATGACGATGGGGCAAATGCCGATCACCCGTTTATCCACAGCGGCGGTCGTCCAAGTAGTCCATCCTCGTTTGGAACCGCCGGCCACTACGAAAGTGGTTATCGCGATTCCACCGCCTTGGGGCGATGCTGTGTAGGCGGTGACCGTGTCCATCGCCCGAACTGCCGACTTGGTCATTGGAAGCCGCGCAGGCCAGCGTTCGTCACCCGTTCGGAGAAATTTGTCCCAAGTGTAAGCAATTAAGTCGTCTTCGACTCGTTCTTTGCCGTCATTGCCAAAAATCAGTGGCTGATTGGGAACCATCTTGAGTTCGACGACGACCGATTTGCTCGCGAGAGCCACTTGGATGAGTTCATTGCTAGGTTTGGGCGGTTTATTGTCAGTGTTACCGCCGCCAGAAATAAATAAGAGGGCAGTCGATGAAGTGGCTTCCCTCGGGTGAACCACCATTAACCAATGTCGCCACAGTGTTCGATTAACCTCATTGGTGGTCAACCACGTCTGCGAGGTCATGTCGATGAGCGTAATCCGCGTGTCACCAATCGAGGTGGATTTCACTGTTTTCCACGTGTATGAGGCGTCAGGAGTCGCAACATAACGATCTAAAGCGGTTGGAGGACTGCGGAAGGTTCTGTCGGCGACGGGGGTGGAAATTTCTTTCTCGCTTCGACATCCAACGGCGAAAAGATACCCAACAAGGAAAATGCGATTGAATGATCTAATGGTCATACTGGTTACTTTATCTGAACGTATCGAAGGAGTAAATTCTTCCGTTCAACAGAGTGCGGGCAGTGCCCTTCAAAAATTGATCCGAGCGTCCTGAAAGTGCATCAAAGACATCCCCAAAGGCCGATAGGAATTTTCAGATGCCGTCAAAGTTTCTGACTTGGGGTAAAATCCCTCGGTTAAAAATGCGCTGGATGAAACAGGCTAAGCGCATCAAAGTTTGAATCTCGGGCCGCCGAAAAAATTTCAAGCCTGCTTGCAAAGCAGGCTTGAAATCGACTTGGAATTTGTCCGACGTTCATCGATTAAATACCCGCAGTTGAGGAGTTGAAAGGCGAGGCTTTAAATTTTCACCAGGGCGATATCCAAGCTCAAAATCTATTCAACAATGCTAGCTTTGAAAATGGTCCCTCTGGGACTGGTAGATTTTTCGCGAGGTAAACCGGTTTTGGAGGCCGATGGTGAAACTACAGGTTCGTCTTTGAATAATTGCACGTTTGCCGAAGTGGAAACGGGTAAAGTCGATCGTTGGATACACGACAATGCCAATCTCGGAAGGGCCTCGGAAGGATCGAGATTCATTTTTATAAAAAGAACACTAATGATAATAATAAGTTGTCAAGTATGAAATACAGCTCGACGCTTAATTTTACTGCGGGTACGACTTACCTCTTTTATTTTTAGGCTGCGGACGCGAAGTCAACTCCCCCAAGTTTCGGGGCAGCATAGCAATGACTAGGCTGAGGTGGGTTTTGAAGGTAAGAACGGCTCCTCGACTCTTCTTAGTAATTATCGGTTCTTACCCACTAATGCCGCAGGGTCAGATACGGATGAATCAGTTATTCCTTGGACCCAATACAGCGTTGATTGGACTCTATCGGCAGACGTTACCGGCGCGAGCTTCTATTGGTCAGGCTTGGCTCACAGTAGCGGCCATACCGCCAACGTGGTGATGGATAACGTGTCGCTTACTCAGCTAACCTTTGTGCCTGAAGCTGAGACGATCGCTACTGGAATTTTTATTTCAGGGTTGATGGGTGCTGCTTGGTATCGCCGATTTTTAACTCAGGCCTACCCTCTTTCGAGCACCACTTTGGTGATCTGAGGTTAATTGGGTGAGTTTGACGCTGCGCACTCTTACGACAGAAAGATTAGTAGAGCCATTTGGCAATAGAGTTTTGTGAGTCGAGTTCGATTCCTTGACGTCGAAAAGCCCAGCACATGTAGCTGATGCTCACAAAAAAGGAGGCTGGCACACGGTTGGCTGAGGTAATCTTGACGCCAAGAAGGGTGGTTCGCCCTCCAAAACCCATAGGGCCAATGCCCAGTTCATTTGCGGTCTTGAGTAGGTCTTGCTCAAGTGTATCGAGGACAGCGTCGGGATTGCGGTCATCGAGTCGTCGTAGAAATTGGGTTTTGCTGCGCTCATAGCCGGTGGCGCGGTCGCCGCCGATACAGATTCCCAGAATTCCTGGGCCACACCCTTTGCCTTGCGCTTGCAGGACAGCGTCGAGGATGACTTTACGGCAACCGTCGATATCGCGGTTGGCGTGTAGTTGCTCGTTCGGCAACGAGTACTGGGCGCCCACATTTTCGCACCCACCGCCCTTGAGCACTAGGCGGACTTGGGTATCAGAAGAGCGATGCTGATGGAAATGGAGGGAGGGAGAACCTGGGCCCACATTGGTTCCGTCGTTTTTGCCGGTGATTGAGTCGACCGAGTTTTGGCGGAGATAGCCGAGGCGCGTGGCTTGTTTGACCGCTTCGGCGGCTGTTTCGGCAAAGGTGATCTGGTCGAAACCCACTGGGCCATCGACGTAGAACAAGATACTGCCAGTGTCTTGGCAAATGGGCTGGGACTTCCGTTTGGCCAGTTCGATATTTCGTTCAATAATCTTAAAGGCATTGGCGGCGATCGTCCCCACTTTTTCTGCCTCAAGAGAACAGACCAATGCGGCATTTACATCATCGGGAATTTCGGTTGAGGCGCGACGGATCAATTCAATGAGGGACTCAAGCAAACCAGACATGGGAGGAGATTACGAAGTGAGGGCGACCGCGTCAACGCGCCCTTCCCCCCGTCGTTCAGTTCAGCTAACTTTTGGGCCTTCGATGCGACTGCTTGATCGTTATTTACTCAGGGAATTGTTGGTACCACTGCTGGTATGCCTGTGTGGCTTCGTTGTTTTTTGGGTCGCTTTTGATTTACTCGGTGCCCTTGAACGATTCCGAAGGTCAGGGATGGGGGTGTCAGCTGTCGTCCAGTATTATCTTATCGGCCTCCCTTCGCTGTTGAATACCCTCCTGCCGATCGCCTTGTTATTGGCCCTTTTATACGCCATTAGTGGGCATGCTCGTCATCAGGAAATTACCGCAATGCGAGCGGCTGGTATTGGGCTTTGGCGAATCATTGTGCCCTATTTGGCGGCGGGGTTGATTGCCAGTGTCGGGCTCTATGGATTGACCGAGCATCTAGTGCCCGATTCTGCCGAACGGCAAGAGCGTCTCTTGGAGGGAACCGTGGCCAGCGTCTCGGGTGCACCAGATTGGCGAGGGCCCTTGAATTTTGATAATCAACCGGCCAAACGCTCATGGAGCCTAGGGGGGGTAGAGATGCGCTCGGGATCCATTCGAGCGATTCGATTGCTCTTGCCAGTAGGCGAGGGGGCTCGGCGAGAGGTTACCATCGACTCGGCCCTTTGGACAAATGGGGATTGGAGGTTGAGCGGGGTCATCGAACGGCTTTGGCGACGGGCGGATGATACAACTCCGGCGCGGCAGAAAACAACCTTTGCACCAATACCACAAATGCCATCAACCAATGCTGTTCAGGGGTGGGTAGGGGGATCAATTATTGTGTCGAATGCGGTGGTCCGAACCAATATTGCTTTTTCTGATCGAGCGCAGCGATTGGATTGGACAGCGGTTTCCTATGACCCACGCACGGCACAACTGTTGGGCATTGTGGTCCGTGAACCCTTGGGTGTCGGAGCGCAACGCCAGTTTATTGCTGCGGGGGCTTCGTGGGATGATTCCGGTTGGCGGTTCACTAATGGCACAGAATATATTTTTCGAAACCCGCGCGATCGCGAGCCATTTGTCGTGCCTTGGATGGAGAGGGTTCCTGAATTGGATGAGTCGCCAAATATTCTTCGCAGTGAATTTCGTGTAGCCGGTTTTAATCGAATCAAAGCGCTGGCCCGGCCTCAACTCACAGTGCGGCAAGTGCTCGATTATCGCCGTTTGCATCCCGATATGAGGCCCGATATGCGTGCTTGGTTGGAGACTCAACTTCATGCACGAATCGCAGCTCCATGGACCTGCTTGGTGGTTGTCCTCATTGCTGTTCCTTTTGCCGTGCCGTCGGGGCGTCAGAATTTGTTCTATGGAGTCGCAGGCAGCATCGCTATCGCTTTTGTTTTCTTTGTGTTGCAACGGGTTGGTTTTGCCCTGGGGCAGAATGGTCGGGTGGTGCCATGGCTGGCCGCTTGGTTGCCTAATTTATTTTTTGCCCTCACTGGGTTGATACTCACCGCGCGTGCGCGCTGAACACCTCTGATGAAGAACGAAGTAGAACAACTCCGCGCAAGACTCCAACGGATTGAGGCCTTGAATGAAGTCTCGCGACGGGTTCATTCCACTCTGGAATTAAAGGACTCGTTGCAGATTGTCTTGGATGAAGCCATTCAGTTCATGCGAGCCACTTCGGGAACGGTCTGCCTGATTAATCCAACCTCGGGATTTTTGGAAATTGAGGTCGCTCGCGGGTTACCGGAAGCTGTCTGGAATTTACGATTAAAAGTGGGTGAAGGTCTAACTGGACACGTTGCGCGTACTGGGAAAGCGGTACGATCGGGTGACGTCAGTAAAGAGAGAGGCTACGTCCCACTACAAGAGACGATTTGCTCGGAACTAGCTGTTCCTCTCCGAGTGGGAGGAGAATTGCGTGGGGTGATCAATGTAGACTCAGATCGAACCGACGCTTTTTCCGAGGAAGACGAGGTTCTTTTAGGTCAATTAGCTGAAATTGTCGCGCCGGCGATTCAGAATACTTGGATCTATGAATCGGTACGTCAACGGGCGAGGTTGCTTGATTCATTAGTTAAAGTAGGCCAGTTGATTAATTCCACTTTATCCGTGGGCGATGCACTCTTGGTGATAACCCGAGAAGCCCGTTCCTTAATGCGAGCCAAGATGTGTTCCTTGATGATGGTGGATGCGTTGGGAGATGGGTTGGAATTGCGGGCGCACAATGGTGCCGGTGAGGATTATGTCTCCAAACCTCGATTAAGTTTGGAGGAGAGTCTGGTGGGGATAGTGGTTCGCAGACTAAAGCCCTTGCAGATAGAGAATATTCAGGTTTCTGGGCGGTATATGAACGTAGGGGTTGCTCGCAGCGAGGGGTTGGTTTCCCTTCTGAGTGTTCCCCTCCTTTTCAAAGGTAAAGCGATTGGGGTTCTGAACATCTACACGGGTGAACCCTATTTATTTTCTGATGAAGAAGTACGCACTTTATCTGCCTATGCTGAACTCTCCGCCTTGGCTCTCGAAAAAGCCCGTATGTATGATCGAATCACCTTTGTGGAAGAGGAATTACGGCAGAGCGAACGCTTGAGTGCCTTGGGTCTTTTGGCCGCAGAAATTGCTCACGAGATCCGCAATCCATTGACCGTGATGAAAATGCTGCATCATTCGCTTAACCTGCATTTTAATGAAGGCGACCCTCGTCGAACCGACGTTCGGATCATGGGCGAGAAGATGGATCATTTAAATCGGATTGTAGATCGAGTCTTAGATTTCGCTCGTAGTTCCGAACCAGAATTGACCCAAGTTAATGTGAATCATCTCTTGGATGATCTGGCCCTATTGACCCGAGCGAAGTTGCGATCTGCGGGGGTGGAGTTGGTTCGTCAGTTGGATGTGCAGTTGCCGCTTCTGTCGGGGGATGCGACCCAACTGGAACAAGCCTTCCTCAACCTGACTCTCAATGCGATCGAGGCCATGCCAAAAGGGGGCATTTTGGCACTGCGCACTCGGACCTTGCCCATTGGACGGCAGCAGCGAGCGACCCATGTATTGATTCGATTCAAAGACACCGGGGTAGGGATGAGCCCAGAGCAGTCTGAGCGAGCCTTTTCATCGTTGCTGCAGACTTCGAAACCGCGAGGTAACGGACTAGGAATGGCCATTGTTTCGAGGGTAGTGGAGGTTCATCAAGGCCGAGTTCGGATTCGCTCACGCCCCGGAGTGGGGACGGTTATTAGTATGCTTCTGCCTATAACGAGGTGACCGTTTTTGGTAGAAGACGAGAAGCGAATTTTTCGCGCTTCGCAATTTTATGTGTTGGGCTTCGTTTCGGCAGGCCCGCTTCAGTTGGTAATTCGATCTTAGTCCTTAGATGTATAGTCTTTTTTTGTGACAAAGTCGCCGGGGTGCCTTTCGGTCTAAAACCAATTTTATGCTGAGAAAATTCTCTAAATAAGCGGTCAAAAAAGGCGAATCACTTTTGTTTTGTGTTCCGCCAGCTTCGCGGTCCAAGGGTGTTGTCTTAAGCAGTGGTGAGCTTCTTTGTCGTCCGTTTCAAATGAATGTGATGGTATCTTTCGGTTGCGCGATTGATGTTCGAATCAACTCACTCTAAGATCTGCTCAACATGGATTCGAACGATCCGATTTCGGTAACATCGGGACACTCCCCCGGTTCTGGGGGAACTCCCCAGCCGCTGCTTGCCGTGCCTCCACCCTTGTCGTTTCCTCAGGCAAAAATCTCGGTGTCAACGCCCCCGTCAATGCCTCCGCCTCGCAAGCAGGGCAGGGGATGGAAATGGATTGGACTCCTGCTTCTATTGATTTCAGTTATATCGATTGGGCTGCTTGTGGCTGTGATCTTATCGAAGCCAAGTCGACATAGCCCCCACGGAAGTGTGATGAGTCGGACTGCGGCTGAGTTGGAGGAGATTGTATTAAAAGATGCTGAGACTCAGAATCAAATTGCGGTGGTGAGTATAGAAGGGGTGATTTCTGGGAGCTTCAATCCATCCATCAATCGGACTCAGGTAGACTTTTTACGTGACCAACTGGATAGAGCTGCGGCGGAGGGGGTCAAAGCGGTCATTCTTAAAGTAGACTCACCCGGCGGCGAGGTCTTGGCGAGCGACGAGATGTATTTGATTCTGCAAGCATTTCAGAAGGTTCATTCGATTCCAGTGATTGCCTCCATGGGATCTTTGGCGGCTTCGGGTGGATACTATGTGAGTGCACCGTGTCGTTGGATTGTGGTCAATGAGTTGACCATGACCGGTAGCATCGGGGTAATTTTTCACAGCTATAATTATCGAGGATTGATGGATAAAGTAGGCATTCGACCGGATATTACCAAGAGTGGTCGGTTGAAGGATATGATGAGCGGGGAGAAATTACCTGAGGACGAATTGCCTGAAGAACGGCGGATCATGCAGGGATTAATCAACGAAAGTTATGCGAAATTTAAGTCGGTGATTCGAGAGGGCCGACGTCGTGCGTCTGAACTTAACAAAAAAGAGAAGATTGAGGGTGGCAGGAATTTATCGGTCAACTGGCAAGACTTTGCTGACGGTCGGATTCTTTCGGGGAACCAAGCATTGGAAATTGGGTTGGTGGATGAGATCGGAAATTTTGAGGTTGCGGTGGATCGCGCGCTGAATTTGGCCGGAATCAAGGAAGCGAAATTGGTAGAGTATCAAGCGTCCCCTCGATTTGGCGGTTTGCTTTCCTTGCTAAGTCAAGCCCGCGCTCCGTCTGTAAAGTTGGATCTCGGTTTGCCCCTGCAGTCAGCGCTCCCCCAAGGGCGACTTTATTTTATGTCGGCGGTTCATTTGCACTAAGTTATTTTGATTGTTGGCCGATTTTGTGGAATGGACCCTCCGTTGATGGATCAGGTTCTGACGATTCGGTTTACTGATTTCCGAGGTTCAAAGGTAAGCGTACGCCCAACCTCATGGTTCCCTAGTTGCCGAAAGTAGGATATTCCGCGATCAAAGGCGGGGAAGAAAGGTCGACCGACCGGATTAGGCTTTCGCCGGTTTCCAGTTCCAAGGCAGGAGTTCGGCAACGGTATGGTTCGTTGCCTGTGGAATACGCCGCAACACATCCGTCAACCATGCCACCGGATCTAACCCGTATCGTC
>SIAZ01000074.1 GCA_009695405.1 Pedosphaera sp. | reverse complement strand
GGTCACGGCCTGCTTGAATGCCGAGCGGAGCACCTTGCCATACACTGAGACAGTCTTACTGGCGTAGTTGGCGCTCTGGAGGCTAGCGATGTAAGCGCGAGCATCCTGAGACTGGATGGCAGCAATGGGCATAGAAGCCTTTTTACCAGCCCAGGTCAGGAAGCCAACGACCGACTTCTGGTAGCTCCAAGCTGAGCCCTTAGCTAAGGCCGAGAGCTTCGAAGCCAACCAAGCCTCGAGGAAGGCTTTCACCGCTGGGCTTTTGATGCTGTACGACTCGACGTTGGCCCGTTTAAGGATGCCGATGATGACCTCCCGAGTCTGCTGTTCGATGTGGGTGCCAGCCTCGGCCTGACGGGCGATCTGCTCCCACTCGTCGGCGATGCGGCGGGCGATGGCCCTGTCGGATGATCCAGTAGATCTGAGCACGAGTTTGCCGGCCTGTCGAAAGGCTCCGTGCCAGTAAGGCGATCTGGGTCTGCGGTGGATGCTAGCCATGTTAGCGCTAACGTTAGTGCTAACATTTGAGGAAGTCTATCGAGATTCACTGGTAATAAAACCCAATTAAAATGCACATTAACGAGGTCTGGTCTTAGTAGACTATTCGATTCTTTGTTCATTTGCTGAAGCTGTGTAGTCGGCAATTTGGCCGCGAGTTAGATCTGCGATCGAAGTGGGCATTGCCTGAGCTGATTGATACCAGCGCACGGTTTTCTTTATAGTTTGCTCGAAATTCCATGTGGGCGACCACTGGAGAAAATGATGCGCTTTGTCGGTGGCTAGATTAAGGAGGTTGGCTTCGTGCACCGCCTTTGGGTCGCTGCAATCGGCCCAGTTGCCCGGCCAGTGTTTTACAATTTCCTGAACCAGTTTAGCGACCGTACGATTGGAATGAAGCGCGGGGCCAAAATTAAAAGCACCGTCCAGCAGCGAGTAGAACGGATGCGGTTGGGTCGCAGACAAACAGGCTCCTAGCCAGAGGTAACCTGAGAGCGGTTCGAGGACGTGTTGCCAAGGGCGCGTTGCGATTTTATTGCGAACCGAAATGGTTTGGTTGCATTGAAGCGCTCGGATGCAATCGGGCCCAATCCCCCCCCCCACTACATTGCCAGCCCGTGCAGAGGCTACTTTCACTCGCGATTCGGCTTTTGAAAAATAGGAGGAACGATAGGAAGCAATGACTAACTCCGCAGCACCTTTTGAAGAACTATAGGGATCAAATCCACCCATAGGATCTACTTCGCGATAGCTATGAACCCATTCATTATTTTGGTAGCACTTATCGGTGGTAATTGCGATGACGACAGATCGATGTGCACTGCGGCGGACGGCTTCGAGGACATGGACAGTCCCCATGATATTGGTGGCGTAGGTCTCGACGGGTTGGTGGTAGGAAAGGCGGACGAGTGGTTGTGCCGCGAGATGGAAAATGAAATCGGGTTTGAAGGACTCGACCTCTTTGCAAACGGCGGCCAGATCACGGACGTCCCCGAGGATATGGTTAATACGTGGAGCGAGGTTAAGTTATTCGAAAAGCGAGGGTTGAGTCGGCGGAGTGAGGGCGAATCCACTGACCTCGGCTCCCAGCGCGAGTAACCACTCAGTCAACCAAGATCCTTTGAAACCGGTGTGGCCGGTAACAAGGACCCGTTTACCTCTATAAACATGAGCGAAAGACATAATATTTATTTGGATTTTATAAAGCGTGTCGATCTACAAAAAATTTCAGGGAAAGATCCGAACGCTGAGGAAGGTTAACGGTTTTGAAAGTGAATAGAATTTGCTGAGTTAACTCCGTTATTTGAACCGCGTCGGTAGCCCGCCAGATCGAGGGTGACCTGTGAGTAGCCGAGTGTACGAAAGCCCGTGTTGATTTGGGCCCGCGTTGCGTCGTCTAAAAGAAGGGTGAATTCACTGGGCCCAATCTCAATGCGGGCGAGATGCCCTCCGAGAGTACCGGCGAGTTGGTGATGACGGACCCGAACATCTATGAAGCCGAGATCGCGCAGGAGGTATTCCGCTTCTTCAACCATAAGGAGTTTAGCGGGAGTGACCGGTTCACCCGTGGGGATACGAGAACTAAGGCAGGCCAGTTGAGGTTTATCAGCGGTGGGAAGGCCCAAACGTGCGCTTAGCTCGCGGATTTCGGGTTTGGTCAATCCAGCATCGCGAAGGGGAGCGCGGACCTGAAATTCACCGGCAGCCCGCGAACCGGGACGGTGGTCGTTCAGATCGCTCGCGTTTTCACCGTAGGCAATCACTGAAAACCGGAGTTGAGCCGTCAGCGGTTCTAATTCGCTAAACAGTGCATGTTTGCAGAAGTAACAACGGTCAATGGGATTGGCAAGGTACTGTTTATTCTGGAATTCGGTTGTATCGATGACTCGGAGAGGAATTCCAAATTGTTGAGCGATATCGATGGCTTCACGGAGCTCGCGGCGAGGCAAGCTTGGGGAATCAGCAATCACCGCCAGTGCTTTATCACCAAGCAGGGTATGGGCGACATAGGCAAGGAAGACAGAATCGACTCCACCAGAGTAGGCCACAACGCAGCTACCGTAGCCACGCAAGAGGGTTTGAAGATGTTGATAACGAGATTCAATCATGTGACGGGATAAGCTCAGGTTGCGAAGAGACTTCCGGCGAGTTTGGTAAGAGGAAGAGTGCCTCCGTTAGAAGGCAGGTCTTGCACATGGCCGTCTTTCCAAATCCGGTGACGATAGAGGGTCGCAAAAGAGTAATTGGGTGCTGCTCCACCTTGTCCGCCAACCAGTTCACTACCGCGCCGAACAGCGTCCTGCATCCAAGCGGGGAGGAGGAGATGGAAGGGATTGCGGCTGACTTCACCGGCGTGGAAAGAAGTTCCAGCCACTTGTTGAGCAACAAGGTCGGCGCTCGCTTCAACCATGAGGTTGGGCTGAGTCATTTGGCCCCAATATTCCGTCTCAACCAGATGGGTACGGAACGCGGGTCCAAGGGTTGCAAGAGCGTCCATCACCATAAGATGCGTGCCGATATGTGTGCCATTCCAGTCATTGAGATGGGGCACAAAAAGAGCATCGGGTTTCTCTGTATCGAGCAGGGTCGCAATACGTTCGACCATAGGAATCCAAGCGGACGGAGAGCTATTTCGACAATGAGCCGTCACCTTTTCCAGTCCGCCTAGGGCTGTTTGGATAAGCCCGAACCCAATGTAGTCGCAAGCCTGCTGAAGTTCAGCGAGACGTTCTGCTTGCCGACCGCGATTACTGCCTTGGGTAACGGCGACATTGACTATGTTCCAACCCGACTCTATGCGGAGTCGAAGAGGGAGTAAGCCGATAATACATTCGTCATCGGGGTGTGGAGAGAAGATGAGGCCTTTGGGGGCAGTAGCAGCAAGAGAGGGATGTTCAATAGGGGGAATGCCGCCGAGAGGGAGAGCACGGCTATCGCGAAAGGCGTTGGCGTAAGCGTGAACGAGTGGCGCGTAGGGGTTCATGGGCGAGATCGGGAAGTTGGACGAGCGAGTACAGAATGAGAAAAGCCGGACCAGACACCTTGCGGCGAGAGAAAATGTTGACTGTTATGTTTAGACCTACATCGATCAGAGGTGATCCAAGTTTGATTCCAGCTCAAATTGAGCTGAGAATTGGCGCAGAAGTTCCGTTTAAATTCGAGCGGATTTTCGGGGGTGGCGGGATTGAACGAGATCGAACTAGTCGAGTTTGACTGAGCCGCCCCTGTAAGCAAGAGAATGTTCGGTCTTTGACCTTGGGCTTGGTGTCAGTTGAACTCAAAATCCGATGCTAAAATCTAAAACAAAGTTCCAGAGAGTCGATCGGTTTCTCTATGAGCGACAGTGGATTTGCGCCGGCGGCGGTGCGTTGGCAGGCGTGGATGAGGCAGGTCGTGGACCGCTAGCGGGACCCGTGGTGGCTGCTGCAGTTATTTTATCACACAGTTGGGCGGCGACAGGTGTGCCCTCAGATTTTCGGCGTTTGACTGATTCCAAACAATTATCGGCCGCAGAGAGAGCCCTTTTTTTTGACCGTATCACCTCTGAACTCGGTATTCGATTTGCCCTGGGCTGTTGTGGTCCCGAAGCGATTGATCGCATCAATATTCTGCAGGCAACTTATCAAGCTATGAATCAGGCCCTCGAAAAGTTGGCCGACAGTGGCGAGGTCGCTCATGCTTTAGTGGATGGGCGTCCAGTGCCGGTGTTACGAGTGCCGCAGACGGCATTGATTAAAGGGGATTCTCTCAGTTACTCGATTGCAGCAGCGAGTGTTTTAGCCAAGGTAACTCGAGACCGTTTGATGTTGAAGGCGCATCAGCAATGGCCCAACTACGGTTTTGACGAGCACAAAGGCTATCCAACTGCGGGTCATCTCGAGGCGCTTCGGCGACTTGGGCCCTGTCCGATTCATCGTCTTAGTTTTGCCCCCTTAAAACAGCCGCCACCGGAACTGTTTCGATGATTAATTGGTTTTTCCGCTGGTTTCGTCGAAGAGACGATCCGCCTCATTTGCGATTAGGTCGCGAAGGAGAGAGAGTAGCGCGTCAGTATTTAGAGCATTTCGGCCTCTGTTTTCTAGTGGCTAATTATCGGTATCGTCGGGGGAAATTGATCTCATTTTCCGAGATAGAGAGGTCTTGTTCTTTGTAGAAGTGAAAGCGAGATCCTCTGACGAGTGGGTTAGACCAGCGACGGCGGTGACATTGAAAAAGCAGCAAATACTTTCCCCCACAGCCTTGGGCTATCTCGCGGAGTTAGGACGACCGAGGGTTCCTTTTCGCTTTGACATCGTGGAGGTTATTTTGAGAAACGGTATCGCCCCCGAAGTTTGTCATATTCCGGATGCATTCCTCCTTTCTGAGCCGAGTATATATCGATGAAAAGCTAAAGAGCGGTCCCGAGCCAAGATCCAAAATTCTGGATTTGCTAGAATAAACTGGACGGACTTTTCGAGGGAAGTCTTTTTGGGTCACCTTGGTTTAGAAACTAAAAACCCCCAAAAACACAAAATTCTTGAGGGCTTTGTCAGTTGGAGGAGGGAGGGGGATTCGAACCCCCGGTAGTGTTTAGCTACTCACGCTTTCCAGGCGTGTGCCTTAAACCACTCAGCCATCCCTCCGCCGCTGCCAAGTGATATTGAAGGACAACGACCCGTGGGAGCAACGGCTTTTTATTTTCCTTTTTGTTTGCTGCAAAGGGATTGCTTGTTTTCAGAGGTCATACGGCGCTCTTGCATCCAGATAAAAATCACTGGAGTGACGATGAGAATGTGTATCAGACTGCTCAACATCCCTCCGACGACTGGGGTTGCTAAAGGCTGCATAATCTCGGATCCGGTCCTGTGGCTCCAGAAAAGAGGCAAGAGCGAAGCGACAATCGTGGCGACGGTCATCACTTTGGGGCGCAAACGGAGCCGTGCGCCATTTTTAACCGCTTGAATTAAGTCCTGCCGATTAAAGGCATCGCCACGCTGAACCTTCATTGCTGCTACTTGTTCTTCGAGATAAACTACCATGACAACGCCGGTCTGGATAGCGGTGCCGAAAAGGGCGATGTAACCCACCCAAACGGCAATGCTGAAGTTCCAACCCAATGCCCATTGAGCAAAGACGCCGCCTGAGAGAGCAAATGGCACCGCCAAAAGTACGTGGGCTGCTTCGCTGGCGGAATTGTAAACGATATAGAGTAAGAGGAAGATAACCATCAAAACCGTAGGCACAATCAGTCGCAGCGTTTGTTGGGCTCTGAGTTGGTTCTCAAATTCGCCTGAGTATTCGATCGTCATACTGGCGTCCAAAGTAGGTAGAATTTCTTTTTCAATTCGCTGCCGAACTTCCCCTACGAATCCAGCTAAATCACGGTCTAAAACATTGGATTGGACAAACACCCGAAGACGACCGTTCTCACTGGCAATTTCACTGGGACCAGTGGTTCTTCGGAGATGCGCAACCAAAGCCAACGGGATCGGCGTACCGCGCGGGGTGGCGATCAGTAATTCTCCTAAACGATCAATTGAATCGCGTTCACCACGTTCGAGGCGGACCTCGATGGGAATACGTTCGCGACCTTCGATTGCTGTGCTGATGGTGCGGCCACCGATACCCGCTTCGACTACTTCGAGAATGTCTTGGACATTCAGGCCAAATCGGGCGGCAGCGGGTCGGTCGACATCGATTTCAAGGTAGGGTTTGCCTTGGACTCGCGATGCGGCCACCCCGACGGCCCCAGGGATCGTTCGGACAATTCGTTCGACATCAAAGGCTTTGCGTTGAAGTGAATCCAGATCGTTACCAAGGATTTTGATTCCCAATTGGGCGCGAATTCCAGTGCTTAGCATTAGGATACGGTTTTCGATGGGTTGAAGGAATCCGGGGACATAGCCAGGGACGGCCGACAGGGCGGTGGAAAGTTCGTGGATTAAATCGTGAGAGGTGATTCCCGGACGCCAAGCTGGATTGCGAATAGTGGAGGGCAGAGAAAGGAAACCAAACCACAGACGGTTGGTGCTGATCCATTCCGGTTTAAGAGTGAGAGTAGTTTCAATCATTTCAATGGGCGCTGGATCGGTCGCTGTTTCGAAGCGACCCAGTTTACCGCCGACACGATCGACTTCGGGGAATTGACGTAGCACACGATCTTGCCACGAGAGGATTTCCTTCACTTGAGTTAGGGAAGTTCCCGGCAGAAGGACGGGCATAAAGAGGAGAGCCCCTTCGTTTAATGGGGGCATAAATTCGCCGCCAATTCCTTTAAAAACCTTCGCGGTTCGGGTCCATCCTTGCGATTGAAGGGAGCGGATCATCTCACGAGGAAGGCCCAAGGCGAGAAGGAGCGAGGCAGCAAGAGTGAGGGTCGCAAGCAGGAGCACCGAGCGCCTCCAACACAGGGCCAAATCAAGAAGCGGATCGTAGATTCGAAGGAGCCCTTTCATGAGCAGATTACGATCTTCGCTGTGAAAAGGACCGCGAACGAGAAGCGAGCAGAGAACCGGGACCAATGTGACAGACAAGAGAGTCGCTGCGACCATGGCAAAGGTCTTAGTGAAGGCCAGAGGATGGAAAAGTTTACCTTCTTGCCCAGTGAGTGCGAAGACAGGGACGAAGGCCAACACGATAATAGCCATAGCGAAAGAGATAGGGCGACCGACCTGACGAGCAGCGATACGTGTGGCCTCGAGGGTTTCAGCGGCGGTCAGGCGCCCACCGCCAGCGGCTTGTTTTGACGTCTCCGCCTGTTCGCAATGGCGCAGTACATTTTCGGTAATCACAATCGCCGCATCAACAAGGACCCCGATGGCGATGGCGATACCGGTCAGTGACATAATATTAGAGGAGATACCGAAGATGTTCATCAAGATGAACGACGCTAAAATCGAGAGAGGTAAAGGTAGCGTAACAATGAGAATACTGCGGAAGTGCCAGAGGAAAAAAATATGGGCGAGAGTCACCAATAAAATCTCTTCCCAAAGGGCGTGGCGTAGAGTGTCGAGAGTACGATCAATCAGATCACTTCGATCATAAAAAGGTTCAATAGAGACACCTGAAGGGAGGCCCCCTGCGAAAAGAGCAATGCGATCTTTGACCCTTTGAATGACATCTCGAGCATTTTCGCCGGTGCGCATAATAACCACTCCCCCCACCACTTCTTCGCCGTTAATATCGAGAGTGCCTCGACGAAAATCCCCGCCGAGTTGGATGGTTGCCACTTCCTTTAAGTAGAGAGGAACACCGTTCGTTGCTCGGATCACCACCTGTTCAAGATCGGTAATCGAGTGAACTAATCCAGTGCCGCGAATGACCAATTCGAGTCCATTTTCCTCGATGACTTTACCACCGACATTGAGGTTAGCATGTCCGACAGCCGAGAGAACATCACCGAGACTGAGTTGACGATTTCGTAATTCGGTTGAAGAGACAGAAATCTGGTATTGTCGCACAAAGCCGCCAATGGACCCGACTTCGGCGACTCCTGGAACTGCGTTAAGTTGGAAACGAACAAACCAATCTTGGATGGTGCGTAAACGCCCGAGATCATAGCCTCCATTGGGGGATTTGGCTGGATCGACTTTGAGATAGTATTGGTAAATCCAACCCAAGCCTGTGGCATTGGGACCGAGTTGAGGAATAACGCTAGAAGGGAGTTGGCTTCGGATCTGATTCAGACGTTCCAGAACACGGGTTCGAGCGAAGTAATTATCGATTGAATCTTCAAAAATAGCGGTAATGAGAGAAAACCCGAACATGCTGGAGGCTCTGACACTTCGAATCCCGGCTAGTCCTTGAAGGGTAGTAGAAAGAGGATAGGTGATTTGATCCTCGACTTCTTGTGGGCTGCGGCCAGGCCAGTCGGCAAAGACAACCACTTGGTTTTCACTGAGGTCCGGGATGGCATCCACCGGCGTACGGTAAATCGATCGAATACCCCAAGCACAAAGCAGCAGAGTGGCGCAGAGAACGATAAAACGATTTCGTAACGATAAATCAATCAATTTAGAAATCATGGGCGTGCCTTCACTTCTAGTCCGCAGTCGAGCATTTCTGCTCCAAAAAAGGGATTTCGAACTGTAATTCCGTTCTGGATCCATCGCGATTTCTTAGGGCTTCCAGAGACAGCTCTATCCACCATCGGGCAGACAAAGAGGTGGATACCTTCAAGCGATCCGTGGCCGAGGATTTCAGTAGCGAGGTCGGCGGTAGCGTTACTAAAGGGAACAAACCAAGCACGGGCCGCTTCGATACTTTTAAATTCTTCAACTGGAGAAAGCTTGGAAAGCACGGTCACGATGGGCAGAAGAGCGGGAGTTGACTCGGTTAATTGAAGTGTCGCGAAGGCCGTTTTTAGGGCAGAAATATGGGATTTAAAGGCTGCAAAATTATCGGCAGCGAGACTTTCAGAGATAGTAGCACCTTCCTTTAAAAAGGCGGTGATATGTTGATGAAGAATCGGATTCAGCGGAGGAAAAGAGACATCATTGTTGGTGCTCATGAGAGGGGCTGTTCCCCGGGGCGTTGAGTGAGTGAGTCCATTGAGTTCGGTTTGAGCATCCAGCAGAAAGGCGCTGTGCCGAACCACTTTTTCACCCTCAGCAAGTCCCGAAAAAATCTCAATGCGATCATCACCGAGACGGCCTATTTGAAGGACCCGACGTTCAAAGGCTCCCCCGCCATGATCGACATAAGCGACCGCTACTGGGCCACCCCTCAGGATGGCTGAGCGAGGAACAGACAGAGCGGCGAGGGTGGATCGTAAGGTAGCGGAGAGAGAGATGCGATGAGAGAGGAGTCGACGAGTAATTCCATTGGATGTGACCCAAGGGTTTTGGAGGGTCACGCGGACACGAGTGCTGCGAGATAAAGCGTCAAAGTTGGGGTCAATAAATTCAATTTTACCTTCAAAAAATCGCCCTGGAATCGAGGGTGTTTGTAAGGTCACTAGCTGACCTAATTCGAGCCAAGAAAGATCGGACTCATAAGCATCTAGTTGGGCCCAGAGTGAGGAAAAGTCGGCGAGTTCAAAGAGCAGTTCACCTTCTTTAACATACTGGCCTACAGAGACTTTTTTGACGACAACTGTACCGCTGTAAGGAGCGAGAATTTCGCTCTGCATTTCGGTTGGGCTTTTGCTGGGTAGAGCGTCAATCTGAGCCTGAGATAATCCCATTTGAAGAAGACGTTGACGCGTTGCGGTGATGAGCGAATCAAAGGTTGGGTTGGTGGGCGAAGATGTTTTTTGGCGGTTGAGTGCGGTGAATTCCCGTTCTGCGGCAAGAAGCATCGGAGAAAAAATTCGGGTGAGAACCTGCCCTTCCTGCACGTCTTGTCCGATGCTTTTGATTCCAAGGAAGTCGATTCGTGCATCGACGGTTGCCGCGAGAAAGCGATGTGCCTGATCATTATCTTCGAGAACCCCTGAGAGGCGCAACGTGCGGGTTATTGGTGCCCGTTCGACCTGAGTCGAATCCAAGTGCAGAAGTTGAATAGAGTTTGAGCCTAGCGTCACCCATCCGACGGCGGATTCGCTGACGGAATCCCCTTCGTAAACAGGGCTTAATTCCATTCCACACAGTGTGCAGCGTCCAGGTTGATCGGACTTAATCCAAGGGTGCATGGGTGACTGATAGAAGCGGATACGTCGAGTCGATTGAGTTAGGGATTGCGACGGTTGGTGACGACGAGTCTCAATCAGCCACCAACCAGCACCGAGACCCAGTGCGAAGGTGATTAGAAAAAAGAAGGGTAATTTCATGGCTTAAGAGAAGGTGTGGAAGCAGTAGGTGCGGGAGTTAAGAGAGTGGCTAGGTCATCCAGACCGCAGCAGAGAAGGAGTTCGCTAATGGCAGTCCATTGACTAGCGATCGAGTTCGCGAGCCTCAGTTCGTTTTCAATGAGTTGACGGTGGAGATCCAAGACATCGCGTACTTCGATACTACTGGAAGTAAGAAGAGCTTCGGCGGTACTGACCGCGGTCCGAGAGCGAGGAAGGACGGTGTCTCGAAGTAAACGCGCGTCGCGTCCGGCAGTGTTGATTAGCGAGAGGAGATGATGGATTTCTGCACCGACACCCGCTTCGGCGTCGCGTAGTTCCATTTTTGCGGTTTCAGAATGGGTCTTGTCGCGGGCGAGGTCGCGCCGGTAGTTGGCTTGATTAAACCAAGGGAGAGAAAAGCCAAGAGAGACGAGGCTTTCACGAAAGCGACCATCGCCTGAGAACTGTCGAGATTCGAGGTCGATGGTTAGATTAGGGCGAGCAGAACGGCGGGTAAGATCGACTCGGCTTCCTGCCTCTTCGACGTTTCTTCGGGCAAGACGCAAGCGGGGTTCGGCGTCAAGGGCGAGATTGATCCATGTTTGAGAGAAAGGAAGAGCTTCGACAACGGCAGGGAGTTCGAGTGACACAGTTTTCAGCGGATTATCGAGTCCGAGTCTGCGGTCGAGAGCGACCCGAGCATCGGTGCGGCGCAAACGGTCGTTGACAACGGTGCTTTCGGCCTGAGCGAGATCATTTTGAAGACGCAGTAGTGCAGGAAGCGACCCTGGACGACTACTTTGTTGAGCCAAAGCCACGGCTTCAGCGCGTTGCAACCAAGCGGCATCTGATTCGTTTAAGAACAGCGTCCGTTCTGCGAGTGCGAGTGTGATCAACCCTGCAGCCAAATCGCGCCGCAGTTCTACCCAGCGCGCCTCAGATTTAATTTTAGCGGTGCGCGCCAGTTCATCGGCGAATCTTCGAGCACTGACCTCTTTTCCCATCAAAGGTAAGGCTTGAGAAACACCGAAGAGAATATCGCCGTTTTGTGAAGGTAAGGAACCACGCGTGCCGAAGAAATTGCCTCCGATACGAGCGGTAGGATCGGACCAACTTCGGACCGACTCAGCGTTGAGACGGGTGGCTTCTTCATTAGATTTAAGAGCGCGTAAAGCAGGATGCTGTTCTTTTAGTGGGGCAGCGAGTCGGTTAACCAGTTCAGCGGACACTATTTCTGCTGTGATTTGGAGGGCAATAGTGCAGAATCCAAGGACCCCAAGCAGATAAATTTGGAACGAATATTCGGGGCGAGAGACACGAAAAGTCATAGGATCGAATAGGTAAACATAGATAGGGCGTGAAAGGACTAGGACCGGGAGAGTGCCGAGCACGGAAAAATTCCCTTCGTAAGTCTGAGGAGAGAATCCGATGAAAACCGTCGCCGACTTTGGGCCGATCGGCGGTAGGCTAGGCGAGCGCAGGCGGAGCATTCGTGCGCATTAAAGCGCCGAGGCAACGTTCGGGAAGGAAGACAAAATCCAAGCGTGCTAAAAGTCCGGAAGCCGTGTAGCGAAGCGGAGCTATGGTCTTAAGAGGTTGGATCGGTGACATCCACCACTGGGGCAAGATAAGTTGAGAGGAAAGTACCGCTACCGTTTGATCGAGGCCAATTGAAGAACTCTGGGCAACCGCCAACATGAGACAAGAGCCTGTCGGATCAGCAGGAAGATTCGATCCGGTAGCATCGGAAGGCGGGGTAGATTTGGCGCGGATACAGCAAGAGTGTGAGCGGGAAATCGGTCGTTCACTCGGAAGATGTAATCCAGCAATGGCAATGATTTCGTTGCGGTGGCAGTGCCAGACGCAAAGAATTTGGGCCAGAGCCAAGATAAGCATCAGCGCCCCCGCAACAGGGCGGAAAAATTTAGAAATGCTAGAGGACTGGTGGCGCATCTACTTTTAATAAAAAGCGTCGAGACTGGCTTCGAAGTCAAGGCTGTTGACGAATTCTTCGCTCAACCTGTTGACCGAAGAAAAGTCAGAGAGATCGTCCTCGGTCATTTGAAGGATAGGTGATGGGAGCTAGATGTGTCCTCCAAAGGGCAAAGGCGACTGACTATGTTGGACTTAGGCTAGATCCAGTTTTTCAGTACTGTCCACTTCGTTACGTCGGCGTCTTGGTTTCCTTTCAACGTTGTTGAATATCAATTGGTTCAGAGTCAAAGTCCGGCAATGTCCGCAGTTTGTTGCATCTAGATATTCTTTTTCCTTTTATGGCTGAAACAAATCGCCCGTTGGCTAACCGCATTTTGCTGGGACTCATCGTCGGAGTGGTGGCTGGGTTAGCCACACTCGCCTTAGGTAAGATCTTCCCAGCATTGCTCGATTTTATGCGTCAGGTGGCGGTTAATGTCTTGGATCCCCTTGGACAAATTTTCCTGCGACTGCTCTTTTTTGTGGTGATTCCATTGGTTTTCTCCTCGCTTGCTGCCGGCGTTGCCCAACTTGGTCGACTGGACCGACTCGGTCTTCTGGCCGGGCGCACCTTCGCCTTGTTCTTTTTAAATATGTCTATCGCGGTGGTTCTAGGATTGCTGATGATGAATATCCTCCGCCCCGGCGACCATCTGGCTCCGAACGCTAAAGCAATGTTGCTCAAGGAATTTGGAGGTGCGGCCCAGAAGCATGTCGAAGCATCCGTCCAGTCCACTTCGTCATTGAGCTTAGGTGGATTGGTGGAAATGTTTATGCCAAAGAATCTTTTCGGCGCGGTTGTGGGGCATACAAACAGCAAGATTGGCGATGTGCTTCCACTCATTCTTTTCGCTCTACTTGTCGGGGTGGTCGGAACCCAGCTCGCTGAGGTGAAACGGCAACAACTCCTTTCGGCACTTGATCTGATTGCTGAGCTGATGACTGGCATTGTTCAATTGGCATTGAAGCTCGCGCCCTATGCCGTTCCAGCGATGATTTATAGTGTAGTTATCAAAATCGGCGTCGAAATTCTAATCGCACTGGCCGTGTTCGCCGTTGGGTGTCTCGCTGTGATGTTACTCCATCTGTTTGGAATCATGTCGATCTGGCTGCGTTGCTGGACGAATCGGCGTCCACGCGATTTCTTTAGAGATATCCGGAGTGTTTTAGTGACGGCGTTCTCGACCAGTTCGAGCAATGCTACATTACCGGCGGCTTTGGATTGCGCTAAAAACACCTTGGGGTTAAGGCCAAGTGTTGCTGGGTTTGTTCTTCCGCTGGGGACCACCATGAATATGAGTGGAACGGCCCTGTACGAGGGGTGTGTGGTGTTGTTTGTTGCTCAAGTATACGGCGTGCCTCTTTCCGTCGGGCAACAATGTACTTTACTCTTACTTTCAGTCCTTAGCGCTGTCGCTGTGGCGGGTATTCCTGGGGGATCATTGCCCCTGATCGCTGGACTACTCACTACTTTTGGGATTCCCCCAGAAGGCATTGGGATTGTGCTCGGTGTCGACCGAATTCTTGATATGGCGCGTTCGATGACCAATGTGGGCTCAGATATGGTGACCACGGCCGTGGTGGATGCCCAAGAGCGCAAATTCAAGTCTTCGACAAGTCTAGGCTAAGGGGGTATTGGGGAGGTTCTGTAGTTAGTTGACTCGAGATGGGCCTGCTTCGATAAAACGGACAGAGAAAAGGGAGTTATTGGTTAGTTATTTTTGAGTTCGAACTGAGCGGGTGAAAGGCCTCGGAGGGAGGTGTGACGGCGCTGGCGGTTATAGAAGATTTCAATGTAGTCGAAGATTTCG
>SIAZ01000073.1 GCA_009695405.1 Pedosphaera sp. | reverse complement strand
GGCCGCCCTCCCCCCCGGGCGGCCAAGGGGCCGGAAACCGTTCGGAGCCAGAGGCGCAGAATGTTCCACGTTTTCATAGAGATACATTGTATTTTCCTGAGTCGGTAAATTCCATCAGGGGGGTCACGATGTACCGGGGCTGTTCCGGACAGTGCTAAAATGGGAGTTGACGAAACATCGCAGCGCGTATTTAATAAGTTTTAAATAAGCTACGGTCAAATTTATGCAACAGCCATCAAGCTCGCGTTTGTCCGGGTTAACACAATCAGGTGTCGAACAAAGTCGACGCCTCCATGCCGCAAATATTTTGACCCCCTGCAAACGAGATCCCTGGTGGAAACTTTATTTCGAAAAGTTTGATGATCCGGTAATCCGCATTTTATGATTGCGGCGGTCATCGCTATAGTTGCAGGCGCAGCCGATGGTCATTTTGTTGAGGGCATTGGCATCATCATTGCGGTTCTTCTTGTTACCGCGCTTGCCTTCCTCAATGAGTATAAGGCTAATCAGGAGTTCGACATTCTCAACAAGGTCAACGACGAAGTTCCCGTCAAGGTTCTCCGGGATGCCGCATATTGGACTGTTCCTCGCAGGGATATTGTCGTGGGTGATTTCGTCCTTTTGGAATTGCGCGAAGAAATTCCTGCCGACGGATCCGTATTGGAGGCGGTCCGACTTCAAGTCGAAGAATCCAAGTTTACTGGCGAGTCATTGCCAGTCACCAAGCATCCAAGTGAACACGCTGGGCCCGCTTGCGTGGGTCGAACCGCTCCTGACCAAACTCAAGATCGAGGGAATCCGCCCCGCCCTGCGCCCAAATGTCGAGCCCCTCATCCTTCTTCTCTGCCCCGTCTTTTGAATCCATTCCAACTCTTTTTGATTCACGACATTTTGAACTACGATGGTTGCTTTCTTCAGCGAAACTCCACAATGTCCAGTCCAGCACTCTAGTATTCTTCCCGCTTATGTTTGACCAATCACTTGCCGCCTTCAGCAGAATCACCCTCCTGGAGATTCTCGCGTTCCTGATTCCCTTCGTCATCGCCGTCGCAATCGACTTGGGCACCCACAAGAAGGGCGAAGTCATCACGATGAGGAATGCGGCGAAGTGGTCGCTCGTTTGGGTGGCGTGCTCCGCCGCATTTGCTGGGTTCATTTGGTGGGCGCGCGGCCCGGAGATGGCCACTCTTTTCGCTACCGGCTACGTGCTCGAGAAAGCGCTCGCCGTGGACAACCTGTTCGCCTTCTACCTCATCTTCAAATCCTTCGGTCTCACCCAGACCACGACCCAGCACTTCCAGCACAAAATCCTCTACTGGGGCATCCTCGGCGCAATCCTCTTCCGCATTCTCTTCCTAGGCGCCGGCGCCTTCATCGTCAATGTCAGCCCCTACGTCCTTGTCGCCTTCGCTTTGGTCGTGCTCTGGACGGTGTGGAAGATGTGGCAGAGCGCCAACGAAGACGATGAAGTGGATTACACCAACCACTGGTCAGTCCGGCTAACGCGCAAGATTGCAAAGGTGAATCCTTCCATCGACACCGGTAGGTTTTTCACACATGGAGTTACCCCGCTATTTCTGTGCCTGATTTGTATCGAGGTCTGCGACGTGATCTTCGCCTTCGACTCCATGCCGGTCATTATTGCCGTCGTGGCTGATCCCTACTTGATGATCACCGCCAGTCTCTGGGCTGCGGCGGGCTTGCGGAGCCTTTATTTCCTTCTTGTCGCCGCGCAGGATCTATTTTGGGCTCTCGAAAAGGCCATCCTGATTCTCCTCGTACTCGTTTCCGCTAAGCTCATAGGAAGTGCCTTCGGGTATCATCTTCCCAACCCGATCAGCCTCTCGATCGTGGGGTTCATTCTTCTTGCCGGAATTATCTATTCAATTCTCGTGAAGAATCCAAACGACGACGAAGCGTTCAAGAATTAGCAATAAGCTCCCCAAATACCACAACACAATAATAATATGGCAATCAATCTTATCAAAGGTCAGCGGATTGATTTGAAAAAATTAACCGGAGCTGCGCTAAACGACTTCTGCGTAGGCGTGAACTGGGGCGGTATCGAAACTAAAGGGGGCTTTCTGGGACTTTCCAAGACAGTTCAGGATGTGGATCTCGACCTGAGTGCGGCGCTGCTGGACACTCAGGGGGCGCTTTGCGATCACATATACTCGCCGCTTTACAAAGCGGAGGGACTCGCGCAATTCGGGTTGCCTCCCGGAAAACTCACCGCCGCCAGCGGGGCACTTAGACATACTGGGGACGACAGATCTGGTGATTCGGGAGGCGACGACGGACTCGACAATGAAATAATCACTGTGAACTTAAGTAAAGTTCCTGCAAATGTCGGCCAGATTATTTTTTTCCTGAACAACTGTGGGGGCGAGGACTTCTCCGTAATACCGTACGCGAAAATCCGCATGTTTGAAGGCACCCCAACTGTGGTGAAAGACGTTTTTGCCTCTTACAACGTGGCGGCTGAGCCTCAATATCGCGGGAAACGTGCCCTAATCCTTGGTAGGCTTTATCGGCACGGCAGTGAATGGAAATTCGCTGCAATCGGAGATCCCACCGATGATGGTTTTGTCGGACAGACGGTCGTTCGCATTGCTAAAGAATACAATCACTCTTAATCCAAACAAACTATGGCTATCAATCTGACCAAGGGACAACGTATCGACGTAGGCCTGCGTAAAGCAGCCATCGGACTGGGCTGGAATCCAAACACACAAGCCTCTGCACATGGATATGACTTGGATGCCAGCGCTTTCATGCTGGGAGAAAACGGCAAGCTGGTAAGTGGCGACCATTTTGTATACTACAATAATTTAGAGTCTCCCGATAAAGCGCTCACAAGCACGGGCGATAATCGGACAGGCGAAGGCGATGGGGACGATGAAACGCTCATCGCAGATATTGATAAAATCGACGCGCGCGTCTCTGAGATCGTTTTTGTCGTCACAATTCACGAGGCGGAAATTCGCAAACAGAACTTTGGACAGGTGCGGAATGCTTTCATCCGAATCTACGACACAGCGAATGGCGAGGAAATCTGCAAATACGAGTTGGATGAGGATTTTTCGACTGAATCGGCTGTGGAGTTTGGTCGTCTCTATCGGCGGGATGGGGCATGGAAATTTGAAGCTATCGGCCGTGGCCACAAAGGCGGACTGGAAAACTTGGTCACCAAGTTTTCCTAGGACTGCTCAACACCCACACAAATTAAAATCAACAACTTATGGCAATAAATTTAACCAAAGGACAACGAGTTGACATTGGCCTTCAAAAAATTGGCGTGGGCCTCGGCTGGGATCCAAATGCAGCAGCTTCCGGGAATGATTATGACTTGGACGCCTCCGCATTCATGCTTGGAGCTGACAAGCAGGTTCCCTCGGATGTGTTCTTTGTTTTCTACAGCAATCCTAAATCGCCGGACGGTGCAGTGCAGTCATCTGGGGATGACCGAACGGGCGGCAGTTCAGAAGGTGACGACGAGACCTTGATGGTGGAACTCGGCAGAGTGGATCCTCGCATTGAAGAAATTGTCTTTACGGTGACCATTTACGAGTTCGAGGAACGGAAACAAAATTTTGGACAGGTGAGAAATTCCTTCATCCGGATTTATGATGCAACGACCAACGTGGAAATCTGTAAATACGAGTTGGGTGAGGACTTTTCCATCGAAACGGCGGTCGAGTTTGGGCGACTCTACAAGCGCGGTGGGGCTTGGCGTTTTGAGGCAATGGGTGTCGGGCACAAGGGCGGTCTTGCTACGTTTGTTTCCAAATACGCAAAAAAGTTCTCCTAAAATAATAATCGCAACTACAACCCCCTAACTCTTATGGCAATTAACCTCTCCAAAGGACAAGCCATCAATCTCAACAAGGACGAGCATGACCTTTCGTCTATTACGATTGGGTTGGGCTGGAAAATCCAGCAGCAGAAGGCCGGTCTGCTTGGGGGACTATTCGGCGGCAAGCAGGAAGACTTCGATCTTGATGCTATTGCGTTTCTCATGGATCAAAACGATCAGGTTACCGCTCTTGGAGACGACCGCCTTGTTGGGAGCGACGTAGTATTTTTCAACAGCCTCAAGCATCCTACGGGGCACGTTTATCACAGCGGAGATAATCGCGTCGGAGGGGATGGGGCTCAAGATGATGAGCAGATTGTTGTGAAGCTCACTTCGCTGGACAATCGTTATCAAAAGATTCTGTTTCTCGTTTGCATTTATCAAGGCCAGCAAAAACAACAGCACTTCGGCAAAGTTCAAAGCGCCTACATCCGCGCAGTTGACGCCAAGGGCAAAAGAGATTGCGCGTTATGCGTTAAGCGCAGACCCTTCGTATGCAGGACGCTGCACCATGGTTTTTGGGGAAGTGTATCGCAAGGATGGCGGTTGGAAATTCCGCGCCTTGGGCGACGCCCACCCATTCGACACTTTTGTCGAATTGCTTAAGAAACATCTTCCGACGAAATAGAAACAACCTCAGAAATCAAAACCCTCAACCAACCAACAAAAACATTATGAGTCGCCGCTTACCCGTATATCTCGTGCTGGACACTTCAGGTTCAATGTCTGGAGAACCAATAGAACAAGTCAAAAACGGCGTGCAGATGTTAGTCGCTGCGCTCCGTCAGGATCCCTATGCTTTGGAGACCGCGTGGTTAAGTGTGATTACTTTCAGCAGCAGTGCAGATGTGGCCGTGCCACTGACTGAGTTGACGGCGTTTCAGCCACCCAACATCAGCGCTGCCGGAGCTACTGCGATGGGGGATGCACTCACTAAAGTCGCAGAATGTGTCAGTAAGGACTTGGTAAAGACCACCGCCACAGTGAAAGGTGACTGGAAGCCGATGGTGTTTATCATGACCGATGGTGGTCCTACGGATGACTGGCAGACCGGGTTGGCGCGGTTCAAACAAGAAAAATGGGGTGTCATCGTCGGGTGTTGCGTGGACAACGGTGATGAAACTGTGCTGAAACAAATCACAGAGAGCGTGGTTCGGTTGAACACGTCTGACAGCGCATCAATCAAAGCGTTTTTTAAGTGGATGAGCGCCTCCATTAGCCAGGGGAGCAAGAGCGTGGAAGAGGCGGGCAAAGAAGTCCAAGGATTGAGCGAATTGCCGCCGCCGCCGCCTGAAATCAGTGTTGTTACTTGAGTGAGTTGACATCCCTTAAAAAAGTCAAAAAGGAAAGCCATGCGACGTCTCCCTGTTTATCTTCTGCTCGATACTTCCGGCTCGATGAAGGGAGAGCCAATTGAGGCGGTCAAAGTTGGTCTTGCGTCCCTGATTGCTTCATTGCGTCAAGACCCTCACGCATTGGAGACGGTGCATCTTTGCTTGATGACGTTTGACCGCGACATAAAAACATTAGTCCCATTGACGTCGCTTGATCAATTCGTGCTGCCAGAGATCATGGCACCGGAAACAGGTCCGACATTTACGGGGTTGGCATTGAAGGAAGTTTGCACCGCCGTGGAGCGTGACGTCATTAAATCTACCAAAGAACAAAAGGGTGACTGGCGTCCGCTGTTGTTCCTTCTGACCGATGGCGGCGCTTCAGACATTCAGCTTTTCAACGAGATGATCCCGCGAGTGAAACAGACCGGTTTTGGAGCTGTTGTGGGGTGTGCGGCAGGCCCAAAGGCAAAGCCGGAGGAACTTAAAAAAGTGTGTGGTCAGGTTGTGGCTCTTGACACCATGGATGGTCATTCTTTTCAGGCGTTTTTTAAATGGGTTTCCACCGCTGTATCCTCTGGTAATGTTAGCATGGGAGCGGTATCTGAACTGGCACTTCCGTCTCCTCCCGCAGAACTCCATGTTGTTTGTTAAAGCTGAAGACGAATATGAATACAACGACGCAACGGACTTTTGATGATTGGGCAAAGGCGGTTGCTCACTGTGACGAGAAGAAGGTTCTCGATGCCATCCGGCCGGTGTTCGACATGCTTGAACAATTGCATGGTGAGAAAAAAACTCACGGGAATATTCAGCCAAAAAATTTGCACGTGAGAGGAGACGACAAGATTGACATCACTTCTTTTGAAAACTGTAAAAATGAAAACATAGACCGGAATAGTGATTATGCACCGCCAGAAGCACAGCACGACCCTACATCCCTGCCTACAGCCGCTGGCGATGTGTATGGTTTGGCTGCGGTAATTTATTATGCTATTTGTGAAGAACCACCAATCTGTGCTTCCAGACGAACAGAAAAACAGTCTGAAAAACTACAACTAGGAGTCAAGCCAAGAGCTGCAATCGCAGAAGCTTTGGAAAAGGTGTTATCATTAAAATGTGAAGATCGGCCGACTATGGTTGCGTTACGCGAACTGCTAGAGGCTACGAATTCACGAGTAGTGGATGAATCTGCAACGACCGATAAACATGCCAGTATAAAAATGCCGGAGGCGAATATTGGGCAAGTGCAATCGGGTCCAAAGGAATCCGGAGCTGTAGCTCAACCTGCGGTGACTTCCTCGTGCAGCGCCGCCACTACCACGCCAACTTTGCCAGCACGGACGCCGGCTCCAATGCCCGGATCACCAAGCTTCAGACTTGTAGAGCGTCTGCCCGTGAATCTCACGGTTGGTAAGTCTTTTGAAATCAAAATCTCCGATCTTTTCAAAGAAAAACGCGGCTCTTTGAAACTAGAGTTCCTCAACGCTGATGAATTGGGGTTTCAGCATGAAAGAGAGAAAGACGCTCTGATAGGAAAGCCCAAATTAGCGGGGGAACAAAAACTGAATGTTGAAGTGACCCTTGCCGAAACAGATGGCCGTCGCATATTCGAGAGAACTATTGGTGTTACCGTAAATCCCGATCCTGATTCCCTTTGGAAAAATCTTCCATCAAATCAAAGTGACCCTTACTGGAAACCAGATTCAGATCATACCAAGCCGGATGATGAATTTACACCCGTTGCGCGGATGCTTGCTGCCAGCCAACGTGGTCGCTCCCATGCTCACGAGGGATTGTTCCGTGACGACGATTTCCTTGTAAGATTTCACCGCGCCACTGGTTGGCATTTGCTTGTCGTGGCTGACGGTGCTGGTGCAGCGAAATACTCTCGGTGTGGTTCTCAAATCGCCTGCAAACAGTCCCTCGACTTCATAGAGCAGTGGATAGATGGGAATCAAGCTTTATTAGAAACAGCGGTGCGGTCGCTTATCGAAAACGCGGATGGAACAATGTTGAAGGAAAAAGTCGCCTATCCCTGTTTCGGAAAGGCTGCCTACGAAGCACAGAAGGCTATTGCAGCTGAAGCGGGGGTACATGTTCCGAAAGCGGTAATGAAAGACTATGCTACCACTCTATTACTTGCCGTTGCCAAACACACTCAGTCTGGCTGGATAATCGCCGCTTTCAGCATCGGTGACGGTGGCATCGGGCTGATGCGAAATGATGGTCAGGTCAAAACCTTGTGCACACCTGACTGCGGAGAGTTCGCCGGTCAGACGGTTTTTCTGACAGCTTCCAATGTGATGAGAACTACCGAGCAAATCCTGAATCGTATTCACATCGCACACGAGACTGACCTTAAAACACTCGTGCTAATGACCGATGGTGTGACCGATCCAAAATTTCCAACAGAAGCCAGCTTGAGTGCCCCAGAAGTGTGGAAAGAGTTCTGGACCGAGTTAAATACAACGGTTGATTTATCTTCGGACAATAAAGAAGCCTCCACCGATTTGCTCAAGTGGCTATCTTTTCGTTCTCCTGGCAACCACGATGACCGCACCATTGTTTTACTCCTGCCCAACCCCAATTCTAACCCCGAGAATACAGCACCTTAAATACCCCAATTGGCATGAGTAATATTGTCCGCCTAAAAGCAACCGATGGGTCTCCCGTTGAGTTCATGGACAACATGATTGGCCAAGGCGGAATGAAGGACGTTTATTTTGCACCAGACAAATCTTATGTGGTGGCCTTCTTTCGCAGCGTCCAAGATTTCAATGCGAAAGAACGATTGACCAATATCGTCGGCGTCTACCGCGACCGTATCTTTAACCAACCCGGGGGTGACTACTGGAAAAATCTTTATTGCTGGCCTACACACATCGTGGAGCATCGAGGCAAATTGGGTTTACGGGCACCCACATACCCAAAGCATTTCTTTTTTCAGTACGGCTCAAAGAACAGCGATATGCTGGGTATCCAAGGGAAAGAAAAGGAGGGGAAGTGGTTTTCGACTGGCACTCATCAGCAGAAGTATCTTGATGATCGCGAGCGCGGAAACTGGCGGGATTACTTCAGTGTTTGCATCCGCATTTCACGCGCCGTGAAGCGGTTGCACGCTGCGGGTTTGGCACACTCTGATTTGTCTTACAAGAACGTCCTGATTGACCCGACCACTGGCAGGGCTGCCATCATAGATATTGATGGTTTGGTTGTGCCCGGAAAGTTTCCGCCAGATGTCGTAGGAACGCCCGATTTTATCGCGCCAGAGGTCATGGCGACGCTTAAACTTTCTTTGCAAGATAAGAACCGTGCGTTACCGAGAATCGAAACAGATCGGCATGCTTTAGCGGTGCTGATTTATATGTATCTGCTTTACCGGCATCCCTTGAAGGGTGGGATAGTTCATCCTGCAAATACGGAAGAAGAACGGTTGACCCTTGAAATGGGCGCAAAGGCCCTTTTTGTTGAACATCCAACAGATGCTCGAAACCGCCCTAATTTAAAGGACGTAAAAAAGAGCGAGTTGCCGTATGCTGATGTCTCAAAGCTTCCATATGCGATCACGGGTCCGTATCTGAAAGACCTTTTCGACCGTGCATTTGTTAAGGGGCTACACCAGCCTTCCCTGCGTCCGCTGGCTGATGAATGGGAAAGTGCCTTGGTCCGCACTGTGGACTTAATGCAGCCATGCTCCAACAGCCTGTGCGGGCAAAAATGGTACGTCTTCGATAACAGCACTAAACCCAAATGTCCGTTTTGCGGCACGCCTTACGTTGGTCTTCTGCCAGTGTTGAATCTTTACTCCAATCGCGGTACAGGCAGTTACAAGCCGGACAATCACCGCGTCATGGTTTATTCAAACCAGTATCTTTATCCGTGGCACGCTAACCGCCTTATTTTTCCGAATGAGCGACTGAATGACGAACAAAAGAAACCTGTTGGCTACTTCTCTTTTCATAACGGCAAATGGATTTTTGTGAATCAAAAACTCACCGGATTGAAAGATGTGACCGCCAGTAAACTCATTTCCATTAACTCCGCCCTCGAACTAACTGATGGGCAGCAAATCCTTCTCAGCCCCGAGGAGGGTGGGCGCTTGGTTCAAGTTCAAATGGTTAGGGCTTAACGATCAAAAACAATAACACTGAATTACTATGTCACGTCGCCTTCCTGTTTACGTCTTGCTAGATTGTTCTGAGTCCATGATCGGCCCCGGCATTGAAGGTCTTGGGAGTGCCGTGAAAGCCATGCTCCGCGAGTTGCGGCGCAATCCGCAGGCTCTGGAGACCGTTTGGTTGAGCTTCGTCACCTTCGACTCCGAAGCAAGACAAGTCATGCCACTCACCCCGGTTGCAGATGTGCAAATTCCATCGTTACAAGTTCGGCCTGGCACTTCATTGGGTGGAGCGTTGCGGCTGACGATAGAATCAATTCGGAAGGAAGTGAAGTGCACGACGGTTACAGAGAAAGGTGATTTTCGCCCGCTTATTTTTCTCATCACAGATGGTCAACCTACTGATGAATGGCGCAGCGTAATAAAAGAACTCGATACGGGCACGAAGACTCGCCCTGCTAATATCTATGCAATCGGGTGCGGTGCCGATGTTGACTTGGCACAGCTAGGCGAAATTACTGACATCGTTCTGCAACTCGACAAAGTTAATGCTGACGGTTTTGCAAAACTATTCGTTTGGCTTTCTGCTTCCGTTCATTCAGCAAGCACTGGCGTAGCGGACGCAGATCCTTCCGCGCTTCTGGATAAACTTCCAACGGATATTACAAAAGTGGATCTGAAAAAAGTCCCGGCACATGACGGGCGTTCCAGGCAAATCTTCCTTCAGGTTCATTGTTCCCAAAAACGTGGCGTTTATTTAATGCGCTATCGACTGGATGAGAAGAGCGGCCGCTATCGCGCCGTCGCCTCTCATCCACTGGCAACCGTCGCTGGAGAAACCGCTAAAGAATTCCGGCTTCCACCTGTTAATTCTCTACTCTTGGAAGGCGTTGAGGCTTGCCCCTATTGCTCCAATGATTCCGGGGCCAATTGTGGAGCTTGTAACTCACTATTCTGTATATCCTCCCGAAATCTATCGTCGCCATCGGTATGCCCTTCGTGTGGGGACTCCAGGGACTATGGAGAATCAGCCGAAGGATTTATGGTCAATCAGAGCACTGGTTGAAGCACCGAATTAAGAATAATGAACAGCAGCAAAAAGTGAAAGGATCGAACAATGTCAACTTGTCGTGAATCCAGTGGGAAGGGATTGGTCAAATGCCAAGACTGTCATGGGAAACGCAAGACATGGACTTCGACACGGATGATTTAGGGTGATTACTGAGTATGCAAACTTGATTCCCGTTCTGGAAGAAAGAAATGCCGAGTTTGCAAAAGCTCCGAACGTATCTAGTGCCTAAAATTCACCAAATGCTTTAGTTTAGTAAGGAAAAACCAAACACAAAACAAAAGAAAACATATGGCAGATTGGAAGAAATTACTAACAAAAGTCCTCTTGGCAGACGGGACGGTAGACGCCGCAGAGGTCAAAATTCTAAAAAAGGAAATCCTCGCCGACGGGGAAATTGACAGTGAGGAGATCGATTTTCTGGTAGGACTCCGAAATTCGGCCAAGCAGAATAGTCCGGAATTCGATAAATTCTTTTTCGCCGCCCTCCAGAAAAACCTTTTGGCAGATGGGGTGATTGATGCCGCGGAGGCGAAAAGACTTCGCACAATTCTTTACGCCGATAAAGTAATCGACGCAAACGAGAAGAAATTTCTTGCCGCACTGAAAAAGGGAGCCAAAAAGACTTCGCCCGAATTCAACAAGCTTTACGAGGAATGTATGAAATAGGATAACGGAAAACCAAAAATTACGCAGTGAACACCCTGATGCCGCTGCATTAAAAATGCGAGTGGCAGGGTTTCCTGCGGAAATGACGCCGAAGAAAAATATTGACCCTAGGTCAAATGGACCCCTGACAACATGACTCAAATTGCACGAGTTTTTGACTTACTGATTAAGCTATTCACCTTCGGTCTTTTTGTCCGTATGTTTCTGAGTTGGATCACCCCTGCTGGTTCAGCCTTAAAGCCGGCAATGCTATACTTAGACAAAGTGTATGAACCGATTCTCCGTCCCATTCGGCGAATTGTTAAGCCAATCAAGCTGAATCTAAACCCGCCAAGCAGCCTTGATCTTTCCCCCCTACTATTATTGGTTGGTCTTTGGTGGTTCATACATCCGTTCGCAATGTGGCTAACGGCACAACCGGGATAATAACTATCAATAATCGCTGACAAACGCTTCACAATATGGGTTTTACATACCGAAAGTCACTGAATGTAGGTCCATTTCGGGTCAATCTTAGCAAGTCAGGCGTGGGATACTCCGTCGGAGGGCGTGGGTTTCGCACCGGCACCACCGCTCGAGGCCGTCGTTATACATCATTTTCAATCCCAGGAACCGGAGTTGGTTACCGAACATCGGCAGGCGGGGGTGGTTGTGTAGTGGTAATTCTTGGTGCGATAGCCCTATGGAGTCTCTTTTTTTGAAAACCATATGATCACTTGGAAACGCACGTTACGGACATCTTCATCTGAACGCGTTCTTGTCTTGAAGGATGGAAAGGATGCGGCGGCAGTGGATCTCCATTATCTTTCTAACGGAACTGTCGCCGGGACGGTGATCCTTCTAAAGGAAGCTGATTGGAAGGAAAGCGACATACCTAAGCTTCTCGCTATGCTAGACGACGATTTGTTGCCCAATGTCGACTTAGCCGAAGGAACTCTAACCTATACTATTGTTCGGGGTGAAGTTCTCGGAAATTATGAAGCTACAGCCGACCTGACCCACGGCTGATGCACCTTGCACCCAGAGAACGCCTGTTCGCCGATGGAGGTGACTCTGTTCGGGATGGTGACGCTAGGCAGTCCAGTGCACCCCGAGAACGCAGAGGTCTGGATCTCGGTGATCAAGGGTGGTTACGGGGTTGACGAAACCTGATGACCGGTTAGTTTGCAAGGAATAAACGCAACTGAAAATATTTTTGCAGAGCCGATTTCTTGTGAATGCAACAAACTAAAATTCATTCGTGAAAATTTTAACTTCTTTAATTAACGCACTATTGCCCTCGAACGTTGTGAACGGTTTCCTCAAAGCCAAAGCCGAGAAAGGGGACGCGGGTGCCCAATTTAAACTGGCGGTTCGCTATCAGAACGGAATTGGAGTACCGAAGGATGAGGTGGAAGCTGTGAAGTGGTATCGCAAGGCGGCGGATCAAGGGAACCCGAAGGCCCAATACAATCTGGGTGTCAGTTATGGCAAAGGCACCGGAGTAGCGAAGGATGAGGTGGAAGCCGTGAAGTGGTATCGTAAGGCGGCGGATCAAGGGTTCCCCATGGCTCAATTCATTCTGGGTGTCCGCTACGCTTACGGCACTGGAGTGGGGAAGAATTATGTGGAATCTGTGAAGTGGTATCGCAAGGCGGCGGATCAAGGGCATGCTGCAGCTCAATCCAGTCTGGGTTATCATTACAGTGCCGGCAAAGGGGTAACGCAGGATGAAATAGAAGCCGTGAAGTGGTATCGCAAGGCGGCGGATCAAGGGAACGCGGAGGCTCAATCCAATCTGGGTCGCTGCTCCCCTAAAGGCGACAGAGTAGCAAAGGAGGACGTGAAATGGTATCGCAAGGCGGCGGATCAAGGGAACGCGGATGCCCAATACAATATGGGTCGCTGCTACGCCCACGGCATCGGAGTGGAGGAGGATAAGGTGGAAGCGGTGAAGTGGAATCGCAAGGCGGCGGATCAAGGGCTCGCACGTGCCCAATCCGTTATGGGTCTCTTCTACCAAACCAGCTTCGGAGTAGAGGAGGATGAGGTGGAAGCCCTGAAGTGGTATCGCAAGGCCGCGAACCAAGGGTACGCGTCGGCCCAATGCCATCTGGGTCTCTGCTACGTCACCGGCAGAAGATTAGAGAAGAATGAGGCAGAAGGCGTGAAGTGGTTTCGCAAGGCGGCGGATCAAGGGTATCCTGGTGCTCAATCCAGTCTAGGTTTCTGCTACGAGAACGGTTTGGGAGTAGTGAAGGATATGGTGGAAGCCGTGAAATGGTTTCGTAAGGCGGCGGATCAAGGCGACAAGATGGCCCAATCCAATCTGGGGAATTGCTACATCGAAGGCACCGGAGTAGCGAAGGACGAAGTGGAAGCCTACGCGCTGTACAACCTTGCCGCGATCAACGATCCGACGACTGCCTCGAGTCTGGAGCAATTAGCAAAGCGAATGTCTCCTGAACACCGTGCAGCCGGACAGAGAAGGACGAAGGAGCTGAAAAAAAAGATCGAGGTGGCTCAGGCTAGGAACGCTTTTTGAGGTCCGTAGGAGAACTACACCCCCGTCAGCCAACACCACAACGACCCGTTCAGATCCTGCAACTCGACATCAAGGTTCTCATTAACCTAAATCCGGCAGTTGGAAGTAAAGCTCCGCCCGCACGGAACAGCCCCGGTACATCGTGACCCCCCTGATGGAATTTACCGACTCAGGAAAATACAATGTATCTCTATGAAAACGTGGAACATTCTCCGCCTCTGGCTCCGAACGGTTTCCGGACCCTGGATTGCTGCCCCGTTTTATCTACCGCACCATTCGTAAGTGAGTGTGTGTGATGCAGAAACACCTGTTTAGCAGGCACTTAACGACGTCTAGTGTTTGTAAAAATGCCATTGACGATTCCTGTAGACGTGATACCTGTGCCTAAATGACACAGTTTATTGCTTATTTCAGAGTTTCCACCCGCCACCAAGGAATCGACGGCAACGGAATGAATGCCCAACGAGACTCAGTGCACCGATTCATCGAGAACCAGAGGGGACACTTGCTGGCTGAATTCTCAGAAGTTGAGAG
>SIAZ01000072.1 GCA_009695405.1 Pedosphaera sp. | reverse complement strand
TAACTGTGGATCAATCAACCAACCCATTCCACCGCCTCTTAAAACAGGACGGCCTTTGTTTTGGTATACCGCACGTAGAACTGGAAATCGGGGAGAGTCTAATCCAGGCGGTTGCTGCTGCCTTGTCCCCGCCTTGAATCCCAGAATAGCCTATTTTCGCTAACTAGAGAGCGATGATGTTGGGTGTACGCCGACTTTAAAACTTTAAGGTCCACCTGAAGAAAGGGAGACTTAACGGTGGTGCGCCCGACAGGGTTCGAACCTATGACCGTCCGCTTAGAAGGCGGATGCTCTATCCAACTGAGCTACGGGCGCATGGGTGGACCGACATTGCGAATTTGACTCGATCCGACCTTCTTGGCAACCGCGTTTCAATCTGATTTGCTTCAGTGAAGGGAATCTTTCGAAGAATATCAGTAAGGGTGGAGATTGCATCGACATCCTTTCTTTCTTTAGCCTCCTAGCAACAATGAGTGCCTCATCACGTGCCGACGGCCGCCTCCCAAACCAACTTCGGCCTATCCGTTTCCAGAACAATATCGCGCCTCACGCTGCCGGTTCTACGCTCATTGAGTGGGGGAATACCCGCGTCATTTGCGCAGTGACTGTGGATGAGGCAGTACCTCGCTGGATGAAGGATCAGAAGGTTTCCGGCGGATGGATTTCGGCCGAGTATTCCATGCTCCCTTACTCCACCTTAGACAGGAAGGCGCGTGATATTTCAAAACTCAAGCTAGACGGCCGCTCTCAAGAGATTCAGAGGCTTATCGGCCGATCTCTCCGCGCTGTCATTGATCTTGAACGTCTCGGCCCACGCACTCTTTGGATTGATTGTGACGTCCTTCAAGCTGACGGAGGGACCCGAACCGCTTCCATCACCGGAGCCTACGTAGCTCTAGGATTGGCTTTCCGTAAATTGGAGGCTGAGGGCAAAATAACCGCTTCGCCACTTTCCGCCGGGGTTGCTGCAGTCAGTGTCGGGGTCTTTGAACAGCGCCCTTTATTGGATCTCAACTATCTTGAAGACCGAGATGCCGCTGTTGATATGAACTTAGTGATGAACAGTCACGGGCAGTTCATCGAACTCCAAGCCGCCGGCGAGGAAGCCACTTTCTCTGACACTGAGCTCGCTAATCTCCTAACTCTCGGTCGCGCAGGTATCCAACAACTCCTTGTCATGCAACAAGCGGCCATCGGATTATGACACGTCTTTTTCTTTGTCGTCACGCCGAGGTTGAAGAGCGGTATTATCGCGTCTTTGGAGGACGCATAAATATGGGGCTCTCTTCTCGAGGGCTCGCTCAAGCCGAGTCCTTGGCTCGGTGGTTAGCGAAGCATAGTTTCGACTCGGTTTACGCCAGTCCGATGCAACGGGTTCAACTTACGATTGTTCCTTGCCTGCCCCAGTTTTCGCAATCACCCGTCTGTCTGGACACATTACGCGAAGTTGATTTCGGTGACTGGACCGGTTGCGGTTGGGATGAAATTCAACAGCGATTTGGCAGCAGCGCCTATGATTGGCTGCAGTTAATGGAATCCAACGCCATTCCGAATTGCGAACCGATCGATGATTTCCGCGCTCGAGTTGGTTCGAGCCTTCAGACGATTCTTAAGAAATCGCCCGAACAAACGGTCGCCGTCTTTGCTCATGGCGGAGTGATCCGAATGCTTCTATCCCTTCTCATCGAATTGCCTCTCAGCAAGTTTGAACATGTGGAGATTGATTACGCTTCTGTAACCTGTGTGAACGTCGGAGAAATCAAGGCGGGCCGTCCACGTACCGAAATTCAACTTCTTAATCTAACACCCTGGCGCGATTTATGATCCCCTGCCTTCGTCAAGTTTCTATTGTCACCAACGCGGAGGTGGAAGAGACCGTTTGCGCTCGCCTTGAGGAACTATTTCAGCAAATCCCCTCAATTTACACCGATGTCGCCACTGGCCTATCGACGGTGACGGTCTATCAAGATTTGCCAGCGCCGCAGGTTGCTGCGGCACGAACTCGACTTCGCGAGACCTTGAAGCTTTTGAAAAACGAAGGCTTTGATGCTTCTCCTGGGCGAATCCGGATACGCATTGTGCCGCCGCAGGACTGGAGTGAGTCGTGGAAACGCCACTTTAAACCGATTGAGGTTAGTCCGGCGTTGCTGGTAAAGCCGACTTGGAGTCGACGAAAACCCAAGCGCGGACAGTCCGTGGTTATTTTAGATCCTGGTTTGAGCTTCGGTACAGGCCAACATGCCACCACCCTCTTTTGTTTGGAGCAAGTCGCCGCCTGCCGTTCCACTGCCTCCACTCAGTCCTTCCTCGATATAGGCACCGGTTCGGGCATCTTGGTTATTGCTGCTGCCAAACTAGGCTACTCACCCCTAGCTGCTTTTGACTTCGATCCCGACTGCGTTCGCATCTCCAGTAGCAACGTTGAACTCAATGAAGTGAGTGCCCTTGTGCAGCCTACTCTCGGTGATATTACCTCTGCAATTAAACGGGGAACCCAACGGTATAACGTCGTCTGTGCTAATTTGATCCACGACTTGTTGATTGAGGCGAGAGATCGAATTCTCTCTCGGGTCGACGACTCAGGGTCACTCGTCCTCGCCGGCATTTTAAAGACTCAGTTTGTCGCTGTCGAAGCTGCGTACTCCGAAGCTGGATGGATTTTAGTCAAAAAGAAGAATGAGCGAGAGTGGACTTCTGGTCTTTTTCGACAAATTCAATCTACGTCCGCCAAGAACCCGACAACTCGATCTGTTAAGAGACTTTGAATACCCGTATTCCACCGGTTGCATTCTCCGCTGCAAAAGCCTATTTAATCCGCTGACATGCCGCGTCTTTTCCATTTTCTGATTCTCATTTGCCTCGGCACCGTCCTTCTGCGCGGCGACGGGGCAGACGACGCCTACATCCGGATTTACAATGTCCTTCAACAAGCCGACGCCCATCGTGAATCGGGGCGACTGACCGAGGCGCGGGATGCCTATGCAGAAGCCCGCAATGGGTTGCTATCCTTGCAACAGAACTTCCCCGCTTGGAATGATCGAGTGGTCAATTACAGACTTCGTTATGTTTCTGAGAAATTGCAATCACTGAAGAACCAACATGAACAAGCGCCCTCGGCCCCAAAGAATCTGGGAAGTACAAATGTCGCTCCCGCCCCTGCGTCGGTGGCACCCGATGGCGAAGTTCTGGCCCAGTTCGAGCGGTTCAATGTTCAGATCCGTCAACTCGACGGGGACAAAAAATTACTCGAAGCGAAGCTTCGGGAGGCACTTACCTCGCAACCTGCCCCGGTCGACCCCCGCGAGTTCCAGTCTGCGATCGAACGAATCACCGCGCTCCAGTCCACCAACAAACTGCTCATTCAAAAACTCGAGTCCCAACAAAGCGAACGACAGGGCTTAGTCGACAAAGTTCTCGTTGAAGAGGCAAAACAGGCTCTCGGTGAAGCAAATCGCAAACTTCTCACACAACAGGCTTCGAGCAAACGACTAGAAAAAGAACGGCAAGAAATTGAGGCTCGTCTAAAACGCTTACAAGACGGCGCGGTTAAGTCGCTTCAAACAGAGAATTCAGCACTGAAACAGCAAGTTGGGGAGTTAAAGACGGATACAGATCGCGGACGACAGGTGGCCGATCTCGCCGGTAAGATGTCTCGACTCCAGACGGATCTAGAGTCAATCCGAGTAAAGAATGGCCAATTAGCTGCTGAAAAATCGGCTTTAGAGCGGCAAGTCGATGACTTTAAAGCACGATCGTCTGAGGAAGGGATCGTCAAAATTCGTAAGCTCGAGACCGACCTAGCTGCCGCTCGGTTAACGGCTAACCGAAATACCGCACAAGCCGAGTTAATCGCCGTCAGTCTCATCCAAGAAAAGAAAGCCCGTGGGGATCTTGAATTGGCAAATCGATCTCTCCAATCCCGTGTCGATGACCTAACCCAAGGGATCACTCGCGATGCGGTAGCGATGAAATCCCTTCAGTCTACTTTGGCAGCTGAACGTTCCGAACGAGACTCCTTACAAAGAGAGCTTAAGACGACTGAAGTTCGCTTGGCCCAAATGGGGCGAGGAACAAATACAACCGCAGTTAACTCGGCTTCCACTGCCGGCGATCTAGCCCACGCCCGCGGGGAGGTTACTCGACTTCGCACCGCTCTTAAGGAGGGAGCAGAACGGGAGGCTCAACTGAGAACCACACTGCGACAATCCGAAGATTGGCGGGTTCGTTTCCTTAGCGAAAAATCCGATCTAGAAAAGCGTCTCGCAGCCTCTTTGGCCGCTCCTGTCCGCCCAATTGCGACAATCCCGGTTCCAGACCGTCAAACGGCTCCCGCGCCCGCCCCTACCGCCACCGCCAAAGCACTCGCCCGTTTAGAATCCAAAGTGCAAGATCTGGAGAAAGAACGGAGCCTATTGCAGAAACGGGTCGAAGAACTGACCCGCGCCTCACAGAGCGGACTCGCAGTCAACCGAGGTTGGAGGGTGTTGACTCCGCGCCAACACATTGAGGAATTCAACCGGATCCACCGCTAGTTCGATTCATATCTCCGCCCTCGGGTCGCGCTATGGCCAACAAATACTTCTCTAACGACAAGCACCGAGCTGGAAAGGTTAAAGACCTCTTTGCCACCGTGGCGCCTCGGTATGATTTCATCAATGACCTCCAAAGTTTCGGACTTCACCGCCTTTGGAAGGCGCAACTCATCCGAACCGCTGCCGTGAAACCGAGTGACGAAGCACTCGACGTCTGCTGCGGCACTGGAGATATCACCTTACGCTTGGCGGCGGCGGGTGCGCGTGCAACCGGCATTGATTTTAGTCGCCCCATGCTGGATGTCGCGGAACAGCGTTCAGCGGCCTTACCAAAGCTCATTCGGCCTCTTCACTTTATCCAAGGGGACGCCCTTCATCTCCCCTTTGAGTCGGCTCGCTTTGACATTGTCACGGTTAGCTATGGGCTAAGAAATCTGGCTGACTTTGATGCTGGCCTCGGCGAACTGATCCGAGTCCTCCGGCCCGGCGGACGGCTTCTCATCCTCGACTTTGGTAAACCCGCTTGGGCTCCTTGGCGTTGGATTTATTTCCAATACCTCCGCTGGGCCTGTCCTGTTTTTGGGCGTCTTTTCTGCGGCGACGCAGATACCCACGGATATATTCTCGAATCACTGAAAGCCTACCCGGCCCAGAACGGTGTTGATCAAGCCCTCGAAGCCTATGGCTTTCAGGAGCGGCGGATCTTTAATTTGGTCGGTGGCATGATGAGCCTCAATAGTGGCAGCAAACCCTCCGCTCGACCCTTATCTAAACCACTCGGAAACGCGACTGGTGAAATCTCAGGTGTCAGGATAAGCTCCTTCTAAACCAATGAAGATCCTGTTCCTCAATGGACCGAATCTAAACCTTCTAGGAACTCGTCAACCTGAGGTCTACGGTCCTACCACACTGCCGATGATTGAGGCATCGGTGCGCCAACGTGCCGCAGTCTTGGGAGTTGAAGTGGAGTTCCTCCAATCCAATTTTGAGGGGCAACTCGTCACTTGGATTCAGGAAGCGCGCGGACAATTTGACGCCATTGCCTTGAACGCTGCGGCTTACACACATACGAGCATTGCGCTCCGCGATGCGATTAGCGCCGTCGAACTTCCAGTCATCGAACTTCACCTCTCTAATATCCACGCCCGAGAATCTTTTCGTCACACATCGGTCATCGCTCCGGTCTGTCGAGGTCAAATTAGTGGATTTGGTGTTGGATCTTACATTCTGGCCCTTGAAGCTGCCGTGATCGTTAAACAACTGGCGTAAAGCTGGCTTTTCAGACTGTTTGACGCCACAAAAGAGGCAGGAAGTGGTGCTTGACGCATTTCCATCTTGGCCAATAAGTTTCTGCATTGCAGTATGGCCTTGTGGTGGAGTCAGAATCCTCGACAACCTCAAGGATCCGATTTTCTAGAAATTGAAACAGTTCGGCTCGGTGCCGACTCAACCAACGAATACTAAACCGTGGACCTGAAAGAGATCAAAGCGATCATTGATCTGATGAAGAAGAATTCCCTCTCGGAATTTGAACTCGAGGAGAAGGATTTCAAGATCAAGCTGAAACGACCGATTGGCCATATCATCGGCCCAAATGTGACATCTGTGGATGATCCGGAACTCAAGGCGTTTGCTCCTTTATCGCGACATAATTCGAACACCTCGCAACACATTCCCTCCTCGGCAACGGCGAACGATGCGGACATCAAAAGCCCGATGATTGGGACGTTCTACCGAATGCCCTCCCCAGACGCCGCCCCCTACGCCGATGTTGGCAGCGAGGTGGGGCCTGACACCGTGGTTTGCATTATTGAAGCCATGAAGGTCATGAATGAGATCAAGGCTGAGACTCGGGGTATTATCACGGCTATTGTTGGCGAAAACGGAAAGCCTGTTGAGTTTGGTCAGACTTTATTCAAGATCCGCCCCCTCTGATATGCCTCACGGTATCACCCGCACAGTTCAGTTTTTCTCTCTAGAATAAGACGACCGGTCGTTAATGGTCCGTCCCCACTTGATTATTTATCCATGTTCGAAAAAATCCTGATCGCAAACCGTGGTGAAATTGCCATGCGGATCATCCGTGCGTGCCGGGAACTCAATATCAAAACTGTCGCCGTGTATTCGAAGGCCGATGCCAGTTCGATGCATGTTCAGGTGGCTGACGAAGCTGTTTGCATCGGCGAGGGACCGTCCACGGATAGCTATTTGATGATCGACAGATTGATTTCCGCCGCGGAAATCACCGACGTCGATGCGATTCATCCAGGGTACGGGTTTCTAAGTGAGAACGCACATTTCGCCGATGTCTGCGAAAATTGCAACATCCGCTTTATCGGACCGAGATCTGCGGCTATGAACGCGCTGCACGACAAGTCCAGCAGCCGAAATCTCGCCAAGAGAGCGGGGGTTCCTACTCCTCCCGGTTCCGAGGGATTAGTCGAATCTGAACAAGAGGCACTGTCCGTCGCCAAACGGATTGGGTATCCAGTGATGATTAAAGCCATCGCTGGAGGAGGAGGCCGTGGAATGCGGGCCGCTCACAACGATATTTCACTAATCAAAGGCTATCATGCCGCTCGAACCGAAGCCGAAAAAGCCTTCGGTAATTCCTGTGTCTACATCGAGAAACTCATCGAGAAAGCCCATCATATCGAGTTCCAAATTCTAGGTGATAATAAAGGAAATATTATCCATCTCGGTGAACGCGATTGCTCCATCCAACGGCGTCACCAAAAATTGATCGAAGAGACTCCTTCTCCTTTGTTCGATCGCAAGGAGTTCAAAGATCTCCGCAAAAAAATGGCCAGATCCGCCCTGAAAATTGCAGATGTAGCCGGTTACACCAATGCGGGCACCGTTGAATTTATTGTCGATGACACCGGCAATTACTACTTTCTCGAAGTCAATAAACGGATTCAAGTTGAACATCCAATCACCGAAGAGGTCACTGGGGTCGATCTAGTTAAACAACAGATCCTGATTGCCGCTGGCGAAAAGCTGACCCTCTCCCAGAGCGATATCACCTTTCGGGGTCATGCCATCGAGTGCCGCATCAATGCGGAGGATCCTTTCAACGACTTCCGACCCAGTCCAGGTCGCATCGAAATGTACTACTCCCCCGGCGGTGGCGGCATACGTGTTGATTCCCATGCCTACGCCGGCTATACCATCCCGCCTTACTACGACTCCATGGTGGGTAAATTGATCGCCGTTGGGCGTGATCGGGCTGATGCCATCAACAAAATGAGCCGTGCCCTCAGTGAGTTCATGATCACAGGAATCAAGACAACCATTCCTTTTGAAATGGCTATTCTTCAAGATGCTGATTTCCGCCGTGGATACTACACGACAGCCTTTGTTGAACGCCTCCTCGGCGGTGCACGGAGAGAATTGATCCAGGAAAAGGGTTAAAATTCCAATCGCTGCCTCAGACTCCGAGTGGCTAGATCAATTTCGATTTAGGTTACCGGAATAAAAACGGACTCGCAGATCGATCCTGTTCTATCCATACTTCGGCATGGTTCCTCCTGTCTTGTTACTGTGGATTTCAATCGTTTGCCTCTTCACTGGGCGTTCTTTTGCCGCCACCATCCCAACCAGCACAGCACCACCCGCGGTGCTTGCCCCTCCCCCATTTAAGTCCCCAGCGGTGTCTTCGACGTCATTTGATCCCACGGCTCTGAAATGGGACTCCGTTGCCCAGCACCTCAAGGCCAATGAAGGACAAGCCTCCGTCGATTTTTCTTTTCACTTCACTAACTCTTGGACCAATGCAGTTACCATTCGCTCCACTCAGACCAGTTGCGGTTGCACGGTGGCGAGACTCCCTAAGACACCTTGGATCATTAGTCCGGGTGAATCGGGGGAAATCGCTGGGACAATGAACCTAGCTGGTAAAAGTGGTACGGTCACAAAATCGATCACCGTCTTACTCGATGGCGGTTCCTCTCTTTTGATGGTTACCGTGGATATTCCGGCACCCTCCACCGAGAAAATGCGGGAAGGAAATCGCCAACGAAATCTGGCGGTAGCCGGTGCGGATCGACAGGCCATCTTTCGTGGCGACTGCGCCAACTGCCATGTCGCACCGACCGTAGGAAAAAAGGGGCGGGAGCTCTATAACACTGCCTGCGGCATCTGCCACGATGCGGCCCACAAAGCGTCCATGGTGCCCGCACTTCGAGAACTGAATCACCCCGTCGACTACGACTACTGGCTGACCTGGATCCAAAATGGTAAAATTAACTCACTGATGCCCGCCTTCGACCTGAAACAAGGCGGCATTCTTGATCAAGCCCAGATGGAATCCATTGCTGAATTCCTCGATGGACCTGAATTCATAAAGCGGACTATCCGCAGCAGTCTTCCGCTCGTTCCATCGACCAAGTGAGGGTGAAATTCACCGTCCCCCCATCAGACCACCCATTAGGCCGCCGCCGCTCATTTTGGACATCATTTTTTGGAATTTGCCCATTTTCCGCATCATATCTTTCATATCATCAAAGCGCTTCAGTAGGTTATTTACCTCCGAGACCGAAACCCCTGATCCCTTGGCAATCCTCTGACGCCGGCGCGCATTCAATATCTGAGGGGTTCGCCGCTCTTGAAAGGTCATACCGCAAAGGATTCCTTCCATACGCTTGAATTCTTTTTCACTTTTGGAGAGATCGGCGTTCTTCAACATTTCACCTCCACCTGGCAGCAATCCCACTAGATCCTGCAGAGGGCCCATTTTCTTCATTTCCCGCAATTGACTGAGAAAATCGTCGAGGGTGAACTGGCCCTTTCTCATTTTCTCTTCGAGATCCATCGCCTTCGAGGCGTCAATCTTGTCGATAGCTTTTTCCACCAAAGAAACCACATCGCCCATTCCTAGAATCCGTTGGGCCATCCGTTCGGGATGGAATAATTCAAAATCCTCTACCTTTTCGCCGACTCCCATAAACTTGATCGGTTTACCGACCACCTGACGGAAAGATAACGCAGCTCCACCCCTCGCATCGCCATCTAATTTACTTAAGATCGCTCCGGTAATTTGAAGTGCCTTATCAAAGTGAACCGCCACATTCACCGCCTCCTGCCCAGTGGCCGCATCCAGAACGAGCAAGGTTTCCTGCGGTTGAATCAATTCTCTCAAACGTACCAATTCCTGCACTAAGGGTTCGTCGATTTGTAAGCGGCCGGCTGTGTCAAAAATCAGGGTGTTGCGCTGGTGCGATGCCGCATAAGCCAAAGCTTCCCGTGCAATCTTGAGCACATCTGTCTCCCCCTTCATCACAAAGACAGGCACATCAATCTTCGCACCGAGTGTGGCCAACTGTTCCATCGCCGCCGGCCGGTAAACATCAGCCGCCACAAGCAAAGGGAGTCGACCCTGTTTCACCAGCAATCGAGCCAACTTCGCTGAACTGGTCGTCTTACCAGAACCATGAAGTCCACACATCAAAATGCAGGAAGATCCACCTGATAACGCCAAGCCTTGATTCTCTGTCCCAAGCAGTGTCGCTAATTCATCACTGATGATTTTGATCATCTGCTGACCCGGTTGGATCGACTGAACCACTTGGGCGCCCAACGCCTTGGACTTTACCGATTCGATAAAATCTTTTGCTACATTGTAATGAACATCCGCCTCCAAGAGAGCCAGGCGGACCTGCCTGAGTGATTCTGAAATATTAGTCTCTGAAATCGTCCCGAGTCCGCGCAGATCTCTAAAGACATTTTGAAACTTGCTAGTTAACGAATCGAACATGGGAGCAAGAATAGCTCTTCTTTCAATCAGCGGAAAGCATTGAGAATGGAAGACCGCGTGCCGAAACCTACTTGAACACCGTCAAAGCAAGCGCGGTGATCAATCCGCCCCAAGCAACACCTGTAAATCCCAAGGCCCGAACGCGAAAATTTTGATCAGCACACCAATTCAGCCAATCCCGCGCCCGCCAAGGCGATACGGCTAACCACATGCTGCCGATCACCCAAATATAAGCCCAAACAGTGATCAAATTCTTCAAAGGACTCGGATGCCATCGCTGAGCATCCAATACCACATCAGCCAAAAGACAAGCCACCAAAGCCAGTCCACGAACGGCTAAATAATCTCGAACGAAAAAACAACATCCAACACCCAACACCACGAAACCCGTCAGTAAAATAGGGCGAAACTCGGCAAGATCAGAAATATCTGATTGCACTAAATTCCACTCAAACCAAGCCGTACCCAAAAGAACTAGGACGACTCCAATTGCGGTGTTGCGTGGAAATGCCCTCAACCATTTGCCGCAGGCTGCTGGCTGCGCCAACGGCCACACATGAGCCGCCATGCAAGCTAAGCCCAAAAACAACGCAACTTGGGAAAGTGAAAATATCATCGACGTAAAATCCTGAGTGTCGGCAAAAATCGACGGTGATCCAGAGAATACTCGCTGATCAGAAACTCACGCAGCGTCCTATTACCCCATAAACGGACGCATCGCCTCTAAGATCCGAGGTACCTCGATAAAGGGATCCTCAGGAAGTTCATACTCTAAAGTCACAAATCCCTGATAGCCTGAATCCCTCAGGATTTTAAAAGTCCGGGGATAATCTGCTTTCTGTTCCTTTTGTCCTGCCGGATGAATCTTGCCTTTAAACTGCACATTAACCGCCCAAGGTGCACATAAGGCGATATCCCGATAAGGATCTTCAGAAAAGAAATTACCTGAATCCAAATTAATCCCCACCCAAGGATTCTTCACCGCTCGAACGATCTCCACCAAACTTTCCGCGCGATGCACAATGCCTCCGTGATTCTCTACACCAAGAAAAATACCTACCTTTGCCGCCACTTCCCCGCACTCCTCTAGAGCCGCAATGGTCAATCCTTTCGCTTCCGCTTCCGATGTTCCGTGTAGAGAACCAGCAAAAACTCGGATGTGCGGTGCCCCCAACAAAACTGCCCGTCGGATCCACTCTTTCACTGAAGCGATATTTGCGCTGCGCTTGGAACCGGTGGGATGACAAAAATCGTTTCCTACCGCTGTCCCACTAACCGTGACTCCCCGAAGATGGGCATGTCGCCGAAGTTGCAAAATCTCGATATCCTCCACAGCCTCTGGGAAATAGTAACTCGTTAACTCCGCACCGTCGCAGCGGTGCTCAGCGCAGAAATCAATAAACCGAAACATGTCCATCGCCCCAGAAACATCCTTTCCACCGAGCTTAAATTGATCCCGAAACGAATAGGCAGCCAACCCTAACCGCAATCGGGAAGGCCCTTTGTGGTCAAAAGGTTCCACGGCCTGACTCTGAACCCCACCTATCAGGCCTACAACCGCGAGACCGCCTGAAGCAACAAAATCACGACGACTCAACAGGGAAGGCATTTCAAACACTACCCAAGATCGATCCTAGCAAGCAAGACCTAGCTCCCCCTCAGCGCGAGGGGTGTGAATAGCACACTGAATTTTCTTGAATTCCCCAGCGGTATAGTGCCGTTGAAAAGTCAGCATACGGTTCCAGCCACATTGTGCAGTTAGCGACTTTAGAACCCCACCGGTTTCACCTCATATTCGAATTCGGTGGCGTGCGAACAAAACCGGAAAATTGCAGTTTAATCTGCCTTCGTGCCGGTTAGCACGATGAAAATTTAGGATGCGTTTCTATGGAGAGAAGCCTACTTTAACCTCGTCTTCGGCGATTACTAACTCACATGCCATCTATGCTTCTTTTGTTTGAGCGCTGGGGACGCCTCCGGTCAAAATTAGTGGCCCATCAGAGGGTTTTAAATACTTGCCCGCCCGCCATCTCTAAGATGCCAAGGACACGGGTCCGCTTGTTTTTGGCTTTATGGCTCGTTCTCGCCGTTCATTCCTCCCCTGAGGGACCGCAAAATAGCAGATATCAACAACCTGCCCGAGCCCTTGCTAATTCTGGGAGCTTCTTGCTTCCTCCCGATGCTTCTGAGGCTCCCGATTTCCTTCTAACTCCAGCCGGCAATTACGCGATTGTGGCTCCTAGCCTGCCGCTGTTGCTCGCGCCCGTTCACGCCGCACTCAAGACTTTCCTGACCCCAATCCATGCCGGGCCTGATCATCCGCTGTGGCCAAAACTCTTCGGCATCGCCGCATGCGCGCTCCTCATAGCTCCCCTCCTAGCCCTGTCGGGTGTTGCGTTATTTGAGATCCTCGAGCAATTCGAACCATGCGTACCGCACCGGATCAGTTGGGCCCTGTTGGCCATCTGCGGTTCGCCTGTGCTATTTTACTCCAGTCAGGGAATTTGGTCGCATTCCGCAGCTGCGGCCGGCCTCTTGTTCGTATTTTGGAGCTTGTGGTTCAAACAGAACCCCTTGCTTGCGGGCGCTCTCGTGGGTGCTGCGGTATCCGTTGATTACGCTACGGTGATTCCCTCGGGGACAATCATCCTCGCTTGGCTCGCTCACGCGAGGGCAAAGGGCCTGCAGGAGAGGTTTAACGATTTCGCTCTGCTCGGACTTGGAGTGTTCATGCCCTGCTGTGGACTTCTGCTTTACAACCACGCTATCACTGGATCGTCGTGGATGATGCCGCAAAGCCTGTTTGCACAACAAATGATCTCAGCAGGGTTCAGAGCCGAGATGCCACTGTTTGACGTACCCACAGCCCGCGCGCTGTGGGGCTTGGCAGCAAGCCCAGCGCGGGGCCTTGCATGGTATTTCCCTGCCGCACTGCTACTGATTCCAGCGCTGGCGCAGAAGCCATGGCGCAAGCACCCGATGGGGCTTTGCGCTTTGCTAGCGGCGGCGTCTATTTTCGTGCTCAACGCGAGTTATAGTGCATGGCATGGGGACGTGTCATTCGGTCCCCGCCACCTCACGCCCGCGATTCCGTTGATCGTCATCGCGATCGCTGGCTCAGGAAAAATGGTTGGACCGAAGCTGCGCGTGGCGCAGTCCCTGTTTGGAGTTTCTGCTTTGGTTGCGTTTGCTGGAGTTGCAACGGGCCCCTCGAGACACATCGGACAAAACCTTCTTGTGTTCTTCTACCGAGGTCCGCACCTGAATTCGCTACGGTTCTTTAACCAGGAGTTCCTGCCGGCGTTTACCGGGACCCGCGTGGACCTCATGACCCCATTCTGGCTCTATGCTGGAGGGGCGCTTGCGGTGTGGTACCTCCTGAAATCAATGATGAGGGCCGATGGTCAACTGGGTCAGTCTGGCTGAGCGCAAAGACCCGATCAGTGGCCCGACAAAACGAAGAAGGCAGGCAGGCGTCAGGCTCACACCTAGAACTTTACAGCGTTCAAGGATGAAAGGCACTCGGTGTTAGGGTGAACCTGTGCATCAGGTGCTTCGATGCCATGTAGGATCATGGTCTTGATGTCAAAGCTACTTAAGCGAAGGACTTCTTTCTCTTCCCGTAGAAAGTCTGATATTACACGGAGCGACCCTGATTAATGAGGTGCTGGGGCTCTGAGTGCGGAGGAGGCCGACCAGAAGAGAAAAGAACTGCTCCTTTATTCCTGCACATTACCAGATTGCTTATTCAGCTAGTGCAACTTCTTGTCTGTAAAAGTTTAGGACACCAACGATTCCGGCCATAGGGCCGATGGAGCGGAGCGGAATCGGCCCTATGGCCGAGACTCGCCCGTCTTCTGGGGTTGCCGGTGTCCGGCCAAAGCTGAAATCTGGAAGG
>SIAZ01000071.1 GCA_009695405.1 Pedosphaera sp. | reverse complement strand
GGATGGCGGAGTGCGGTGATTTACAGTGTTTTAATAACTGCACGACGATACGGGTTAGATCCGGTGGCATGGTTGACGGATGTGTTGCGGCGTATTCCACAGGCAACGAACCATACCGTTGCCGAACTCCTGCCTTGGAACTGGAAACCTGCGAAAGCCTAATCCGGTCGGTCGACCTTTCTTCCCCGCCTTCGATCGCGGAATATCCTACTTTCGGCAACTAGGGAACCATGGGGTTGGGCGTACGCTTACATTTAGACATTAGTGAAGTGGGTTGGCGCTGATGCTAAGTCACTTTGCAGATAAGCTTTAGTTGTGGTATTCAGGGCTTTTGCTTTTAAGTTAGTTCATTAAAGAACCCAGAGGGCGACTCTAATCTCGCGCTTTGTCAAAATTTTAAAGTCCGGCGAGGTAGAGTTTTTGAATACTGATTAGGAGAAGCCGAGTGCTTATCGAAACGGAAAGAGTTTTTAGCTTGGGCATCAGAAACGTCTTGAGGGAGCTCATTAAGAGGGCTATCGATTTTTATTCGAAAATCCCATTGCGGACTGGGGGGTAAAACAGGTTCCATTCCGGTCCCGTTTGTCTGGGTTCGTCCCGGAATGGGTTCGGCGGCTCTTAAAGAGGCGTCGGAGAGCAGTCTGAAAGCCGCTTGTGCGATATCGTTTAAGGGGCCAGATGCGGGAAGGAGCTGAACGTGAAGTGAGCGAAGTTAAACTGAAAAAGGGTGAACCCGTGGATCGCGCGCTGCGCCGCCTTAAGAAGAAGGTGGACCGCGAGAACACATTGCGTGATGTCCGTATGAAACGGACTTATGAGAAGCCCAGTGAAGTCAAACGCCGTAAGCTGAAAGTCTCGCGATTTTCTGCAATGCTGTCCGCGAGGTATGCTGACCAGTAACAGTCGGTTGTTGATCGACTGAGATCTTTTTTTCAACGAGGTCGGATGGCATCTCATTGCGATGCATCCGGCCTTCTTTTTTATTTCCTCTGATCTTACTTTAACTACCCTTTTGCGATCTTTTGTTGAACGGCCATGTACTCACTTTCTTCCTGTTGGAATTCGGGGCGTCATCAAGATGGTGCCGAAATGCTTCGTGAAATACGCGACCTAGGCTTTGAGTATGCCGAATTGAGTCATGGGATTCGGGTGAGTTTGGTGCCTGGGATCATATCAGCGGTGGAGTCGGGAATGATCAAAATTAGTACGCTGCATAATTTTTGTCCTTTGCCCATGGGTGTGAATCATCCAGCGCCGAATCTTTTTAAATTTTCTGCTCCAGAGAAGCGTGAGCGAGACTTAGCTTGGAAGCATTCGATCAAGACACTAGAAATGGCGGAGCGCTTGGGAGCAAAGTTGGTAGTGTTACACAGTGGCGATGTCAATTTAGCGGGTTTTTTTGGGAATCCGAATTTTCAGGATAAGCTGGAGGCAATGGCAACGGCAGGGCAGATGGGGAGTCCTAAGTACCAGAAGATGATGAACGAACTCGAGCAGCGGAGGGAGTCTCGCAAGGACGAGTCGATGGCCCTGTCTCTCGAATTTATCGATCGATTAGCTGGAGTTGCTCAGGAAAAGGGACTCTTGTTAGGAATTGAAAATCGGGAGGGAGTTCATGAGATTCCCTTTGATCATGATCTACCTTTTTTCCTCGAGCGTTTGCCGCCGAATGTTCGGTATTGGCATGATTGCGGTCACGCTCAGATCAAGCATCAGTTGGGTTTCATTGATCATCGGATGCATCTGGAAACTCTCTCCGAACGATTGGGTGGACTGCATGTTCACGATGTAGTTTTGACGCCTGAGGGCGCCCATGATCACGCCCCTCCGGGTGCGGGCATTATTAAGTATGCAGATCTCAAGCCCTTTGTCGGCCCGGAATACATCAAAGTGATTGAGCTTAATCCAGGCGTGCAACCGGAGGATGTGACCCGCGGTTTTGACTATATTCGATCCGTCTGGGGAGATCAGTGACAGTTTTTAGGGGGCGAGTATGAACCGCAGAGACTTTGGCCAACTGGCTCGTTTAGCGGTTTGCTGTTTGCTGCTGCTGGTAATTTTTCATGCCATCTTTTGTAATGAAGCCCAGTTAGCCCTCTCCGACGAGGGTCGAAGCGGAGACTGGGACCGAATGACGTCGTGGCAGCGGCGTCAATATGCCTGGACTCAAGGTCCATGGATGTTGATTCAAACAGTGCGGCGATTGGATCCTGTTCGATTAACCTCGGCGTTTGCTCTCTGTGGAATTTTAATTTTTCTGGGGGGACTGCGTTGGAGAGAAGCCCTGCGTGTGCAGGGACTCGGTCTCTCGCTCACGGAGATTACCCGGATTTCGTTTGCGGCTCATTTTTTCAATGCCTTTCTCTTAGGATCGACAGGAGGCGATGTCTGGAAAGCGTATGCTGTCGCCCGCTTAACTCATCATAAAAAGGCGGAGGCTGCGCTGACCGTTTTTGTGGATCGACTCGTTGGTATTTTGGCGTTGCTTCTTTTTGCCCTTTTGTTTGCGATTCCTAATCGGGAGTTCTTTGTGCAATTCCGTCGGTATGATGGCGTTGGATTAGCCATTTTAGGGATGTTATTTGTCGCCAGTGTGGCTGTGGGCATTGGGCTTTTCACCGACTTGCTCGGATCCAGCAGTCGCTTGGGGCGTCTGGCGATACGCTTTCCTTGGATGGAAGGACCTGTCCGTGCATTGACGGCCTGTCGATTGTTTGGTCGAAATATTCGGTTTTTAGTGTTCAGCTCTTTTCTTTCTCTTTTGATTAATTTAGCGATTGTTGGCACCTTTGTTTCGTTGGCGATGGGACTAGGACTGCACTTGCCAAGTTTGTTGCTTTGGTTTGTGGTGCCGGCAGTCGTTTGCTTGGCAGCCTTGCCCATAACCCCGAGCGGGTTGGGTGTTCGCGAGAATCTTTTTGTGGTCTTATTGACAGTCGAGTTCCCCGGAATGGGGGTTAAGCCTGCTGAGGCACTGACCCTTTCTCTTTTAGGTTACTCAATGAATCTGGCTTGGAGTGCCATTGGGGGGCTTATTTATTTAACCGTTCGTAAGGGAATACCCGTCTCCGATGCTGACACGAAACCTCCAGTTTGACGATGGACGCTTGCAGGTTTGCCGCGCTAAGCCAAAGTCTCAATATGCGTCTTGTGTTTAGCCGTGTTCCCGCCGTTTTGGCGATGTCTTATCTTTTGATATTAGGGTGTCGCAAAGAGGATGTCCGTGTTTATCAAGCCCCAAAAGATTTAGAGACACCCCCGTCGTCTTCCCCATCGCCCGCATCGGTACCCTCCGAGAGAGAGGTTGCAAGTTCAGATTCCAAGCCGAAAGGCCCGCCTTGGACGGTGCCTAGTGGTTGGGTAGAGCAGGCGACCTCAGGGATGCGGGTGGCGAGCTATTCGGTAAAGACGATAGAAGGACGGGCAGCGGATATTTCGGTGGTGGCCTTAGAAGGGGAAGCAGGTGGCGAACTTTCTAATGTTAATCGATGGCGCGAACAGATTGGACTGGGTGCGGTTACGGAAGAGCAGTTGCCCGGTCTGCGGACTGTGGTTCCTGCAGGGGGGCGGCAAGTTGTATTTTATGAAATAGCCGGTAAAAAACTGGTGTTAGACGGTAAGTATAAGGCCCGAACATTGGCGTCAATTTTGCCTGCGGGTGCAATGACGGTGTTCTTCAAGATGACCGGGGAGGAAGCTCTGGTGGCGTCGGAAAAGACTAAATTTCTAGCTTGGATACGCTCGGTTGAAACGGGCGATGGCCCGCATGAGAGCGAAGTTGAAACACCGGTCGCCGCGTCGAAGGCTTCATCGACTACTGCGACACAAGCACCGCTCGCGTCGACAGATTCTTCGGTTCTTCCTCACTGGAGTGTCCCGAGCGGTTGGAAGGATGGAGGATCGCGTCCGATGCGGTTAGCCTCTTTTGAAATTTCCGATGCAGAGGGAATCGGGGACGTTTCGATAAGTTCCCTGAGCGGCGACGGTGGAGGGTTGCTGGCAAATGTGAATCGATGGCGTGGGCAAGCGGGATTAGCCGCCGTTGATGAGGCAACTTTAAAACGGGAATCTGGGACAATCCGCACGGCCGACGGCGAGACCGGATTTTTGGTGGATTTAAAAGGGACAGAGAAGCGAATACTTGCGGTCATTATTCCACACGGAGGAAGCTCATGGTTTATTAAACTCACTGCTCCGACTGGGTTGATAGCTAAAGAACGTTCGAAGTTTGATGCTTTTGTCCAATCTATCCGTTTTTGATCCTTGGTTAGCCTATATATTCCCTTTAAAAACTGAAGAGCCGATGTCCTCGATGACGTCGGATTACGACTGATGCTGAAGACTCTGACTCAATTCCTGTCCTCGCTGCGATTAACCGTGGTATTGCTAGCCTGTGCAATCGCTGTGGTGTTCTTTGGGACACTTGGGCAGACCAGTGACGGTTTGTATGTCGCCCAGCAGCGGTATTTTCGCAGTTGGTTTTCTTACTGGACCCCGCATGACGCCACATTCCCTTGGATTCCGCTTCCTGGAGGTTATTTGGTGGGGACACTTTTACTCGCCAACTTAGTGGTGGCACATGTGACCCGGTTCAAATGGAGTTGGAACAAGAGCGGGATTTTCATGACTCACATTGGGATTATTTTACTGTTGGTGGGGCAATTATTGACCGATATGTTGGCGCGCGAGAGCGTGATGAGTTTTCGGGAAGGGGACACTCGGAACTACTCAGAATCTTCGATGGATTTTGAGTTAGCTTTTCTACAAGACACAGGAAGTAATCAATTAGATCAAGTCGTCGCCTTTCCAGGGAAATTGATTCAATCTGGGACCGAGCTTCGGCATCCTTTGTTACCCTTTTCGATTCGGGTTCGGGAGGCTTTTGAGAATGCAACAGTGCGTGCCCGAGGACCGATGGTGGACTCGAATCGCCCGCCAGCATCGACGCAGGGGGAGGGTAGAAGGATGATCATCGAATCGAGTGCGGCAAAACGAGGGATGGAGGATCGGAATGTGCCTGGATCTGTGTTGGAGATGATCGATGGGGGCCGATCGATGGGGACATGGCTTGGGTCTGGAATTTTGCGAGCGCAGTCGATTGAGACAGCGAGTGGGACGTGGCGTATGGAATTGCGTCCTGTCCGAGAGTACAAGCCGTTTGCTCTGACCTTGATCAAGACCACCCATGAGGTCTATCCAGGGACAGAAAAGCCGAAGAATTTTCAGAGTCGCGTGCGGATACAGAACTTGGACTCTCGCGAGGATAGAGAAGTGGATATTTACATGAACAATCCTTTGCGGTACGCGGGATACACATTCTTTCAATTTCAAATGGGACGAGAGCAACTGGAGCAAGGGGGGCGAGGAACGAGTGCCCTGCAAGTTGTACAGAACCCGTCGTGGATAGCGCCCTACTTGGGTTGCATCATTGTCGGGTTGGGGTTGCTCGTGCAGTTTGGGATTCATCTAGGTAAGTTTATTTCCCGTCGAAAAGCCTAATTTCTTCGTACACCATGAAACGCTGGTTCCCTCCTCTTCTTACTGCGATTTTCGCCGTGTGGATTCTAAGTGCCTTGATGACCAAGAAAGAATCTTCCTATTTTATCGATGCGTTTGGTCGTCTTCCAGTGGTGTTTAACGGGCGGGTTCAACCGGTCGATTCTTTGGCGCGTAATTCGTTAACTCAAATCAGGGAAAAGGACACGGCAAACTTGGAACCGTGGAAGTTTTGGTACCAAGCGCCTAAAATTCTAAGTGCGACCGAATGGCTATTGACGGTGATGACCCGGCCAGAAGTGGCCGACGGATGGAAGATTTTCCGTTTAGATCATCCGGAGTTGAAGGCATTATTAAAATTGCCTGAGGCGGATCCAACCCGAAATGAAGACGGAAAACATTTTTCCTGGGGACAGTTTGGCGAGTCGGGTTTCAAGTTGATTGAAGACGAGCATCGACGGATTCGACAGACAAAAAAAGACGCTTCTCAGCGGACGACTTTCGATAGTGCTATCTTGGAGGCGCACGAGGCGTTAACCCTCTATTTACGACTTAAAAATACCGTGCATCCGCAGGATACGGCAGAGTTCGGTCGGGAAATTGGCGACTACACTCGAGCCGTACCCGGTGGCGTCACGGCCTTTAGGAACCGAATGATCGGTTCTGGCGTTGTCGAAACCAATGCTTTGACGGCGTTATTTGATTTTGCTGAGCGGTATTTTGTGACAGTTCGGATGGATACACCTTTATTGATTCCGCCGGCCTCGGGCGGGGAGGTTGGAGAATGGTCTCGAATGGGAGAGGCTCTTTTGGATTCGAGCGTGAGTGCGCCTTTGTTGAGTCACCTAATGCGTCGAGACCCCAAGGAAGCTTTGGCGCCGGAGCGTGTTAGTGCATTGATTCGGGAGGCAGGAACACGTCCTTTGAATCCGGCGGTGCCTCTTTGGGCGAAGATGGCCGATGCGTTTCGTTTGGAGCAGTCCGTAGAGTTCAACACTGCTGTGGCGGCTTACACTGACTACCTGCGATCTTTGAGACTTGATCGGGCTCTTTCCAAGGCAGGTTCTGAGCAAGCCTTTAATCGATTTGCTCCCTTTTCTAAAGCGGCAGCGATCTACATTGTTGCTTTCCTCTTCGGGTGCGGCTTTTGGTTTAACTTTGCTGAGTGGAGTCGTCGTACCTCGCTACAGTTGGTTTTGCTTACCTTCGTCGTTCACACGGTCGGGCTGATTTTTCGCATGTGGCTGGAAGGTCGTCCTCCGGTGACTAATCTTTACAGTTCCGCTATTTTTATTGGATGGGGTGCGGTAGGGTTGGGGCTTATTTTGGAGGGATTCTGGAAGAACGCCATTGGACTGGCCGTTGCGACCGTCATTGGATTTGCAACGCAAGTTGTCGCACATAACTTGGCCTTGAGCGGCGATACCATGGTCATGATGGAAGCGGTGCTCGATACCAATTTTTGGTTGGCGACACACGTGGTGATTGTGACCTTGGGATATGCCTCCACTTTTGTGGCCGGCTTTTTGGCGATTCTTTATGTGATATTGGGAGTGGGAACACGAGTTTTGACTCCAGTCATGGGGCGTAGTTTGGCGCGGATGGTTTATGGAATCCTCTGCTTTGCCACTCTCTTCAGTTTTGTCGGGACAGTGTTGGGTGGTATTTGGGCTGATCAATCTTGGGGCAGATTTTGGGGTTGGGATCCGAAAGAAAACGGAGCTTTGATTATTGTCCTTTGGAACGTTTTGATTCTGCATGCGCGCTGGGGCGGGATGGTCAAGGAGCGAGGAATTATGAACCTAGCAATTGTTGGGAACGTGGTGACTTGTTGGTCTTGGTTTGGGACGAACCTCCTCGGTATCGGATTGCACAGTTACGGGTTTATGAGTGGGGCTTTCACAGCGTTGATGGTGTTCGTCGCTACTCAGGCAATTTTAATCGGGCTTGGATCCTTGCCCCAGTCGATGTGGCGCAGTTTTCGCGGCGTAAAATCCTGACCGTTCAGACCTGAGTTGAGTTAGTCAGGTTGCTAGTTTGCGGTATCGAAGGACTGAGCACTGTCTCCAACCCAGTTATTGAGAGCACGATCGTCAGACCGCGATTGAGGTTCAGTCTGGAGGTATTGGAGCGCCTCCCCGATGAAATAAAGAGAGCCCGTTAGAGCGACAAAGGGGTCTGGGGCTGCGGCCCGAAGTGCGGCAGATACCGAGTCACAAACACGCACCGCTCTGTTGGAACCCGCTTCGCGTAAGACCTCGCGTAATTCCTCGGGGGTGACCGTCCGATCACTCGAGACAGGGGCAACGATGAAGCGTGCGGCGAGTGGGGCTAGTGCCAAAATCATTTCTCGCCAAGCTTTATCACGGAGCATTCCCACGATGAAGGTGGGATGTTGGCCTGGAAAGTCGCTGGTTAAAGCGGCTTTGAAGGCGGCGATCCCATCAGGATTATGGGCACCGTCGAGTAATAAAATTTGGCCGCCACGATCAATACGTTGCATCCGACCAGCCCAAGTTGTGTTTGCTAATCCCGACGCGATTTGGTCGTCTGTTAGTGGGAGGATTGTTCTGAGAAGACGGCAAGTAGCAACAGCGAGGGCGGCATTTGCGCGTTGATGAGGTCCGGAAAGTGATACTGAGAGAGTGAGTTGTTGAAGAGCCGAGTGACCTATAACGACACAATGAGAATCCAGTTCATGTGCACGATATTCAATAATCGCTAAGGCATCTGGGGCAGTAGCCGAGGTGAGAACTGGGATGCCCGGTTTGATAATCCCTGCTTTTTCAAAAGCGATTTGGCCGAGGCTTGTACCGAGCACGTTTTTATGATCGAGACCGATACTGGTGATGAGTGAAGCGAGAGGATTGACGATATTGGTTGCATCAAGTCGCCCGCCTAAACCCGTTTCCCAGATCACCAGATCAACCTTTTGTTCAGCAAACCACATCAGAGCCATTACGGTGGTAAATTCAAAAAAAGTGGGGGAGAGATCCTCCGGTATCGAGTCGCGTAGAGTTGTGACAAGGCGAGAGAGAACGTCATCAGGAAGGTGTTGGCGATCGATCTGAATTCGTTCACCGAAGTGGACTAAATGGGGTGAGGTATAGAGGCCTGTTCGGTAACCGGCGCCGCGGTAGATTTGTTCTAGGAAGGCGCATGTGGAGCCTTTTCCATTGGTTCCAGCGACGTGAACAAAGCGGAGATCCTTTTCAGGATGTCCCACAGCAGCGGCGAGTCGGCGAGTCGTTTCCAGCCCGGGTTGAAAACCGAAAATTTGTAGCGATTGGAGGAAGTTGAGAGCCTCGGTGGTGGTCACAAGTAGGAGTGAGCGTAGGGATAGAAGTGTCTTGGGCCAAGGGCGGTGAACGAACGAGGCAATCTAAACCAGCAGCAGCGTCAAAGGGTTGGAGAGAGAATTGGTGAAATGAGGCAGCATGATTCCCATCAAAGTAAAGCAAGTGAACACGCGAGCGAAATACAACGAGACCTTCAAACGCGAAGCGGTGAACAACTGGCTTTTCAGTGGTAAGTCCGCTGAGGTTGGAGCGGAGGAGTTAGGCCTCAAGACCGAGAGGATCTATTCATGGAGTAGGCGCTTCGCCCCTCTCTTGCGCTGGTCTGCCCCGCGCTGGCCACACTCCTTTCATGAGCTGGAAAGGTAACTGTTACGACAACGTCGACATGGAAAGCTTCTGGAGCACTCTCAAACTCGCGCTCATCTCGAGGCCCCACTTCTCTTCATGATCCGAGGCCACGGCTGCCATCTTCGACTCCGTCGAGGTCTTCTAAAATCGCGCGCGATCCAATAGATCTTTCGGCTTTCTTTACCTCTCTCATTTCGAAGCCCTTAATTCTTAACCAAATGGTCTGATGTCTCTATCCAACTTATTGATTCAAGCGCAGTTCTCCGGTTAGGCGGTTGGGATAGCTCCGTTTACTTCGCTGGCGGTAACTTGCAGGACTGCCATGCCAGAAAACGCCATCCGCTCTTTTCTTGACGCCAGACAGCCAAAAAACTGAGGAGGCTATCCATTTCACCCGTTGCTGTGACGGCTTTAATATGGGCGCGGCCGGTCATTAGGGCGATACTTGGTGAAGGAAAGGTGATGTTTTGTTCTTCGTAAGAGTATCCGACATACTTTGTTTTACTGGTGGTTAACATATCAATAAGTGAGGCTTTGGTGTACACGACTCCATTTGAGTGTGCATAGCGTAGTTCATCCGAAAAGAGAGAGTTCAGGGCTTCGCGATTCGGATTTTGCATGGCTGCAACCCGTGCTTTATCCGCCGTTCGAACCGCAGCTAGGTTTAGCGTCTCATCGGCAATAGTCTGAAGGGTTAAAAGAAGTGCGACGGCGGTCAGGAAAGATTTCATATGAAGACTGTGTGTGAGCCAAGGTGCTTTATTTAATTTGTCCGAGTTTGAGGTAACCGGGGTTTATACTACTTAGACCAAAGCGGCGGGCAAGGTAAAAAATGGGGTCTGAATTTTACGATTGTGATCGGCTAATATTTTTTAAAATCAATCTTCCGAGGGTTGGGCTTGCGCGTTGAAGTTGAAATTTTTACAGAGTCACGATGAGGAACTTTCCTTTGAGGATTTTTCGGTACACACTCTTTTTCGGGTCAGTAATTCTTGAGCATGATTTCCTACTCTCCTTCTTTCAGCGCTAACGGGCGCCAGTACTCGCCACCCTCGCGGTTGATTGCTGTCCTTTGTTTGGATGGCAGTGCTGACGAGTATCTGGATGCGGCACTGGCGCGCGGTCGTATGCCGCATTTGCACAGGATTTCTGCCCTTGGTTATAGGGGGATGGCTCGAGCTCAGATGCCGACCTTCACCAACGTCAATAATACTTCGATTGTTACCGGCGTACCCCCATCGGTGCATGGCATTGGTGGAAATTTTTTTTACGACACCATGACTGGGCAGGAGGTAATGATGAATTCAGCCCGATATTTACGGGTACCAACTTTGTTTTCAGCAGCTCAGGCTGCGGGACGTCGGGTGGCGGTGGTGACGGCTAAGGAGAAGTTAAAGGATATTTTTGCCAGCGGATTGATTGAACAAGGCGGGATTGCTTTTTCCACAGAAAAGGCGCGAGAAGCGGTGATGAGTACCCACGGGATTTCGGATGTTGAGGCGTTGGCGGGGCCGACACCGGAGATTTATTCTGGGGATGCGTCGATCTATGTTCTTCGAGCGGGAGTGCGATTAGCTCAAGAGGGACGTGCGGATTTTCTTTATCTCAGCACGACCGACTATATGCAGCATAAGTACGCACCGGAAGCTCCGGAGATCCTCGATTTTTATGCGGCGCTTGATGTTGAGTTGGGGAAACTTTTGGCATTGGGAGCCGTGGTTGGGCTAACGGCTGACCATGGAATGAATGATAAGTTGCGTGCAGACGGAACCCCTAATGTGGTTTATCTCGAATCGGAATTGGACCGGCGATTTGGGGGTGGTTTTCGGGTTATTTTACCCATCACTGATCCGTATGTGGTTCATCATGGAGCTTTGGGTTCTTTTGCTCAGGTGCATATCCCAACGGGAATCGATGTGAGGGCGGTGATGAGTATGATTTCTGAATTACCGGGAATCACTGAGGTTTATGCTCGGGATGTAGCAGTTCGGTTGATGGGTTTGCCTCCCGATCGAATGGGAGATGTGGTGGTGGTATCGGGCCGAGATGCGGTGATTGGTCGGACGCTAGAGTATCATGATTTAAAAGCCCTCAATGGGGGGTTGAGATCTCACGGAGGTCGATACGAGGAGATGGTACCCTTGGTAGTGAGTGATCCCCTGACGCCCGCCTATCTGGCTCGGGTGAGGGCTGATATTCGGAACTTTGATATTTTCGATCTTGTTTGCAATGGGACAGAGGTGGGGCGGTGAGTGTGACCAGTGTGAGCGAGGGGGTTCAAGGGGGATGGAAGGGGAGGGCACTTCGTTGTTTTCCAGGGGGCTCGAATGGAGAGTACGGAATACCTGAGAATCAAATTCCGGTGCTTGAACGCGGGTTAGGGGCACGCGTTTGGGATACGGAGGGTGTGGAGTTTTTAGATTTCACCATGGCTTGGGGTTCTACACTTGCGGGGCATGCTCACCCCAAATTGTTGGAAGCGGCGGCGCGAGCGGGGCGGGATGGGGTAAACTTTGCGGCAGTAAATCGGCGTGCTGTGGAACTGGCCGAACGAATCATGGCTCTGAGTCGATGTGCTGAGCGAATCCGATTTGTGGCCTCGGGGACGGAAGCCACGCTTTTGTGCCTCAGGGTGGCACATGCGGCAACTGGGCGCCGCAAGGTGGTTCGTTTTGAGGGTGCCTATCACGGTCAGCACCCAGTAGGTATTGCTGGGATGATTGCTGGGCGTCCTTCGGCATTACCTTTGTGCGATCCTACTGGGGCGGGAGCACCTTGGGTGGAGAACGATGTTTTGGTGGCGCCTTACAACGATCTTATCGCGACCGAAGCGATTTTATCCGCTGTGGCGGTTGATATCGCTGCGGTGATTGTTGAACCGTTACATCGGTGTTTGTCGCCCGCACCCGGTTTTCTGGAAGGATTGAGAGCGGTCACTCGACGGTTGGGGATTGTTTTCATCTTCGACGAAGTGGTGACAGGGTTCCGTCTCGCCGCAGGGGGTGCGCAGGAGTATTATGGAGTGACTCCGGACTTAGTTGCTTATGGAAAAGGGTTAGGCGGCGGATTTCCGATCGGTGCCTATGCGGGGAGAGCGGACCTGATGGAATCGGTTTCTGAACATCGATTGCCTCGGGCGGATTACGCATGGTCGGCTTCGACCACCGGTGGTAATCCTATTTCTTGTGCTGCGGCCTTGGCCATGCTGGATCTGCTGGCTGAACCTGGTATTTATCCTCATCTCCACGAAATGGGGCGTCGTTTCAGAGATGGATTAAGAGTCATACTAGCGGGGCAGTCGGTGGCAGGGCAGGTACTAGGCGACGGACCCTTGGGGCAGGTTGCCTTTTCAAGTGTGCCTGTGGTGAATCAGCAGGCGTGGTTAGCCAGTGACCGAGCGCGGGGGCGTCGGGTGATGTTATCCCTGTTGCGACGGGGCGTTTTTTTGAATCCGATGGGGACCAAGATGTATTTATCGCTAGCGCACGACACGCCGGAACTCGTTGGATTTTTTGAGCGGTTTACCGAAGCTTTGGGAGATTCTGACACTGAGAATGGAGCTCTTTCCTGATATGGATACTATGATTTCCCTGTCCAGTTTACTGGCTGGTCGACCTATTGAAGGCACGCCACTTTTAATCGTTCGCAATCCCTACAACGGCAGTCGTGTTGGCGAGGTAACCACAGCGACTCGGGAGCATGCTGAAGCGGCGATAGCGGCAGCGGTTGCTTTCCGAGACACGCCGAGTCGGTATCGTCGGTCGGCCATCTTGGAATCCGCTCGAACGGCGTTGGAGTTAAGGCGGGAAGAATTTGCGAGGACCATTACTTTAGAAACAGGGTTGGCGTTACGAGAATCGCGTTACGAGGTAGGGCGGACGCTCGATGTGCTGCGATTTGCATCAATGGAAGCTTTACGAGACGACGGCCAGATTTTTTCCTGTGATATTTCTGAGCAAGGGAAAGCGCGGAAAATTTTTACCACCCGCGAACCGTTGCGCTGTGCGGTAGCAGTGACCCCGTTCAATCATCCGTTGAATCAGGTAGCACACAAAGTAGGTCCAGCGATAGCGGCGGGGACGCCAATGATTTTAAAGCCATCAGAGAAGGCCCCATTGACGGCGCTAAAGTTTGCTGGGTTATTGAGTGAAGCGGGATTACCGGGGCCGATGTTGAGTGTGTTACTTGGGCCGACCCACGCTGTGGCAGAAGTCTTGGTAGGGCATCCCGACGTGGAGGTGGTAGCTTTTACTGGAAGCGTGCCGGTGGGAAAACGGATAGCGTCGACAGCTGGGTATAAAAAGTTGGTTTTAGAATTGGGCGGTAATGATCCATTGATTGTGTTAGAGGATGCCGACTTAGATTTGGCGGTGACCTTAGCTGCGGAAGGGAGTTATCGAAACTCAGGCCAGCGGTGCACGGCAGTGAAGCGGATTTTGGTGCAGGACAGCATCGCCGAAGAATTCACTCGGCGTTTCGTCGAGAAGACTCGAGAGTATATTTGTGGTGATCCGATGGATGAAGCGACCCGAGTGGGAACAGTGATTGACGAAGCATCGGCGCGGACTCTAGAGGCAGTGGTATTAGAAGCGGTGGCAGCAGGCGCCAAGGTTCTGATTGGGGGGACACGACGTGGGGCGTTAATGGAGCCCACGGTTTTGATGGATGTGCCGCGCGACTGCCGGATGGTGGTGAGCGAGAGTTTTGGACCCTTGGCACCGATTATGAGAATTCGGGATTTGGACGATGCGATTGAGGTGGCTAACTCGACGGCTTACGGACTGAGTTCGGGGGTGGTAACCACCCATTTGCAGAATGCTTTGAAGGCCATTCGAGGATTGCGTTGTGGAACAGTAAACATCAACGAGGTACCAGGATTCCGGGTTGAGAGCAGTCCTTTTGGGGGTATCAAGGACAGTGGTTTGGGGATAAAAGAAGGGGTGATCGAATCGATCAAAGGTTACACCTACGTGAAGACTTTTAGTCTACCTTGGTAAGACGGTATTGAAGGTAGATTTCCTTGTGTTTTCTCTGATAAGTTGAAGAAAAATCACCGCGCATCCGAGAGAGGTGCGGTGGTTTCTGATTTCTAGGGTAAGCGTACGCCCAACCCCATGGTTCCCTAGTTACCGAAAGCAGGATATTCCGCGATCGAAGGCGGGGAAGAAAGGCCGGCCGACCGGATTAGGTTTTCGCCGGTTTCCAGTTCCAAGGCAGGAGTTCGGCAACGGTGTGGTTCGTTGCCTGGGGAATACGCCGCAACACATCCGTCAACCATGCCACCGG
>SIAZ01000070.1 GCA_009695405.1 Pedosphaera sp. | reverse complement strand
AAATCTGGGCCAAGCGTTCAGTCAGAGAGAAGAAGGAAAGTTCAGCGGGACGGATCAATTCAGGCATGCTGTCTTGGACGAAAACCCAGCCTTGCTTACTCACCTTTTAGACACATTTCTTTCCGCGAATTGAGTTTCTGGAAGTCCCCATTACTATTAACCGTGGGCTCAACCGATCAAACCTGTCTCTCGATTAACACTGAAGGCACCAGATTTTCTTCGAACAAATTAATCCTACATTGGACCTATTCGCAATAATCGCTTTGCCACAAAGACCACTCATCGCATTCTCACGGCCATGTCAGTGAGTAACGCGTCGTCAGACGCGCCGATTAACATCCCAGAGGCCCACTCAGCTTTCGTCTATCCCGGCCTTGCCCAGGCTATCACGCGCTCGCAATCCTACCTTTTGTCGGAGCAAAAAGCAGAGGGTTACTGGATTGGGGAACTCTTGGTTGATGTCACTTTGGTCTCCGACATGGTTGTCTTTTATCACTGGTGGGGAAAGGTCGATCGGGAATGGGAGAGGAAAGCGATCAACCATATTTTTGGCAAGCAACTACAGGATGGCGGTTGGTCGATTTACCCCAATGGCCCAGCCGAGGTCAATGCAACGGTCAAAGCCTATCTCGCCCTAAAATTGGCGGGAGTTCCCACCAACGACTCGCGGATGCTCAAAGCGAGGGAAGTAGCCCGATCTTTGGGCGGTGTGCCGCGGATGAATACTTTCTCCAAGCTGTACTTAGCCCTCATCGGGCTAGCCACTTGGGCCCACGTCCCGACGATTCCCTGCGAGGTGTTGCTCATCGGTAAATGGTTTCACGTTAACTTCTGGGAGATGAGTAACTGGTCGCGTGCCATGATCATCCCCTTGGCTATTATTAACCACTTCCGGCCCACCCGCACGATCAAGGTCGATCTTAACGAACTGTTTCCTCATGGTAAATGGGAACTGGATGAAGCACTTCGTCCCCGTTACTTTGACTTCTCCTTGCGTAACCTTTTCCTTTGGTTGGATCGCTTGAACAAACTGGCCGAATGGGTCAATCGGTGCGGATTCCATCCCTTTCGCAAAACAGCCTTACGCCGAGCGGAGACGTGGATGCTGGAGCGGTTTGAAGGCAGTGACGGATTGGCAGCTATTTTTCCGGCCATGCTCAACGCCCTGATCGCCCTGATTGCCTTGGGCTATCCGGAGGAGCACCCACACGTCTTACGAGCCCATCAGGAATTAAAAAAGCTGATGCATTTTACTGCTGATTCCGTGCGAATAGAACCGTGTTTTTCATCGGTTTGGGACACGGCTATTGTCTTAATTTGTCTCCGCGAATCAGGGGTTCCAGCGACGCATCCGAAAATGATCCGAGCCGCTGAGTGGACCTTGGCCAAAGAGATCCGTTTCCGTGGCGATTGGATTCACAAAAATCCCGCTGCAGTCGAGGCTTCAGGGTGGGTGTTTGAGTTTAATAACAAGTGGAATCCCGACGTGGATGACACGGCAATGGTGATTCTAGCACTCCGTCAGATACCGACGACCAATCCGGCTCTCCGCGACGCCTGCCGAGATCGAGCCATCCGTTGGATGATGACCTTTCAATGTCGTGACGGCGGTTGGGCTGCCTTCGACAAGGACTGCACCAAGTCGATTTTAGAAAAGGTCCCTTTTGCGGATCACAATGCCATGTTGGACCCCGAGTGTGCGGATATTACTGCACGTATTTTGGAACTTTTGGGCTACGAAGGGTGGGATCCAGCCGACCCACAAATACGACGAGGAATTGCCTATCTACGCGCCCAACAAGAGGCCGACGGCTCTTGGTACGGGCGCTGGGGTGTGAACTATATTTACGGGACTTGGCAAGTGCTACGCGGTATGAGGGCATTGAACTGGAATATGGAGGAAGAGTGGCTACGCAAAGGTGCGGCTTGGCTTTTAAGCGTTCAGCAACCTGATGGGGGTTGGGGCGAGCGTTGCAATACCTACGACGATCCGATCTTTAAGGGCACAGGTCCCGCCACTCCGTCACAAACGGCTTGGGCAGTGATGGGACTTTGCGCGAGTGCCGAACCAGAAAACCCAGCCCTCCGTCGCGGTGTCGACTGGCTGGTTCGGAACCAAAACCGAGACGGTTCTTGGTCCGAAGATGAAATCACCGGCACGGGTTTCCCCTGTGTCTTTTATTTGAAGTACGATATGTACCGAAACAGCTGGCCTCTTCTGGCTTTAGCCACCTACCGACGACTCTGTAACCAACAATTAGCCGGTTCAATTTCTTAAATTCCCTCCCCATCAGCCAACTAAAAAACGGCAAACGATCCCGCCGGTTCCTTGACGCCTAACGACCGAAACCCCAAAGATCCACTTCACACGCGAAATCCAGCCAATGAGTACGCCGCACAACTTGTTTGATTCCCTTCACTCCTTCGACCTAGGCAACGGTGAAATAGGCCGTTATTACAGTCTTCCGGCCCTCGAAAAAGCCGGGGTTGGCCCCATTTCTCGTCTCCCTATATCGATACGGATCGTTCTTGAATCGGTCCTACGGAACTGCGACGGACTGAAGGTGCAAGAAGACAACATACGCGAATTGGCAAATTGGAAACCGTCTGAAGCTCGGACTGCCGAAATTCCTTTCGTCGTCGCTCGGATCGTTTTACAGGATTTCACTGGGGTTCCCTTGCTGGTCGACCTCGCTGCGATGCGTTCTGCTGTGGCGCGCATAGGAAAGAATCCAAAAATGATCGAACCACTGGTCCCCGTCGACTTGGTGGTCGATCACTCCGTTCAAGTGGATTTCGCCGGTACAAGCGAGGCTCTCGCTAAAAATCTTGATCTCGAATTCAGCCGTAATCGCGAGCGTTACCAGTTCCTCAAATGGGGCATGCAAGCCTTTGACACCTTCAAGGTCGTTCCCCCAGGTATCGGCATCGTTCATCAGGTCAATCTTGAATACTTAGCCAAGGGGGTTTTGTCGGCCGGAGATATCTTCTACCCCGACACACTGGTGGGCACCGATTCACACACCACCATGATCAATGGGTTAGGCATTGTCGGTTGGGGCGTCGGAGGTATCGAAGCAGAGGCCGGCATGCTCGGGCAACCCGTCTATTTTCTAACCCCAGATGTCGTCGGAGTTCACTTGACGGGTTCCATCTTGGAAGGGGTCACCGCTACGGACGTCGCTCTCACTGTCACCCAGATACTCCGCAAGGCGAAGGTGGTCGGCAAGTTTGTCGAATTCTATGGCCCAGGAGCAGAGGTACTACCCTTAGTGGATCGGGCTACAATTGCCAATATGGCACCTGAATACGGTGCCACCATGGGCTTTTTCCCTATGGATAACGAATGCGCCACTTATTTGCGTGCGACAGGCCGCAGCGAAGATCAGGTGCGTCTCTACGAGAATTACTACAAGGCACAAGGGCTTTGGGGTATCCCGAAGAAAGGCGAAATCGACTACTCCAACAGCGTTGAACTCGATCTTACCACGGTGGTTCCCAGTGTCGCTGGCCCAAAGCGTCCTCAAGACCGTATCGAACTACAAAATCTCAAGACTAGTTTCACCGGCACCTTTAGTAAGCCAGTTACCGACGCTGGATTTGGCAAAAAGGCCGAAGACTTCACAACTGTTCGAGCCGAAGTAAATGGAACACAGATCGGCCATGGCTCGGTCTTGATCGCTGCCATCACCAGTTGCACTAACACTTCCAATCCGAGCGTGATGCTGGCCGCAGGTCTTCTGGCCAAAAAAGCTATTGAAAACGGTCTATCCGTCAATCCAACGGTCAAATCATCCCTCGCTCCAGGTAGTCGTGTGGTCACTAACTACCTCACCAAAACTGGATTGCAATCCTACCTAGATGCCTTGGGTTTCCAGACAGTCGGCTATGGTTGCACGACGTGTATCGGCAACTCCGGTCCGCTCGATGCAAAAATCGAGGAGGCCGTGCTCAAACAAGATCTCGTCGCGGCTTCCGTCCTTTCTGGTAACCGAAACTTTGAAGCCCGCGTTCACCAGAATATTAAGGCGAACTTTCTTATGTCGCCACCGTTGGTGGTCGCCTTTGCCCTCGCAGGCCGGGTTGATATCGATCTCACCACAGAACCGGTCGGCCAAGGTAAGTCGGGCCCTGTGTATCTAAAGGATCTCTGGCCCACACTGAAAGAAGTGCGTGACGCTATGCAGTCGGCCCTCAAACCGGAGGTTTTCCGCACGCTTTACACCGATTTTGCTGGGCAAAATCCTAAGTGGAACGAAATCCCCTCCAGTGTGGGCAATGTCTACGAGTGGGACAGGGAGTCGACCTACATTCAGGAACCCCCTTTCTTTACCAACTTCTCGCTCCAACCCGGGTCCATCAATCCCATCACCGGCGCTCGTGCCTTAGGGATCTTCGGCGATAGTGTCACTACCGACCATATTTCACCTGCCGGAGCCATTAAGAAAAATTCGCCCGCCGGAAAACATCTTTTGGAAAAGGCCGTTGAATTCGTAGACTTCAATAGCTACGGCAGTCGCCGAGGTAACGATCGAATTATGACCCGCGGCACTTTCGCTAACGTGCGAATCAAGAACTTGATGCTAGGCGGCGAAGAGGGTGGCAATACCGTTGGACCCGACGGTACTAAAACTTCGATCTACGATGCGGCCATGGCCTATCAGGCCCAAGGAGTGCCGCTGATTGTGATTGCAGGACAAGAATACGGTACCGGCTCTAGCCGAGACTGGGCAGCCAAGGGCACCAACCTATTGGGAGTTAAAGTGGTGGTCGCCCAAAGTTTCGAGCGGATTCATCGTTCCAATCTAGTGGGTATGGGTGTCTTGCCGCTCCAATTCAAAGACGGCACAACCGCCCAAACGCTCCAACTCGATGGAACAGAAATCTACGATGTGGTCGGACTCAGCCCAAGTGTGAAACCACAGCAAGATCTCACTCTGCGGATCACCCGCAAAGATGGAGCAATCCAAGACGTGCCGGTTGCCTGCCGTATCGATACCCCTATTGAAATTGAGTACTATCAACACGGTGGCATTCTCCCCTATGTGCTGAGGCAACTCATTGCGCAGTCCTAAAAAAGGCCTTTTCCATCGAAACTGGATCACCCAGATGGGGATAACGTTCGATCCAATGCTCACTGCGCCGTCTGGGATCTCACCAACGAGACCAGCGGAAATTAAAAACATCTGATCGACGTCTTGCGAACTTTCCCCTCGGCCCCATTCTCTCTTTCAGTCGATTTCATCATGAATTCAAAGGCGAAACCCATTTCCGTCAAATCTGTCCGTAAGGGATCCGCGGGTGCGTCTCTAAAAAAAACTCCGACGGAACCTCCAACGGATACAGCCGCTAGCCCGTTCGCCAGCCAAATTGCCACCTCACTCGGTCGGTCCTTATCGCAAGCTGATATTGAGAATGTGCGACTCATCGAAGGCCTGTTCGCGCGGGTTCGCTCCGGAACCCTCCTTACCATGGGAGATATCGCCGAATTAGGATTTCTTGTTTCGGAAAGCCACTGGCAAAAAATTGACCTCTGGCCCGCCCCACCAAAAAATCCACACGAACTCTGGCAGTTTATTGCTGTCTTTGCCCAAGACCGTAATCTGGCTATTCCCTCTTTTTTACGGCCCATCACTCATCCAGATGAAGCCCGCGCTATCGTCAATAACCACCGACGTGAACGTGAAGTCCAACGTTGGCGAACTCTTCTCGGTAACCTCCAACTGGGTCCGTCCGAAGATGCCCGTGCGGCGGGTCAAATCGAACTTCGCTTACGCCTCGATACCAAGGAGGCCTTGGTGGAATGGCGCAAAGTTGGCGCCGAAAACTGGATACAGATCAAGCCGGGTAAGTTTAAAGATTTCGACGAAAAACATGCTAGCGAAGTGGCCCCCGAAGTGGCGCTCCTCTGGCAACCCTTGGCTCAACGGGCTCGGTACGGTTACCAGATTGAACTCTTCTACCATGACCCAAATACCCGCCATTTTCTAAACCGAGTTCTTCGCCTCCCTGCACTCCATCCCTTTATCGTCGGCATCGGCGGTGAGCCACTTCAACATCCCGAGGCCCCTCTCCGATGGGTGCTCAGCGATACCGCATCCGAAGCGGATGATTACACGCTCCGACTTTTGCGGGCAGACGATCAACCTGTTCCACCACTTCTCCTCACTTTAAATGGGAGACCCACCCTGTACTTAACCCCAGATACAATTTTTACTGGTCCACCTGCCGAAGATCGTGCTCTAGATCCAGCCGCTGAAACACGTATCCCGGCGCCGTCACTAGAAACCCCGCCTGGGATCCGTTTTCTCTCCCATTTACAGGCCCATTTACCCGATCGCCTGCGATCTAAGGTCCGCATTATTCCTCTAAGACCCCGAATCCAAGCCGAACTTGTCCAACCGATCGTTGGCTATGATAGTGAATTCTGTTTTATCGACCTCTTAGCTCTCACACCCGACGACAAAGTGGTGGAACGATGGAGTGGGTCCTCATGGAATGATATCAATCTGAGGATATCCGAGAACGACAACCACACTGAAGAGGCGACTCAAACGAAGATCGAGGGGCTCGAAACTTCGGCGTCGAATCACCTGTGGATGTTTGACCGCAGTGCACTAGCCGAGTCGGTGCGCTTGTTGGACGCCGGCGGATTCCGGTGGGACTTCGCACGCCAACGTTGGTCGGCCAAAGTGACCCGTCAGTTTCCTGAACGATTTGTCCCTTGGTTAAAGTCTCTTCCCTTACACCTCGATCTGGATCTCCGAGGCGAACTGGCCTCTTTCCTTCGAGCCGAAGTTTCAGGAACGGTCAAACTAGACGTTCAGGAAGCTGGGATTGATTGGTTCGATTTATCGGTAATTATCGACGTCTCCGACACCTCCTTAACCCAAGAGGAAATCAAAGTCCTCATCCATGCACGAGGCAAGTGGGTGCGCATCGCCAATAAAGGTTGGAGAAAACTCGAGTTCAAACTATCGGCTGAGGAAGACGAGCAACTAGCGCGTTTGGGGTTAAATCCACATGAACTCATTACCGAGAAACAGCGCCTTCACGCACTGCAACTTGCCGACCCCGCCGCCAAACGATTTCTCTCCGATTCCAGCTATGAACGGGTCCATCGCCGTGCCGCGGAACTGAAGGCTCGGGTCACTCCTGATGTTCCCGAAGAAATTAAGGCGGAGCTCCGCCCTTATCAAAAAGAAGGATTCCATTTCTTAGCCTACCTCAGCACCAATCGATTTGGAGGGGTGCTAGCCGACGATATGGGACTCGGCAAAACACTCCAGACACTCACTTGGCTTTGCTGGTTGAGGAAACAATACGCCACTCCACCGCCCTCCTTGGTGGTTTGCCCAAAATCGGTCGCTGATAATTGGCGTGCTGAGGTTGCTAAATTCTTACCCTCCGTGCGTGCACGGGTTTGGGGTAGTGACGATATGAAGGACTTCACCCGAGAGATGGACTCGGCTGATCTCCATATTATTAACTACAACCAACTACGCAGCTTAGGGGACAAACTAAATATAGAGTTTTTGACGGTGATTTTGGATGAGGGGCAGTACATTAAAAACCCTGGATCTGTCACAACTTTGATTGCTTCAAGACTCAAAGCGATCCACCGACTTCTGCTCAGTGGAACACCGATCGAAAACAAACTGCTCGATCTCTGGAGCCTGATGTCTTTTGCCATGCCGGGGGTTCTTGGTACCCGCAACGAATTTCAAAAACTGTTCGATGCCAAGGACGATCCGTTAGCACGCCGACGATTAGCCGCTCGTGTGCGCCCTTTCCTCCTCCGCCGCACCAAACAACAGGTCGCCAAAGATCTGCCTGAGCGTATCGAAGAAGACCTCCTCTGCGAACTCGAAGGGGAGCAAAAAACGCTCTACCGAGCTGAACTAAAGCGGGCTCAACAAATGCTCCTCGGGATCACTGATCAATCTCAACTCAACAAAAGCCGCTTCAATCTCCTCACTTCGCTCCTGCGCTTAAGACAAATTTGTTGCCACCCCAAACTTGTCAAAGAAGATTCTAAGGCGGATAGCACCAAGGTAGAAGCCCTCCTCGAAACCATCGAACCGATTATGGAACAGGGAGGCAAAGTCATTGTCTTCTCTCAGTTCGTGGAGATGTTAGGTATTATCAAAAAAGCGATCGCCGAAAAGGCTTGGTCTATTTACTACCTCGCTGGGGATACAGAAAACCGAGGCGAATTAGTCCAACAATTTCAAGCCCATATTGGAGAAGCCGTTTTTCTTATTTCGCTCAAAGCGGGAGGATTTGGCCTCAACTTGACCGCTGCTAGTTACGTCGTGCTCTTTGATCCGTGGTGGAATCCCGCCGTGGAAAACCAAGCTATCGACCGAACCCATCGAATTGGCCAAAAACAAACGGTGATTGCTTATCGATTGCTTATTAAAGACAGCGTTGAAGAGAAGATTCGTGCCTTGCAAAAAATCAAAAGCCAACTGGCTGATGATGTTCTCGGTGAGGATAAATTTGCCCAAGCATTAACCCTCGACGATCTCCGCTATCTCTTCGCCGATTAAACACTTTCTGGCTCTGGGAATAAACTCATCGCAAGACGGGCAAGCACTGATAATCTTACTTCGCAGCAAATGCTTCACGATCTTTCCCATTCAGGCGATAAACTAACCATTATGATTGGATCATCCAAGGTACTGGGGGTTCCTAAACTCCTGCAGTCCTCTGCTTTGGCTGCCTTGATCCAACTCACCTTGCCCCTTCGAGTCCGTGCAGAAAACCGAGTCGATCACCGGTACGAAGATTACATCGAAGACAACAACCGTATCCGAATTCGTACCCAATCGGTTTATGTCGAACAGGAACTAAATTCCAAAGTTGCCGTGAAGGGGAACTTCATTTACGACGGTATCTCTGGGGCAACGCCCAATGGAGGAATTCCCTACGCAGGTTCCGATCAGGTACCTCTCCAAATCATCTCCGATATCCGACGTGCAGGTTACATTGAAGCGGCTATTACTACCGGACGCTTTATTACCCGACCGCAAATCGCCTATAGCGAGGAAAGTGATTACCGTTCCATCGGCCTTTCTCTAAGTGAAAGCATCGAGTTCAATCAAAAAAATACCATACTGACTCTCGGATTGGCTCGTAATAGCGATAAGGTCACCGGCTATTGGCTCTCCAATAAATCAGATTGGAAAGATAAGGATACCTTGGATGTTTTGGTCGGCCTCACTCAACTCCTCGGTCCCAAAACCTACCTGACCGTAAATCTAACCGTAGGAATGGCTGATGGCTATCTCTCCGATCCGTATAAAGGCGTTTACTTCCGCTACGATTATCCGGGTGACGACATCAATACCGATCGTTCTTTTCCGATTTCCGAACGTCGACCTGAACACCGCTTAAAGGAAGTCGGCTATCTTGGAATTACCCACTTTGTCACCGCCCTGAATGGCAGTATCGACGCCAATTACCGTTTTCACAACGATGACTGGGGCACTCAAGCCCATACTCTGACCACTACTTGGAACCAGAAACTAGGCGATCGAATCACTGTCTCGCCCCTCTTTCGCTACCACCGTCAGTCTGCCGCTGATTTTTATGCGCCTGTCTTTACTGGATCCAATAATTCAATCGATAAGAACGGGGTCAATATCGCGCTTCAAGCAGACGGTAGTTACCTTTTTGACGGCGATATCGGGTATCCAGGCACCGGCACACCCTTCGCTGTCCCTGCTTGGCCTCAGTACTTCTCTTCCGACTACCGCCTGAGTGAACTTGAAACTTACACCGCTGGTGTTGCTGTCCGTTGGGATGTAACAGACCAAATCAGCCTCGATTTGGCCTACAAACGCTATGCAATGTTCGCCCTCGACTCTGTCTCTTACAGGTCATCCTACCCCCAAGCACATGTTGTCACTGTCGGCATGGGTTTCCGATGGTAACTTCCCTTGCTCATCTTAGCCTGCCGCAACGTCCTAAGGATCCACCTGCCGATCCTTGGAATAGCCGAGCCGTGCTCAATCGTATCCGACCGACGATCCAAAACTCGGTGACTGACGGCGGTCATCAGCGAATTTTCTTCGCCCTCGGCACCCCCTGCCGATTGGTCGCGAATGGACCCTTACCCGCTGTCACCGCATTTTTTGATGCCGCCTTAATCTGGGTTGCCCACTTTGAAGCCAAATACTCCCGCTACTTAACCACAAGTTGGATTTCCCAATTAAACGCAGGCGCTGGGGTTTCGACGCTGGAATCCGATCCGGAAACCGATCGACTCCTTGCACTGTGTCAGGAAATGCACTTCCTTACTCGCGGCATCTTCGATCCCACGGCACTGCCTCTTATCCAAGTGTGGGACTGGAAATCAGGCCGTATTCCCAGTGAATCAGAAATCAATGAAGCTCAAAGGCGTGTAGGGTGGCGGCGGGTCGAACGAAAAATAGGTTCGGTCCGTTTAACCGAGACGGGAATGGCTCTTGATCTCGGTGGCATGGGTAAAGAATACGCCGTTGATCAAGTCTCTCAGCTCTCGGCCCAATTTGGTCTCGCCGGTGTGCTCGTTGATTTTGGGGCTGACATTCGAGTCACCGGCCTCCCTGCGGACGGTCGTCCCGGATGGCATATCGGTTTAGAAGACCCTCAGAAGCCCAACTCCGCTTGGTGCGGATTAGCGGTTCACACTGCCGCGGTTGCTACCTCAGGGGATTACCTCCGCCATTTTAAATCTGAGGGTCGCCGCTTCGGTCACATTATTGATGTGCGCACCGGTCGCCCCGTCGATACGGGTTGTCACTGTGTCCATGTCCTCGCGTCGACTTGCACAATCGCTGGTATGCTCAGCACTGCGGCCTTCGTTCTTGGACCTGTCCAAGGTCTCAAACTCATCGAAACCCAACAGGGCGCTGCCGGTTCTTTTCACCTCGATAAACAACGAATTTCTTCCCGCCGATTCCATGAACACGTCGCCACTTAATCCCGCCTCTCGCCGCCATTTCATCCAATCGCTCATCGGACTCGGTGCAACCGCCCTAGCGACGAACTCTCTTTGCGCTGGAGTGAAAATAGGTGACTCTTTACCTGATCTTTCGACTCTCGGGTTGGAGGGTTCTCTACCCGATATTCGGGGCAAAGTGGTTCACTTGGATTTTTGGGCTTCGTGGTGTGTTCCCTGCAAACAATCCTTCCCTATTCTTAACGCTCTCCACAAATCCTATGCCTCAAAAAGTTATATGCTGATCGGAATTTGTATGGACGAAAAAAAGGCGGAAATGGACCGTTTCCTTAAGCGTAATCCTGTCTCTTTCCCCATTCTTCGTGATGCTCAAGAAAAGCTCGCGAATCAACTCACCCCCCCTAGTATGCCTACTTCCTATTTTGTTGCACCCGACGGTCGACTTCATTCAGTTCACCCCAAATTTGAAGGCGACACAACGCGCCGAGCGTATATTGCCATTATTGAAGACCTGCTAAAGTCAGTAAAAATCTAATCTATCAATGATCTCCAATGAAAAATGTTATTCCTTTTCGTAAAACGGTTCTCGTTGTTGTCGTCGCGCTTTTTGGAGTAGGATGTCAATCAGTAGAACCGTGGCAACGCCGCACTCTCTCGGATATCACCATGCGTAGTGATCGAGATCCTGCGGGCCAAGGGTTATCTGAACACATGTGGTTCAGTCGGGAAGTCGCCAGCGGCGGACGTGGTATCGGTGGTGGCGGTTGCGGTTGCAACTAATTTGTCCAAAGTACTCTTCCAACCACTCTGTAATTGCCGAATGAAATTTTTCCATCCTCAACTGCTGGCCGCTTTGTTGCAACTAGCCCCATTAGCTCGTGTTTTTCAAACATCCCCACGACTCGCCGCCAATCCCTCGATCGCCATTCTTCGCTGGATTTTCGGGGCTTCAGCTGTGGTTGGCACAATGCACGCCCTTTCTGGAGCCTCTGGAATTTCGCCAACGGCCATCACTGCCACCAACGGGGTCCGCAGTTCCACCACCTTCGTCGTTTCAGATACAAGTCATGGCATCGCACCCAGTTATTCCAGTAACAGCCCCTTACCGCCGGGCATGACCTTGAGCACTCGGGGTATCCTCTTTGGTACCCCGACCCAGAGTGGCGTTTTTCCCTTAACTATCACCGGTTGGAAAAATTCAGACCTAACTGGTAATTCGGCGACTAAATCAGCGAAAATCACCGTCCTCGGTACCCAACCTCCAATCATCTTTACCCAACCCACGAGCCTCACTGTTCAACTCGGGCAACCCGCTACTTTCACTGTCGGTTTCACTGGGGATCAACCCCTCACACTTCGTTGGTTCAAAGAGGATATCGAAGTTTCGAGTGCGACCAATGCGACTCTAACTCTGCCCAATGTCAAAGCTACCTCGGCCGGCCGTTACCGCGTTCGCCTTGTCAACTCACTGGCGACCGTCTTCAGCGACTTTGTTACTTTGACAGTCTCTTCACCTGATCCGGCACCTAGTATCACCACGCAACCGGTTTCACAGATGGTGCATGAAGGCGAGTCGGTTCACTTCACTGTCGCTGCTAGCGGTGCACATCTTAAATTTCTCTGGACCTTCAAGGGCTTCCCCATCTCTGGCACCAACGCCACGCTTTCTTTGGCTCAGGTCACGCCCTTCAACGCTGGAAGTTACCTCGCCGAAATCTCCAACGCCACCGGTACAACCCAGAGTAGTATCGTCACTCTCGACGTCCTGCCACCCCTCCGATTCGACCCTCTCATTCGTACAGGTTCCACTCTTCAGCTTCCCTTTATCGGCGCCGAAAATCGGCCCTATATCGTCGAATCTGCCGTCGATATTCGTTCGCCTTTTTCATTGATTGCCGAGGTCATTGGGCACACCAATGGATCTTCAACCTCCATTTCCACCTCGGTCGAACAATTTCGGATCTATCGAGTGCGCTCAGCAAACTGACGTCGTCGGATCGTATTATAAAAATTTCCTATGAAGTGCCTTTTCTTTGTCGTGCTTTTGACGGGGTGGCTAACCTCTGGTTGCAGATCCTTTGAAGGTGATTGGAAGAAATCTCCAGCGAATCCCCAGTCCTCAGTGAGTGGGCGATGGACTGGTTCTTGGCAGAACACCAATAACACTCACGGCGGGACTCTCCGAGCGGTCATTATTCCTGAAGGAGCCTTTGATTATAGAGCACGATTTGAAGCACAATGGGGTTCGCACACCGGCAACTTCAGCACACTCATCCGAGGTTACCAGACCAACGACACCTTTGTTTTCAGAGGGTCCAAACGAATCTTTGGCATCAAAATTACCACAGCTGGCAAAATTGATCCCCAACAGTTTAGCGCGACCTATGACAGTCGATTTGACACTGGGATTTTCACCTTGAAACGGCCCCTACCCTAGAACTCATTCTAAATTTGTTCTCCACCTAATCACCCCGATTTTCACTGACCAGAGTCCAGGTACCACTCTTAGGACGCCTCAACTTTAACTGGCAAGAAGGTGGTTGATAGCTCTCTCCGCAGCAGCAAATCCAAAGGTGCCAGTCACAAAAGTGGCGGATCCAAATCCAGAAGCGCAGTTTAACCTCAAACCGGATCCATCGGTTTCGCCTCGCTCAGCACAGACTTCTCCATTTGCACTCGGGAAAACTTGGGGTTCAATCGAATGAATGCTCTGAATACCGAACCGTCGGGTTTCCCTCAAAAATACTTTTTCTTTACGCAATCGCTTACGAACTTCAGACAGCAATCGGTCATGGGTCACCTCACCTAGATCAGATGCCCTCACTCGAGTCGGATCACGGCACCCCCCCCGCTGCCCCACAAACGACGACCGGAATCGAAGCCCGCTGACAAAGGGAGATCAATCGCACTTTGTTGTTCATAGAATCAATCGCGTCAATGACCACCTCCGGCCGCGACTCAGAGCCATCCGCCTCAAGACCTAATAATCGTTCCGCTGTTTCTGCGGTGAAAAATTCCATGACCGGCAAAACTCGGATCGCAGAATGAATACCTCGCACACGTTCCGCCATCACCTCCACCTTGGCGCGTCCAACCGTCTCGTCTAAGGCGTGCAACTGACGATTTATATTGCTCACGCAAACTTCGTCTAAATCAATTAAAGTGAGCCGCCCTACACCCGACCGTGCCAGTGCTTCCACGGCCCAAGAACCCACGCCCCCAATTCCCACCACCATCACATGGGCACGCCGCAGACGCTCTAATCCTGTCTGCCCATACAATCGAGCCATGCCGCCAAAGCGAAACTGAATATCATCCATTCCGAGGGTCAGTATCTCTCGCCGGTTCCAATCGGGCAACGTCCAAGCCACTCAACCGTAAGCGTACGCCCAACCTCATGGTTCCCTAGTTGCCGAAAGTAGGATATTCCGCGATCGAAGGCGGGGAAGAAAGGTCGACCGACCGGATTAGGCTTTCGCCGGTTTCCAGTTCCAAGGCAGGAGTTCGGCAACGGTATGGTT
>SIAZ01000069.1 GCA_009695405.1 Pedosphaera sp. | reverse complement strand
ACGAACCACACCGTTGCCGAACTCCTGCCTTGGAACTGGAAACCGGCGAAAGCCTAATCCGGTCGATCGACCTTTCTCCCCCCGCCTTCGATCGCGGAATATCCTACTTTCGCTAACTAGTGAACCATGGGGTTGGGCGTACGCTTACGCTTCATCGTCAAAGTGCTCACGGATCAGTGGCGTACCTTAGATCTAGCCCAAGACCAAGCTCCTCTTCAGAATTAGCATAAGTTTATCACTCGATCTGCTAATCATATCCCTGCTTTTCATCCGCCCCTCAGCAGCATTCCGCATTTCGTGATTGCCTTGACCCCGCCCTACCTGTTCTTTGCGCCTTGCGTTGACGCTAATCTGAACGAAGTGAAACCTACCGACCTGAGGGTTATCCTCCGCTATATTCCACGATTCCGCGAGAAGACTTTCGTCCTCGCCATAGATGGAGCCATTGTTACTGATGACAACTTCCCTAATCTGTTGCTCGACATCGCTGTCCTGCGCTCACTGAACATCCGCATTCTGCTTGTTCACGGCGCGGCTAAACAAATTTCCTCTCTAGCAATTGAACAAGGTGGAACAGCATCAAATCTTGACGGAACAGGGATCACTGACGCCGAGACACTCCAACTCTCATTGACCGCTGCCAATCGGCTTACCCACGAGATTCTCGAGGGACTCTCAGCCAATGATCTTCGCGCCGCTTCGACCAATGCCATTATCGCTCACCCGCTCGGCATTGTCGGCGGTGTTGACCACCAATTCACCGGCAAAGTGGAACGGGTCGATGTGGAAATGCTCCTCGCCCTTTTGTCTCAAGGAATTATTCCGGTTATCCCACCCCTCGGATTCGATGGCGATGGTAAGACCTATCGAGTCAATTCAGATGCCATTGCCTTCTCACTCGCTGACCAACTAAAAGCTTCTAAGCTCATCTTTCTTACCACAACCGACGGACTCACCCGCAACGGGCAGTTGATCCGACAAATCGCTGTGGCTGAACTAAAACAGAGGCTGTCTCCAGTTCCCTCCAATTGGCCCGTTAACCTCCTCTCCAAGGCCCGCTATGCGGTGGCAGCCTGCGAAGCGGGCGTACAACGAGTTCATATTATCAATGGAGAGGTCGACGAAGGTCTTCTCGCCGAAGTCTTCAGCAACGAAGGAATAGGCACTCTCGTTCATGCCAACGAATACACTCAGATCCGCAAAGCTCTGAAGAAGGATATTCGTGCTTTGCAAATCCTCACCAAAACATCGATGGACTCCGCTGAATTAGTGAAGCGGACGCGCAATACCATCGAAAAACAGGTCAGCGACTATTTTCTCTATGAGATCGATAAAAACCCGGTGGGCTGCGTCGCTCTTCACATTTATCCAGAACAAAATAAGGGAGAACTTGCCTTCCTTTTTGTCGCTTCCACCCACGAAAATCAGGGGATTGGACGTAAACTTATCCAATTCGTAGAAAGTCGTGCGCGCGAATTAGGCCTCGCCCAACTACTCACCCTCAGTACTCAGGCTTTTACCTATTTTATCTCTAAGGGCGGCTTCCACGAAGGTTCACCCGACGATTTACCCCCAGCCCGTCGCGAAAAATATGAAGTTAGCGACCGCAAATCCAAGGTGCTGGTGAAACGTCTCAATGTTCTAGAATAAGCCTTCGCGCACAGTCCTTTTGATCGCTCACCCATCAACGAGGTTGCGTCGCTGGAATTTGATAACCTCGGTGCCAATTATAAAACCAGAGTCGATCTATCAAGACGGCTTCTGCGTGCCCATCCATCGCCGCCATATTCACGACGCCGGGCAACTTCGTGCCGAGTGGAACCAATCTTGGCGCCCCCTTCCCCACTGCCCCCGCCGCGTGACGGCTAATCATAAAACGACCAAGCCCGCCACCAACACCGTCTCCTTCGTATAAATTACGGGTCGGCGGCTGGGTAGCATTTGGCCAAGCATCCACCCACATACCGTCGCCAAAGACAAAACTTGAGGTCGGGGTTTCTACCGCGCTCTCTCGAAGAAACGCCTTGGGAGGATCCACTGGAGGCTCGGAATAGAACCAAGAGTTGAAACAGTAAGAGCCTTGAAATCCCCTCACCCCATTCGTCCGCCAAAGCCAAGTCTCATCCGCCGTCCCATAATCTGGATTAGCTGAGTTACGAGAGATGCGGCGCATCGGTTCAGGTGCCACGGGACAATAACGGACAAAGTGAGCCTTCCCTTGGTAGGTCATCAAAGTGTTCATCCACAGAGATTGATCTCCTCCGTAGGGCATCATCGCACCCCGATGATCATCGAGGTAAAGGGTGTGGGCTAAACCCATCTGCTTCAGATTCGCCAGACACTTAATCTGATTGGCCTTGGACTTTGCCTTACCCAGAGCCGGAAGGAGCATCCCCGCTAAAATAGCGATAATGGCAATCACCACTAGTAACTCAATCAGGGTGAACCCCTTAGTCCCCAAAATTGTGCCTGAACGAATCTCTTTTTTATTTCCCAGAGGCTCCATAGTGTTGTGAAACTGAGCTCTCAACCCCAAGGGGTAAAGCCTCAATCTAAGCAAAACCGCCCTCAATTCAGGAAAGCAACCCTTGGATTTTGTATAACCAACAACTCCCCAGACGTCCTAGCACGAGGCAGTGATAAAGGCCGCCAAAACTAGGTCAACACGCTATGGATTTCGCTCGGGATTAGTGCCTCACTCACTGATTCACTGATTAAATATGGCCAAATAGCTGTCGTTTGCCCCTTTACCCTTTACTCTCAGTCCGAGGACTTTTTGCGTTTCCAAACTAAATGAATCCCCTCGATTGTCATCGCCTTATCTACCGCCTTGCACATGTCATAAATGGTCAGTGCCGCAATCGAAACGGCGGTCAGAGCTTCCATTTCAATACCTGTTCCAGCGATAATCCGAGTGGTGCTCGTGATGGTGATACGGTCGCGAGTGACTGGAATCTCAAACTGAACCTCGCAATGGGTAATGGGCAGCGGATGACAGAGCGGAATTAGCTCACCCGTTTTTTTTGCGGCCATAATCCCAGCAAGGCGCGCTGTCGCCAAGACGTTACCCTTGCTGATCGCATCGGATTCAATCAAGGCGAGGGTTGATGAAGAAAGTCGAATGACACCCTCCGCTCTGGCTTCTCGCAACACTTGAGGTTTTGCTGAGACATCAACCATTGAGGCTTCTCCCGAGGTCGACAGATGGGTTAATCTCATTTTTTTGTTCTGCTCAGGCATAACGTCCGGTGCGATGTTCCGGTTTAAAAAACTCCTGCAATAAACGATCGACTTGCAGTAGGCCATCGCGGTTCAGAGTTATCTTGTCCTCAGTTTCGATTAAAAAACCCAAACGCTTCAGAGACTCCAGAGGGATAGCGAATTCGACTCGTGGATCACGTCCAAATTTTTCCACAAATGGAGCAATAAAGACACTTCCCAGCTTAAGTTGCAGAATGAATTCGCGGAGGAGCTTTTCATCCGGTGGAACAACATAGGCGCGATGAAGCGGCAGGCGGCCGGATTGGACCGCTTCGACATAGGGTTGGAAGTCGTGCTGATTCTGATAATGGACCCCATTAAGATGACCAAAGCTGGCAACACCCACACTCAGAATGTCGGCACCACTGAAAAGTCCTTTGCGATATTCAAAATGTACTAATTCTGGATTCTTCACCACAGTGGTCGTACTCGTAACGGTGTATCCCCGCTTTTCAAATTCTCCAAAGGCCTGATTTACCCAACGACGCTTTGTCTCCCAGTCAGCCACAGGGGCTATCAAGTGTCCCTCTGCCTTCATTTGACGATAGATCCCCGTGTTATAAGGCACCTCCATCTGGTAAATGGTGACTGAATCCGGTTGAAGTTCCACCGCCTTAGCCACTGTTTCTCGCCACTTCTCTTCCGTTTCCTCCACCATACCAGCAATGAGATCTATATTGATCTGAGGGAACCCAATTTCGCGCGCAAAGGCGTAAGCTCGGAGGACTTCTTTAGATCGGTGGGCCCTCCCATTAATCTCAAGAATATGGTCATCGAAATGCTCGATTCCAAGGCTAAGACGCGTTACTCCTGTTTCACGAATAGCCCTCAGCTTGTGATCAGTCAGTGTCCCAGGTTCGCCTTCAAAGGTAATTTCTGTGGCGTCATCCCATGGAAGTAAAGCCTTCATCCCATCGGTTAAAAGGCGAATCTGATCGGGAGACAGATAACTGGGGGTGCCGCCACCAAAGTAAATGAACTTGGGTTTGCGATCGACTAGGGCTGGCCGCGAAACGTAATCACGAAGCTCGCTGAGCACGGCCTCAATGTACCCTCGGATATCGTCGGCATTTTTATCAGTATACACCCGAAAATAACAAAAATGGCAGCGTTTCCGGCAAAAAGGAATATGCACATACAGTCCCAGTGGAACATTTTCTGTTGGTGCTTGCTCAAGACTTTTCTCAAAGACAGGAACATCTTCAGCCTTCCAGAAGGCAAACGGCGGGTAATTAGAGACGAAATAGTTCCCTGCGGTGGTCTCTTTCTGGATAGGTAAGCCAGCAGTACTCGGAAGAGGCGCGATAGTTATGGAGCTCATTGTTGCAGCAGGTACGACCGAATCTGATCTCAAACTGAGTCGTTAGCAAAGGCGACACATTGCAAATTCCTCTTTGCCTCGCTTTATGCTCCATCAACCCACCCCCGCCAAAAGAAGCAAAAAGCGGCTCTTTAACGGAAACGTAATTTTAATTTTAAAGCCTCTTGAAACCACAATAGGTAGTGGTAAATTCAATCCCTACCACAACAAGCAGTGGGGAAAATCTCGGAAACTCATTCAAAGCGTAATGAAATTTCTAAGCTTCCAAACCGTTTCGAGTGGCCTGCTTCAATCTCAAGCACTCTCTGAATTTTACCGATTTAACTCTAGTTTTGGTATGCTCGACGCTCTTAAATCTCTCCCTTCTTCGCCGCTATCCAGCACTCGCCGAACAGGCAAAACCAAGATGAAGGCTTCGCCAGCCCTACCCCAGTTCACTTCTCGTGTGAGTAAGCCCTCTAATTTGAAAATCAAACGAGTTTTTAGCGATGCCCGTGTCAAACCTTTCGACCAGATTGAGTGGGATCGGCGCACGGCAGAGATAACCGATGACTCCGGCAAAACCATCTTCAAACAGGAAGGTGTGGAAGTTCCGAAAAGTTGGTCGCAACTCGCCACTAAGGTGGTCTGTTCAAAGTATTTTTACGGCGATCCATCAAAAGCCGAACGAGAAAATTCGGTTCGACAACTCATTCATCGGGTCATTCGAACCATCGCCGACTGGGGAATTGCCGACGGTTATTTTTCCAAGGCAGATGGCGAAATATTTTACGAAGAACTCACTTGGCTGAGCGTAAACCAATTTGGAGCCTTCAATTCTCCGGTCTGGTTTAATGTGGGCCTTTTCCATCAATATGGAGTGGGCAAAAACAGTGATCGGGGAAATTGGTTTTGGGATCTAAAGACAGGCGCAGCTCATCGCGCTTCTACCCAATACGAGTATCCACAAGGCTCCGCCTGTTTTATTCAGTCGGTTGACGACACTATGGAAAGCATCATGCACTTGGCTTACTCCGAGGCTATGCTCTTCAAGTATGGGTCTGGTACCGGCACAGACCTTACTCCGATTCGCTCGAGCAAAGAAATGCTCTCAGGCGGTGGGCGACCCAGTGGACCGATGAGTTTTCTAAAGGTCTACGATCAAGTTGCCAATGTCGTGAAGTCAGGCGGAAAAACACGCCGTGCAGCCAAGATGAATACCCTCCGTGATTGGCATGGGGATATTGAAGAATTTATTACGGCCAAGGCAAAGGAGGAGAGAAAAGCATGGGCCCTTATTGAGCAAGGATATGACGGATCATTCAATGGCGATGCCTACGGTTCGGTGATGTATCAGAATGAGAATTTATCGGTTCGGGTTTCAGACGAATTTATGCAAGCGGCGGTCGATGGTCGAGAGTGGTGGACTCGGACGGTGACCGGTAACAAGTCATTGGAAAAGAAGGACGCCTCTCGACTGTTGGACCAGATTGCCGAAGGAACTTGGATTTGTGGTGACCCTGGTTTGCAGTACGACGGCGCGATTCAAAAATGGCATACCTGTAAGGGAACTGAACCGATTCATTCGACCAACCCCTGCTCCGAATATGTCTTTTTAAACAACACCGCCTGCAATCTTGCTTCTTTGAACCTAATGAAGTTCAAGAAGGCGGATGGAGCCTTTGATATCGACCGTTTCAAGGCCGCAATCCGTATTTACATTACAGCCCAAGAAATTCTAGTGGATAATGCCAGTTATCCAACCAAAGAGATCGCTGAAAATTCACACCGGTTTCGGACCTTAGGTTTGGGCTATGCCAATCTAGGGTCGCTGATTATGAGCTATGGCCTAGCCTACGACTCCGATGAAGGTCGAGCCTTGGCTGGTTCCATCACTGCGATTATGACCGGTCACGCTTACGAACAAAGCGCGGATCTTGCCTCCATCAAGACTCCCTTTCCCGGATATCTGGATTCCAGATGTGGCGGTGTCACTAAACCGGCATCCAAAGATAATGTGGCCTCCACCTTGACTGTCGTCCGCCAACATCTCGACGCGGTTGAAGGGATTCAATCCAGTACCGAGTTTAAATCTTTGAAAGACGAGGCGCGCCGATGCTGGAATCGAGCCTTAATCCGTGGTAAAAAATCCGGATACCGTAATGCTCAGGTCACCGTGCTCGCGCCAACTGGGACAATCGCCTTCTTAATGGATTGCGATACCACCGGCATCGAACCCGATATCGCTCTAGTAAAATACAAACTGCTGGCCGGTGGCGGTATGTTGAAGATCGTCAATCGAACCGTTCCTGAAGCCCTTCAACGCTTGGGCTATTCCAATCAGGAAAGGTCCGCTATTGAGAAGCACATCGAAACATTTGATACCATCGAAGACGTCACCAACGACAAAGGCACGGTTGTTCGCTCGGGTTTAAACCCAACTCATCTTTCAGTGTTTGACTGCGCGTTTAAGGCCTTCCGAGGTCAACGAAGTATCCACTACAGAGCCCATTTGAGTATGATGGGGGCGGCTCAACCCTTCATTTCTGGGGCGATCTCCAAAACCGTCAATATACCCAGTGACGCCACTGTCCAAGAGATCCGACATGTCTATATCGATGCTTGGCGGATGGGCCTCAAATGCGTGGCTATTTATCGGGATGGATCCAAACGATCCCAACCCTTGAACACCAAAAAGACCAATGAGGGTGGAGACAAAAAAAACTCTTCATCGACTTCGGATCAAGTGAAGACGCTGGAGTCACGCATCGCCGAATTACAATCTGAGACCAACCGATTGGGGGCGCTCAGCCAACATCCTGCTCGGCGCCGACTCCCTGACACACGAATGGCGATTAACCATAAGTTTGATATTGCCGGGCACGAGGGCTATTTGACGGTCGGCCTCTTCGAGAGCGGTCAACCTGGCGAGTTGTTTGTCACAATGGCGAAAGAAGGGTCGACCATCGGTGGATTGATGGATTCGGTCGGGGCTCTGACCAGCCTTTCCTTACAATATGGAGTGCCCTTGGATGCCTTGGTCAAAAAGTTCTCGCATCAACGCTTCGAACCAAGCGGTTTCACCAAAAACCCTGATATACGCCAAGCCAGTTCAATCATTGATTATGTCTTCCGATGGATGGCCTGTCAGTTTATCGATGGATTTCGTGAGGCCAATTCACCTGGGGTCGGTCAGGCGGATCTTCCAATGTCTAGTATGGTCAGGGAGCTCAAAAAAAAGATCGCACGTTCAACATCGGGCCTGCTTATCGCCGATGAAGCAGACACCTCAATTCTGGTGAAGGCCTCTGTGACTAATTCCGAAGGCCATCCCTCAGTGGCTGCAGCAGGGCATCTGTTGGCTAGTGCATTAACCGCGACTATTCAAAATCAAAAAGACGCTCCCCCCTGCCCTAAGTGCGGGCACATTTCAGTGCGAAATGGAGCCTGCTATAAGTGCTTGAACTGCGGAGAGAGCTTGGGTTGCTCGTAGCCGCTAGCCCCCTCCCCTAAACACAAGCCGAGACGTGAGCGTCTCGGCTTGGCTGCGGATTCGAAAAAGGCCTCTGGCAGCCATCCACCCTGCTGACTTAGGCTAGGATCGGTCGGATCACTTCGCCATGAACATCGGTAAGTCGGCGCTCGATACCGTTGTGATAGTACGTCAGACGTTCGTGATCTAATCCGAGCAAATGGAGAAGCGTGGCGTGGAAATCATGGACAGTGACCACATCTTGGATCGCACGATGTCCAAATTCATCCGTGGCGCCGTGTGAAAATCCATGTTTTACCCCAGCTCCAGCGAGCCAACAGGTGAAGCCTTCAGGATTGTGATCTCGTCCTTGGGATCCCTTTTGAAATGTCGGCATCCGACCGAACTCGGTGCACCATACCACCAAGGTTTCATCGAGTAACCCCCGCTGCTTGAGATCAATAAGCAAACCTGCGGTCGGCTTATCAAGGACGGGCCCGTGAACCCCGTACTGATTGAGTATATCTTTGTGGCCATCCCAGTTACTAACGCCTTCACCTCCGGTTTGATAAGCCCCGTTGAAGACTTGAACAAAGCGAACACCCTTCTCCACCAAGCGACGCCCCAGAATGCAATTCCGCGCATAGGCCGCGCGCAAATCCTTCACCTTGCTTCCTCCTTCATCCGCTCCGTAGAGCCGTAAAATATGCTCTGGTTCACTGGAAAGATCGGCGACACCGGGTACAGTCAATTGCATACGTGCCGCCAACTCGTAGCTAGAGATTCGAGCCGCCAACTGGGAATCGCCAGGATACAGACTGGCGTGACGTTCGTTAAGACCGCGAAGAAAACTCCGTGTTGCTTGATCACGATTCTCGGGGATGCCACTGGGTCGAGCTAGATTTCGGATCGGGGTCGTGGCATTGAACTCCGTTCCTTGATAAGCGGCTGGCAAAAAACCTGGAGCCCAATTGTTCACACTATTTTGGGGCTTCCCGCGCGGATCAGGTATGGCCACGTAAGCAGGTAAACTTTGGTCTTCACTCCCTAACGCGTAGGTCAGCCAAGATCCCAAGCTCGGAAAACCATCCAAAGCAGATCCAGTCGACATAAAATTCTCGCCCGGCCCGTGAGTGTTGGTTTTCCCCTTCATCGAATGAATGAAGCAGAGTTCGTCCGCCAACGCTCCAAGGTGAGGGAGAAGATCTGAAATCATTTTCCCCGTTTGACCACGCGGACGAAACTCCCACGGACTGCGATTGAGAGCCCCTTGTTCTCCTTGAAAAGTAATCAGTTTTTCGCTGCCCGGAATCGGTTGGCCGTGACGACGAATTAACTCGGGTTTATAGTCGAAGGTATCGAGATGACTACACGCCCCACTACAAAAGATAACCAACACATTTTTGGCCCGTGCTGGTAAGGGTGCCACACGAGGGGCATAAGGCGCACCGGGGCTGATAAGAGGCCGGATTGGCTCCTTACCGGAAACACTCGCCCCTAGCAGACGTTGGCGAGAAAGGAGATGAGTCAAAGCGATAGCCCCGAGTCCCATTCCTGATTCACCGAGAAAGCGGCGTCGATCGAGCAAGGCAGCACGCAGATGTGGAGCACTCATGGAATGAAGAGAAATTCGTTTGAATTAAGAAGGGCTCGGCAGAGGGCTGGAAGGCCTTCCTTTCGGAGAAATACCTCAGCGCGATCCTCCTCAACTCGGTCTGGACGCCGACCGTAAGTCAACTCCCAACCACGTTGAATTTGAGCTTTGTTGGACGATCCCGATTCTCGTTTTAACCGTTCCGCAAAAAGATCCGATTGCTTTAAAATAAAGCGACTATTGAACAGGTTCAATGCCTGTAGGGGGGTCGTCGATGCCGTCCGGCGCGGGGTCACTAAACTACCGTCCGGACAGTCAAACGCACCAAACACCCCATCTTGTTCCATACGCACCTTGAAGGCATAAACCATTCGCCTCGATTCAGCCGGCCCAAAATCCTCCTTGGGCCGATAATGGTAAACATTTTCACGATCAACATCGAGCAGATAGAAACTGGGCCCGCCAGCGGCCCGATTGAGCGATCCACTCACCGCAAGAATCGTGTCGCGGATTCCTTCGGCCTCCAATCGCCTCGGTTGAAATCGCCAGAGCAATCTGTTCCCTGCATCAATCCGCAAAGCTTCGGCACGGGGTGCCCCAGACTGCTTCCATGTAGCGCTGCATAGAATCAACCTGTGCAAACGCTTGAGAGTCCAAGGTAGGGGCATCGGTCCCTTCGACGTCCGATTCGGATGGACCAATTCGTCCGCTAACCAATCCAACAATTCAGGATGGGTCGGCCGAGTTCCATTGCGCCCAAAATCGCTCGGGGTATCCACAAGCCCAACCCCAAAATGCTGCTGCCAGATCCGATTGACGATGACCCGCGCGGTCAATGGGTGATCCGACCGCGTTATCCAATCGGCCAAAGTAATACGTCGCTGCTGTTCTGGAACGGACTCCTCCATACGAACCGGTTGAAAGAGACCAAGCGTCGCTGGCGTGACGACTTCTCGGAGTTGCAGTGGATCACCTCGGTGAAGTCGATGCGCCGGTTTCGGTTGGCTAAATATCCCCGCATGCACCATTGGAGTTCGGGCAAATTCCTCTCGCTTTTTTCGTGCCTCTTCCAAATCCGAAAGCCACTTTTTACCCTCATGCGATTCCGTCTCACTGATGCCTTCAAATCGATATGCCGGTTTCTTCGGCTTAACTACCCCAATCGATTGCCGTAGGTCCGAGCCGGATACCGTCTTCCATTGGCCCACTGATTCTGCCACTTCAATGCGGTAGTTCGTTGCTAGACGATCAGTAAAAAGACCCTCACGATCTCGGCCCCAAGTGATTCGTTGGATCGATTCAATCTGGGGCAATTCCAGTTGAATCCAACCTTTGTCCGACTCACTCGAAATCCAAGAGCGCGTATTGCCGAAGCGCCCATCATTAATGTGAGCCAGTTGATGGATTTCATAGCCAGCTAAAGTGCCATTAGCTGTCGCTTTTGTGCCGTATGAGGCCAACGCAACATTGTTGCTTCCTGACCAAACCTCGAGTTCATCTAGACAAGGTTGTCCCCCACCGGATGACGAAATAGTAAAACGAACGAAGCGGGCCGATATTTTGGGGAAAGAGTCTTCGTTTAAGCGCGCATCGACCGATGGTAACAGGGCAGTATTGGTCACATTAACCGGTTTATGGAGGTATTTTTCGAGCCGCTTCTCGAGAACAAGGATCCGTTCTGTTTCCATCTGCAAAGCGGCCTCTTGCTCCGCTGATCGTGGCAAAGCGCGTTCGCCCTGTCGAACCCCAGCAAAAATGGCGGTCATCGCATAATATTCGAGGTGGGTGATCGGGTCGAATTTATGAGTGTGGCACCGAGCGCAGCCGAGGGTTAGTCCAAGAAATGCCGTACCCGTGGTATTCACCATATCATCGAGTTGATCAGCCCGTTGTTGAGCCGTCAGAGCTGGATCCGGACTCCCAACAATATCCCAAGGACCGCCAACAAGAAATCCAGTGGCCACATCAACCCCCAATGCGTCGCCAGCAATCTGTTCTCGAACAAATTGGTCATACGGTTTGTCCGCATTCAGAGACTGAATAATGTAGTCACGGAATCGCCAAGCAGTGGTTCGTTCTCGATTCGTTTCAAAGCCATTACTTTCAGCAAAACGAATCACGTCCATCCAGTGGCGGCCCCATCGTTCCCCGTAGCCGGGATTCTCCAGTACTCGATCCACTAATCGATCAAAGGCAAGTGGCGTCCGGTCGACCCGAAAAGCCTCTACCTCCTCAAGGCTCGGCGGTACTCCAAGCATCACTGAGTACAGTCGCCGAATTAAGGTCGTCCGATCAGCCTCAGGCGATGACTTGATCCCCTTTTTCTTCAATTCCGCGCGAACGAACGTGTCGATCGGATTGATGGTCTCGGAGTAGCCAACTGGGATCATCGGTCGTCGCACAGACTGAAAAGACCAGTGCGGAACCGGCGCTGCCGTTTCTTTGGCGGACTCATCCCCTTTAGCCCCTTGATCAATCCAAGCCCGCAAAAGCCCAATTTCCGCAACAGAAAGCGCCGGACCTTTCTTGGGCATTTTTTTATCAGAAACCAACCCTGAAACCACTCGTATCAATGGACTTCCTGCACTATCTCTAGGCCGAATACTCGGCCCCAAATCATCGCCCCCTTGCAACATTCTCACCCTATCATCCAACCGAAGACCACTCTTCTGTTTGGCTGGTCCATGGCATTCAATGCAGCGAGATTGAAGTATTGGCAGAATATCTCGAGCGAAGTCGACGGTTCCTGCTGTTGCCAAGGGCAGCGGCGATTCAGCACCGGCTAGAGTCAGGCTCAGGGCGAAGCTCACCGCGAACTGCCTCCAAAAAAGGGAGCCCATTCCTGCTTGCCTGTTTCTTTTTTCGAGGTAGATCGGCTGGGAAATCACCACCAGATCTTGCCCGTGCGGAGTTTCAAGCGAACAGCAAAAAGTAAAAAATCTTAAGGATTTTCAGTAGTAGGATTTTGAAGCCCTAACCGTAGGGCCTTTTTGTCGATCTTCCCGACGCTGGTTCGTGGAAGAGTGGCTGCGAAACGGATTTGGGTGAGGATAACCCTTTGGTGGAGGGTCCCATTATCTATAAAGGTATGAAGGAATTTTAGGAGCGTCCGCGGTGTGATCTCAACCCCTATCCCCTCTCGCAGAATCACCTCCGCATGGGGCCGCTCATCCCATTTAGGATCCGAGACACCAACAACCGCTACTTCCTTTACTGCCGGGTGTTGACTGAGCGCATTCTCCAGTTCGAGCGTTGAAATCCATTCGCCGCCTAGTTTAATCACATCTTTCAGGCGATCCGTTATCCGGATATAGCCTTCGTTATCTCTGTAGGCAATATCACCTGTATGAAGCCAACCTCCCTTCCATAAGGCCTCGGAACGAAGCGGATCATCGAGATAACCACGGGTCAACCAGGGAGCCCGAAGAACAAGTTCCCCAATGTTCTCGCGGCCCGCAGGTAAACAAACACCGGCAGAATCCATAATAGCCACATCAACCAATGGAATCGGAAATCCAGTCCGAGTGACGATCTCAATCGGGTCTGTCGCCGCTTCTGTCGGGCCGCTCCTAGGCGGCTTGATGTGGGATGCAGCAATGATGGGGCAGGTCTCCGACATCCCATAGGCACCGAGAATACGGATGCCACGGTTCGCCGCTGCCCGTGCAAGCCCGATCGGTAGCGGAGCACCGCCAATAGCAATTTTCAGTCGCGACCAGTCTACTTGTTTGCTTTCAGGATGGTTGAGCAACATAAGCAGAACGGTGGGAACACAGTGGGAAATTGTCACCCGGTGATGAGCCAATAAACTCAACAGGCGCTGAGGTTCAAAACGGCCTGGATACACCTGCTTGATCCCTAGCATGGTCGCCAAATAAGGGAATCCCCACGCGTGGACATGAAACATCGGCGTCAGCGGCAGATAAATATCATCGTCACTTAGTGAAAACGGATTGTTATGGGCGGTTAATGCAAGCCCTTCAGCGAGGGTATGCAGCACAATCTGGCGATGGGTAAAATAGACGCCCTTGGGATCCCCAGTGGTTCCAGTTGTGTAGAAAAGAGTCGCAACAGTATTTTCATTCAAGTCCGGAAAATCGAACTCCAACTCTGCACCCGCCAACAGTGACTCGTAATCGCCAACGGAAGCCAATGAAGTCGCGGGCGGCATAGCATCGTCAGATAGCGTAATCCAATGCCGAACCTTGGGTACGCGCGGTGCTATAGCTTCAGCTACCTCGAAAAAGTCGGGATGCACTAACATCAGGGAGTCCGCCGCATGATCCACCGTGTAGAGGATTTGCTCCGATGAAAGTCGCACATTTACCGTGTGAATCACCGCCCCTAGCATCGGTATAGCAAAGAAAAGTTCTAAATAACGATGACTGTCCCAATCCATTACTCCGACTCGGTCTCCCGCTTGAACCCCTAAACGAGTCAGAACTATGGCGAGTTGATTCACCCGCTTTAAAAATTCAGCATAGGTGATTTCACGGAGTTCGCGGTAAGAAATAGTCTGGTCTGGAGCCCAAGAGCGGACACGACTGAGCAGGTCTCGAATGAGCAACTGCTGAACAGAATCGGCCAACCAAGCTGAAGAAGGATGTTTCATAGGCTCAAATGGAGTTTCAAAAGAGTAACTCCAATACCTATTCAACCCAAGAACCGATGGTTCCTCGCTATTTCCAGTGAAACCGGGGGGGGCTTGACATCTGGAGGATGATGCCGAGCGATGACACCGGAACAGACCTTTGGACAGTTGCTCGGGCTTGGCAAGGCATGGCGAGTGGTGGAGGCGCGGTTTGAGCCGGAGTCCTCGACCTTCCTGTTGAAGGTGGAGGAGACGCTGGAGTTGTGGCCG